>NZ_JBFALJ010000017.1:0-194447 GCF_040660195.1 Streptomyces sp. NPDC050147 | reverse complement strand
TTTTTTTATTCTTTTATTTTTAGTTTTCTTTTTAGTGCGCTGGCGTGGGCGCCCCCGCGGCCGGTCCGCTGCCAACGAGCCACGGGAGCACGACATGCACTTATCGACCATCCGAGGCTTACCCGGCAGCCGAAGCCGCGCTGGGTCCGTTCGTTTGAGCCTCCGGCGAGCACGGCCGCAGCACGGCGTGAGAAGGTCCCAGCGGACCCCTGGCGATGTCCTGCGCGAGAACCGCCCGAAGGACAGCCAGACCAAGCGGGCCAGGGCGAGAACGCACGTACCGTGGGCCGGAAAGTTACGAGGAGGCGATCATGCAGATCGGGGAGCTGTCCGAGCGCACTGGCGCAAGCCGCCGCTCGATTCGCTACTACGAGCAGCAGGGTCTGCTCGAAGCAGCACGGACGAGCAAGGGCTGGCGGGAGTACGACGCGCGAGCGGTCAACCGGGTCCTGAACGTGCGGGAGTTGCTCGGAGCCGGGCTCACGGCAGAGGACATCCGCGTGGTGACTCCCTGCCTGGACATGAAGACCGAGGAATTCCTGGCCTGCGACAGCAGCCCCGACGAAGTGCTTGCCATGTACGAGCAGCGCCTGTCCGTCGTGGAGGCCAAGGCGGCAGAACTCCAGCGGCACCGGACGGAACTGGTGGAGCGCATCGCCCATCTTCGGGCCGGAGCGGAGGACACGGAGGGCTTCGCGCAGCTGCTGCGCTCCGGCGCTTGACCTTGACACCGGTGTCACTACCTAGCGTGCGACGGACGTGCCGCGTTCCACGGAGGTAGGAGACCGATGCAAAAAAGAGTTGCCCTGCCGGGCTGGCTGTACGTCTTGTTCCTGGCCCTGCTGGTTACGGCCACCGACGAGTTCGTCATCGCCGGCGTGCTGCCCGCTGTCGCCGACGACCTGGAGGTGAGCGTTGCCGCCGCCGGGCAGCTGGTGACCGTCTTCGCCGTGGTCTACGCCGTCGGCGCACCCACTCTGTCGGTGGTCTGTGAACGCTTCGCGAAGCGGACGGTGCTGGTCGTCGGTCTCTTGCTGTTTGTCCTGGCCAACGCAGCAGCAGCACTCGCCCCTGGCTACTGGTTCCTGATGGGTGCGCGTGTGGCGGCTGCCTTGTGTGCGGCGGCGGTGGCCTCGGCGGCGTTCGCCACGGCAGCCGCCGGCGCCCCCGACGGAGCGCAAGGGCGGTACCTGGGTGTCGTGACGGCCGGGATGACCGCCGCGCTGTTCAGCGGAGTGCCGTTGGGTTCGTGGCTGGGCGGGGCCTTCGGATGGCGCGCGACCTTCTGGACGATCGCCGCGGTCGGAGCAGTCGCAGCTGCGGGTCTGCTGGCCACCGCACCACCCGTTCCCGGCGGCGCCCCGGCTCCGCTGCGGGAACGTCTGGCACCGCTGCGCAATCGTTCAGTACTCCGCCTGGTGACAGTGACATTCCTGGCGGCGAGCGGTGGCCTGCTGTTCTACACCTACCTCGGGCCGTACACGTCCAAGGTCGCAGGGGGCTCGTACGGCCTGCTGTCGTTCGTGTTGTTCCTCGTCGGTGCCTCCGGCCTCGCTGGAGCCTTGTTGTCGGGGCGGGCCGCGGATGCCTGGGGTCCGCAGCGAAGCCTGCGGCGGGTTCTCGCGGGTCACGCCATCGCACTCGCTCTGGCCGCCGGGCTCGTCTTCAGCGGCATCGGCGATCGATACGTTCTGGCCGTGGTGATTGCCTGTTGGGCGTTCTTCGCCTGGGCCCTTACCCCACCGGTGCAGGGCAGCATCTTGACCGCCGCCGGGCCTTCTGCAGGGATGACCGCGGTGTCGCTGAACATCTCCGGGCTCTACCTCGGCACCGGCTTCGCCGCCGCTACGGGCGGGGCCGTTGTAGGGACTCTTGGCGTCGCCTACGTTCCTTTGGCCGCCGCCGCACTGATGGCGTGCGCTTTCCTCTTGTCTCCTTCAGTGCCGCACGCACACGGCCTGAAGGGAAAGCCGGTCGCCAAGGGTTACGAACGCATAAGTGACCCCGGCAAAGCCGTTGGACGCGGCGGTGGGTGATCAGGCAGACGGCGAGGCCGAGGAATGCTTCGTGGATGTCGTCGCCTCGCTTCAGGGCCCCGTCGGGCCGCCCGGACGTGGGAAGAGCCGATCACCGCCCGCGACCAGTCCAGCTGGTTCTTCGACCGCAGCTCGTTGAGCAGCACAGCGTGCAGCCGGTCCCACACGCCCGCCTCGTTCCAGGCGGCCAGGGGACGCCAGCAGGTCATACCCGAGACGAAGCCCAACACCTGGGTCAACCGCTTTCGTCAGAGCCAGTCAGCCGACGGCTCCGAGCCGTCGGCTGAGGCTCCGCCGTCGACTCCGACCCCTGCTTGCGAAGCAGATCCTGGACGACGTCGACCTTTGCGAACGCGCTGATTCCGTACCGACTCAAACAGCGGCACCGCACTTCCCACTGCTGTGACAGCGGAGTCATGGTGTGACACAGCTTGCTCCTGAGCGCACCGGCTACCCGTACGGTCCTGCGACGTGGGCCCCGGCAAGAGACCATTGATCAGTAGAAGATCCCCATGACGCGACGGTGTGAACAATGCCCGTCGGCCGTGTCGACGCCGTGGGTGTGGCCTGTGGCCGTCGATCATCGGTGGGTCCGAGCGACATCACGGCAACCCCCGGGGAGTTCCCGTTGGTCATCACCACCATTGTTGTCGCGGTCCTGGCGCTGGCAGCCGGGGTCGTCGGGCACCGTCTGCTGCGTAAAGGCCTGGAGGCGAACGAGACCCCCGCGCTGACCATTCGGGACTTCGTGCTGCCCCTGCAGACCCTGACCGTCTTTGTTCTCGCGTTCGTCCTGGTCACTGCTTCCGGCTCCAACGGGAAGGCTGACGAGGCCGTCCGTAAAGAGGCCGGCATGGCGGACCACATGTTCGAAGTCGCCGACTACGCCCCCGCGGCACAGCGCCAGCGGCTGCAGGGCGACGTCGTCTGCTATGTACGGGCCGTCGAAGCCCACGAGTGGCCGGCCCTGGCCCACGGACACGGATCCTCCGTCCCCAGCGTGTGGAGCACCGACCTCCGCGCAGCGCTCAAAGCCATGGGTGACGACGCGTCGGCTTTCGGGCTGCTGTTGGCCGCCGACAAGGAACGCTCCCAAGCCCGCCAGACACGCATCGCCGAATCCACACCCGCGATCCCCAACGCCGTGTACTGGCTCATGCTCGCAGCGCTCGCCTTCCTCGTCGTCACCCTCGGCCTGTGTCTGCCACGCAAGAACACCGCCCTGGTCACCGTTGGCCTGGTGGTCCTGACCGCCCTGCTGACCAGCGTCCTGCTCGTCATCCGCGACATCGAACGGCCCTTCAGTGGCTATATCGCCGTCTCCCCCACCGCGATGAAAACCGTCGACGCCGACATCACCGAAGACTTCACCACCGCTTACGGCAAGTACAAGCTGCCCTGCGACACCCACGGCAAGCCCAGACCCACCGCCCACTGACGATGCTCAGGTGGCCTGCTCAAGGCGCCCGTAGTGCTTGTGGGCGGCATGCAGGTAGTCCGACAGCCAGATGAGGGGCTGTGTCTCCCTGGGGCTGCGGGCGGGGAGCAGGAGTTGCGAGATGATGATTTCGGGCTGGAGGGCGATCGAGTGGGGCAGGTGCTCGTAGAGGTGCTCGGCGCGTTGGCGAAGGCCGTCGGCGAGGTGGGTGTCGCCCAGTAGTGCGGGGATGCGCAAGTCGTGTTCGTAGCCGGCGTCCATGCAGTGAGCGACGGCTTCGTCGAGAGCCTGGGGGACGGTCATGGTCTGCACCGGTGGACGTTCGGGAGTCAACCAGGACAGGTCCTTGTCCGGTGGGGTGCTGCTGTCGAGCAGGGTGTCGGCGATGTACCGCGCGATGACGGGTGAGCAGTGAAAGCCGTCGCGGTAAGTGCCGGTGGCGAAGACTAGGCCGTCAATGCTGCGGGAGGGGCCGAGCAGGGGGAAGCAGTCCAATGGGATGGGGCGGCGCCCGCACAGCCAGGCGGTGACCTGGGCCGCGGAGAGCTGTTGGTCGATCTGTTCGCAGGCGGCTCGCAGCATCTCCTGGGCGGTCCCCACTTCCGGCCCGGCGCCCGGTTGTGGAGTGATGACGCTGGTGGCGCCGATGTAGTGCCCGCCGGGAGACGGCAGGACGTGCAAGCCGCAGGTGGCGGCCCGGTTGGGAGTGCGCACGGTATGCGTGACACCGCCGGGGTGGTCTCGGCGGGTAAGGATGGCCAGTCCTGTGCCGTGGAGCATGGGCGGAACGGCGCCGGGGGGCAGCACGGTTGCAGCCAGTGCACCGCTCATGCTGCCGGCTGCCAGGACCACCTGGGTCGCCTTCAGCGTCCGGCCGTCGTCCAGCCGAACCCCTCGCACGGTTCCGTTGTCCGCGACCAGCGCGGTGGCGGTGGCGGAAAGGAACTGCACGCCGCGGGTGGCGGCCGCTGCTTCGAGGGCGGCCAGGACGCGGCGGGCGTCGACGGTTCCTTCGCGCTGAAGATGGAGCGCGCGCAGAGGCCGCGCGTCAGGACGAGGCGCGAGGCCGGCGATATCAGCGGGATCGACCGTCTCGTGCGGCTCGCCATGCTCGACCAGCGCACTGCACATGGCCTCGAAGTTCCGATCGGTGATGCGTCCCGATCGGGCGCTCAGAATCACGAAGGTGCCGGGAGTGTGGCTGTTGCGCAGCCCAACACCTCCGGCTACTTCTCCTGCCTCGTCGGCGAGCCGCGCGAGCCAGTCCGGCCAGGCGTCCAAAGCCCGCCGCGCGAGCGCGAAACGGGCCGCGGCGGCGGGATGACGGGTGGTGTACTGCGTCACCTCGCCGAAACAGTTGAGCATGGCGCCGGCCGCTGGAGTGGCCGCCCCGGCCCGGCCCGGTGTTCCGACAACGGCAATGCGCAGGCCGGTGTCCCGGCGGGCCACTTCCAGTGCCGCGGACAAGCCGAGGACGCCGTTTCCCACAACAGCAATGTCGACGGTCACTGTGTCGCCCGCCCAGTGAAGCGCAGCGGAGGGTCGTCGTGACGGCAACGTCCTGGACTGAATCGGTCTCGCACCCTCTGTCGCAGTCGATGCTCGTCGTACCGTCCGGACCTTTCAAAGTCTTCTCGCATCACCCAAGTACGGAGTGAAGCCATCATTTCGACGTCCGCCTGCGTAGCCAACCGCATCTGCCAGGCAATCATGATCACCACGCTAGTCCGCAGAGCCCGCCGGCCGCTCGCATGAACTCACTTCAGCGTGTCTCTATGGGCGAAGCGCCCTCCGGAGTGGTGCGTGCTCAGTACTCGCGCGGCACACACGTGCCGGAGTAGGGCACGGTTGGAGTACTGCCTCTTCACCGGCCGAACGATCCTGATTGTTGGCCCAGCCTCACAATGATGCAGGCGCAACGGTGCTCATGCCTGCCCCGGTTGGTGGAGCAGAGCGCCGCTTCGCCCGTCGGCCTTCGAGCAGCTGTCCGGTTGGGCGTCGATGGCCGGAGTCGTGAACGGCAGCTACGGCCAACTAGGGGCTGCCACGACGGGCGACCCGGAGGGCCACCCTGACAGGGCGTTCCGGGTGGCCGTGGGCGTCAGCCGGTGCAGGCGCCGCCCGCGCGGTACACCAGGTCGCCACTCGTCCATCCCGTGACGCCGCTCGCGGTGTTGGTGAGGTGTACCCAGCCGTTGTGGCTGCGATGTACACGGATGACATGGTCGCGGTAGAGCATCCCCAGCACGTCAGCGCGGAGCGAGGGGACCCGACGGATCCGTGCCGAGGAAGCGTGCAACGCATGAGGCTGGAGTGGCGCCTTGGTGCAACTGCGCGGCCGGCCGGCCTCCTCATGTTTCATTGGTGGACGTTCGTCCGATGGAAGCAGCAACATTCCTACCGCCACGAGGGCCAAGAGCAAGAAGGCTACGAGCACAAGGACCCTCAGGCGTCGTAGGTGCACCGCACCCCCCACCGCAATGAGGTGGTCAGCGCTGCAAGCCGCGTGTCGGTGAAGAGCCGGGGCGCCCGCTGGGGGAACACCACCCTGGCAGCCCGCACGTAGCTACGTGTGGTGCTCGGGCCGAAGATGCCCGGGGTGTGCGGTTTCCCAGCTACTACGGCGGCAGCGGCGTCCAGTTCGATGGTCAAGTCGGTCGGCTGTAGTCCGCACGAGACGGTCCGGATTTCTCCCGAGCACGCCGCGTGGGCGTCTGCTCGGGTAATCCCCGCGGGAACGTTACTGCGGGGCACTGGTGGGTTCGCTTCACAGGAGGCGGAACGAGAATGGGGCACGGAATGACGCGGCGGGGAGACATCCTGCAGCGTCGACGTGGGGCGATGGCGCACGCGTGAAGCGTAAAGGGTGAGCATCGGATGCCCCTCTGCAACTACCCGGCGCAGTGCCTGTGTTGACGTCATATCTGGGCAGCTGGCACGAGCTGGCCCAGAGGCGCTGTACACCTTGGGGTGAAGACGCCCGGATCGTCCTCTAAGCGGTTGCGGGTGGGCAGTGGTACGCGATATCGAGTGCGGCGCTTATGACGCCGAGGGTGAGCGACCCAGTTCAAGACACCGTTCGAGTACTGGTGGAGTCGAAACCCCATGGTGGCCAGTGGGCAGGGATCCAACTGGCCGCAGACGGTCACTCTGTGCTGACACTCATCCGGTTCATCCGGCGAGCGGGACGCCTCCGAAGCCAGTACGAGCGGGCCGCGATGGTCAGGGCGATGCCGTAAGCAGCGCAGGCGACCATCGCGCGAGTTGCGGAGCGTGATGTCTCAACTGGCCGTCCGTGGGGAGCCGTGAACGTCTCCCGACCTCGCGCTCCGTCGCCGTATGAGCGTTGACGTTGTCGCGTGACCCGGGCGGGTCCGGTATTCCGCCGGGCCCGCCACGGCGGCTCCATACCGGAGCCGGACTCGCGTCACGCCGTCAGCGCCGTCAGTGATGTCAGCGCTGCAGTGTCAGCAGACACGGACGGTAGGGCAGGAGTCCGTAGTCGCCGCCAGAGTTGGGGCTGCGTCCCTGGTAGAGCATCTGCAGACTGCAAGGGTCGACGGTCATCGTCTGATCGGCGCTGGTACGGAGCAGTTCGCCATGGCTGATGTCGTTGGTCCAGGTGGCGCCGCTGTTGGCCTTGCCGGCGAAGGGATTGCTCTCGGTCGCGGCCTGGGGTGTCCATGAGCCGTTCAGGCTGGTGGCCGTGAACGAGCGGAAGTAGCGGCCCTGCGAGCCGATCGCCTCGACGATCATGAGGTAGCGGTTCTGGCCCTGGAGCTTGTAGACCTGCGGGGCTTCGAACAGGTTGTTCGTCGTATCGCTCATGACCGCTGTCGAGTTCGAGCCGAAGCTGCCCGGGAAGTTCCCGATCGGCATACTGGCCCGGTAGATCTTGCCGTTGTCACCGGCGAAGAACAGGTACATGTTCGACCCGTCGGCGATGAGTGTCTGGTCGATGGGTCCGGTTCCGGAGTCGGGGATGCTCCCGGAGAAGAGCACCTGCTCGGATGACCAGCCATTCGGGTTGGTGGGGTCGCTCGACGTCCGGTAGGAGAAGGCGGTTCCACCCCACTGGTAGGCGAGCACCCAGACGTTCTTCGGCGCGAAGTAGAAGAGCGTGGGCGCTACGGTGGCCGAGGACATCGTGTTCTGGCCGGCCGAGGCCATCTCCGACCAGTTGGTGAACGGGCTGAAGTTCATCGAACCCCACCTCGTCCCCGTGTCGTGCGTCGTCGCATAGACGAGTTGCTTGCCGTTGTAAGGGGCGACAGTGAAGTCCTTGAGCGAGACCCACCCCGGCTTGGGCTGCGCCAGCGCGCCCGTCGAGTTCCAGCGGTATGTCGATGGAAGATCGCACGGTCCGGGGTTGCCGCCGCCGACCCTGACCAGCTGCCACTGCTGGTTGGTGCCGCCCCAGTCGTCGTACTGGACGATGTTCGCGTTGTCGGCGGTAGAGCCGCCCTGCACTTCGAGGGCCTTGTTGCTGTGGCGCGAGATGAACCGCACGTAGCCGTCCGAGCTGTCGGCCAGCCGCCACTGCTGGTTGGTGCCGTTCTGATCGGCCCACTGAACGATCGAGCCGCCGTTGGCGGTGGACCGGTTGTGGACGTCCAGTACCTTGCCGGAGTGGCGGGACTTGATGCGGTAGTTACCGCCGCCGGAGTCGACGAACTGCCACTGCTGCTGGTTCTGATCGTTCCTGGTCCACTGGGTGATGCGGGCGCCGTCGTTGGTCGCCAGGTTGTGGACGTCCAGGGCTTTGCCGCTGTTGCGGTTGACCAGCACATACCAGGCGTTGGTGTCGACGGTCGCCGCGGCGGCGGGCGGGGCGCCGAGGAAGGTAGCCACAAGCAGCAGCGGCGCAAGGACGGCGAGCAAGCGTCTCAGGTGGACGGGGGACGGATGGCGGAACCACATCAGAAGAACTCCTTGGGCGGGGGCCTGGGGGCCGGGGGCCGGGGCGGGAGTGAGGTGACGCCGATGAACCGTGCGGAGCTTCCGCGCCGGAGGCCAGGGACGGGGTAGGTGAGAAGACGGCCACACATGCTGAAGAGTTGGTGCTGTGGGCGCTCCAGCCGAGCACTTCGCCGTGGCCGTGACCAGAGAGGTCCCCGGCCCTCAGCCATCCCAATCGGCGGCTGGTTGTGACGGCTGCGGCCGGGATGTCACGCCAGCGGATCCACCAGGTGTCCAGGGGGTGTTGGCCAAGAGGGCCTCCGGGGTGGGGGACGTCGGTTCAATCCCGAAAACTTTCGGAAACTTCTCGAGTTCTTTGACGCCACAAGCTAGGAACGTGGGGCCTCCGGGTCAAGACCTGTCGCCGATCTGTCCATAAACGGCGCCTTCTTCAGGCTTGACCAGCATGTTGGACCGACCGGAAACTCTTCGAAAGTTTGCGACGCAGTTCACCAGCCCAGGCATCCGCGCAGAGGAGAGCAGTTGAGCAAGCAGCGTCCGCCCCTGGCCGCCACATCTTCAACTTCCGCAGGAGTCCGCATCTGTTGACGACTGCTCTGCACATCACTACTGTCCGCCTCGAATCTTCGACGCACCGACCGCTGTTCGATATTTCGCATGGGAGCGCTCCCAGACTGGTGCCCCCACGGCGCCCAGTGGGCACCAAGAACTCCCCCACAGAGAGAAAGGACGATCATGTCGGTGCTACCCCCGATCTCCGAGACGTCGGGCACAGACACTCACGGGCTTAGCGGTCGACGCGGCGCTCGAGGCAACCAGCGTGTATCAGGTCGCCGACAGCAACCAGTACCTGCTCCTCCAGGAAGCCATCGGCTCCGCCGGCCGACACTGCTTTCACTCCTTCACATCTCCCAGCCTCACCAGCGCCTGGACGCCCCCGACCTACCACCGGGAACGAACCCTTCGCCGGCCGAAACAACGTCACCTTCCCCGCAGGCACCTGGGCGCAAGACATCAGCCACGGCGGAACGATCCACGCCTGCAACGATCAGATCCTGACCATCAACACCCGCCGACTGCGGTACGCCTACCAGGGCATGGACCCGGCGGCAACTACCGCCGCCTGCCCTGGCGAATGCGCCTGCTCCCCCAAACCAACTCCCCCCTGTCGACCACCATCGCCACAGGAGCCACTCATGCCCCCCACCCCTTCGTTACGCCACCCCAGACGCCTCCGCCTCCACTCTGTTGACGAGGCCCCTCCCCGTCGGCGACCTCCTCACCGCGCCCACCGCGGCAGCCGCCCCCTTCGCGGCGGCGACCTCGGCCGTATGCGTCAACCCCAGGCCGGCTACCTGCCGGACGGACCACCCAAGCGCGCCACCGTGGTGACCACGGCAGCGCAGTCGCTCACCTGGCAGTTGCGCGACGCGTCCGGGACTGTGGTCGCCTCCGGCGCGACCCTTCCGCGCGGCGCGGACACCCCCTCCGGGCAGTCCGTCCAGGTGGCCGACTTCTCCTCGTACCGAGGGACCGGCTCGGGATACGTCCTGGCGGTGGACGGCAGCGTCAGCGTGCCCTTCGACATCCGCGCGGAGACGTTGGCCGGGCTCCGCGTCCTCGGCTTGCTACATCGACGACATCGGCTCGTACTCCACCAACGAGGTGGCGGCCGACTGGAGCGCCTCGCTGGCCTGCCTCCCCCCTTACGCCGCCTACGCCGCCAAGCGCCAAGCGGACCTCCACCGGCGAACCACCCACCGGTGCCTGCGCGGTGACGTACAAGGGCGACAGCGGCTGGAGCACGGGTTTCACCGCGACGGTCACCGTCAAGAACATGGGCTCGAATTCCGCGGACGGCGGGAAGCTGAGCTGGACCTACCCGGCAGGCCAGCACGTCACGAGCGCCTGGGACGCGACCGCCACCCACGACGGCACCGCCGTCGCCGCCCGCGACGCCGACTCGAACGCCGACTGGAACCGGACCATCCGACCCGGTGCGGCCGCGAGCTTCGGACCCCAGGGGACGTACAGCGGGAGCAACCCCTCCCCCGCGGCCTTCACGCTCGACGGGCATGCCTGCATCTGATCCATGCCCGGTCAGACCCGGGGCAGACGCGCCCGCCCGGCCGCACTCTGCAAGGCCCCCTACGTCACCCGGCGACCGCTCGGGTGCCGTCCGTCCGGCCGACATCATCTGGGTTCCATGACCACGGTGTCCGGTGACCCCGTGTTGCCCGGGTTCCGGCCCGGCCCGTCCGTCTGCCGCGTGGGAGCGGACGACGCATTTCGACGCTCTTCAGTCCTTCCGTGATTTCTACCCTGGAGGCACAGTCATGGCTTTGCATGCCTTTTCCCCACCCGTCGTCCGCCAGAAGTTCGGTGGTCTTCTGATAGCGCTGGTCGTCGGCGTCCTCGGTGCGGTCGCCGCACCGGTCGCGCCGCCGACCGCACACGCCGCCGAGAGTGCGGCCGAGAGTACGCTCGGCGCCGCGGCGGCGCAGAGCGGCCGCTACTTCGGCACCGCCATCGCCTCGGGCAGGCTGGGCGACTCGGCGTACACGACGATCGCGGGCCGCGAGTTCAACTCGGTGACGGCCGAGAACGAGATGAAGATCGACGCCACCGAACCCCAGCGGGGCCAGTTCAACTTCACCGCCGGTGACCGCGTCTACAACTGGGCCGTGCAGAACGGCAAGCAGGTGCGCGGCCACACCCTGGCCTGGCACTCCCAGCAGCCCGGCTGGATGCAGAGCCTCAGCGGCAGCACCCTGCGCCAGGCGATGATCGGCCACATCAACGGCGTGATGTCCCACTACAAGGGCAAGATCGCCCAGTGGGACGTCGTGAACGAGGCCTTCGCCGACGGCAGTTCAGGAGCCCGGCGCGACTCCAACCTGCAGCGCACCGGCAACGACTGGATCGAGGTCGCCTTCCGCACCGCGCGCGCCGCCGACCCGGCCGCCAAGCTCTGCTACAACGACTACAACGTCGAGAACTGGACCTGGGCCAAAACTCAGGCCATGTACGCCATGGTCAAAGACTTCAAGCAGCGCGGCGTGCCGATCGACTGCGTCGGCTTCCAGGCGCACTTCAACAGCGGCAGCCCCTACAACAGCAACTTCCGCACCACATTGCAGCAGTTCGCCGCCCTCGGCGTCGACGTGGCCATCACCGAACTCGACATCCAGGGCGCCCCGGCCTCGACCTACGCCGACGTGACCAACGATTGCCTGGCCGTCTCACGCTGCCTGGGCATCACGGTCTGGGGTGTGCGCGACACCGACTCCTGGCGGCCGGAGCACTCGCCGCTGCTGTTCAACGGCGACGGCAGCAAGAAGCCCGCCTACACCGCCGTCCTCAACGCACTCAATGCCACTTCCCCTACGCCGCCTGGGGATTCCGGACAGGTCAAGGGCGTCGCTTCGGGCCGCTGCCTGGACGTGCCCGGCGCCGGCACCACCGATGGCACCCAACTCCAGCTGTGGGACTGCCACAACAGCACCAATCAGCAGTGGACCTACACCGCCGCCGGCGAGCTCAGGGTCTACGGCAACAAGTGCCTGGACGCCGCCGGCACCGGCAACGGCACCAAAGTCCAGATCTACAGCTGCTGGGGTGGCGACAACCAGAAATGGCGCCTCGACTCCGACGGATCCATCGTCGGCGTCCAGTCCGGCCTCTGCCTCGACGCAGCGGCAAGCGGCACCGCCAACGGCACTCTGATCCAGCTCTACTCCTGCTCGAACGGCAGCAACCAACGCTGGACGCACACCTGATAGGGCCTGCCACCAAGGCAAGCGTGGATCGATGAAGACCTCACCAAGATGCGTTGCCTCGGCGAACAGGCCAAGGCCATCCTGAAAGGCTGGCGCCTCCTGCCGAAGCTCCGCTACAGCACCAACCGGATCACCGACATCGGGAAGGCCGTCCTCGAACCTTCACCACGCATCAGCGTGAGGATGGAAAACGCTCCCTACGTCGTTCTGCGGGACGCGGTGAGCCCTTCGTGTGGTTGACCCGCCCAGGGGCGCCGAGTGTGCTTGGAAACACTCTGCCGTTGGTGGCTTTGACTGACTGGCCGCTTGGCGCCCCGCGACGACCCGGCTGCCGAACAAAGGTCGGCACCGACGCCGGCAAGACCCACCGTCCTCCTGGTCCTCGGAATTATCAGCTCGACGCGACTCCTGCCGGAACGCATCACACGGAGTTCGCCGCTGACGCAAGAGAGCTACCGGACCAGGGGAAAGAGCTGGCCATTCTGACAGGGAGACGAAGCGCGAGCGCAAGAACCCAGTACGCCCCGGCGGCTCCACCCGGCTCGTTGCCCCCTCTTCGCGACAGGAGCAGCAGACGGCTGCCGATACGCAGGTCGGAACGTTTTTTCGCCCTTACACGCAGAGCAGCCTTACATTATGCAGTTTTAGACTAAATCCGAAAGTAGTGCCGTGAATACCCACTGCGGCTGAACTTTCCATATTGTCTAATTTTCCCTCGGTGTCCTTGTCCTGCCGTGCGGTTATGCACATAGCTAGGTGCTGCGCCCGCATTCCCGCCCGGGCTCCAGATGAGCCTCGGGCCGGCCGGCAGCAGACCGGGATCCCCGTGCGCTGTCGACCAGGGAAGCGGCCGTCAATCCTCTACCTGAGGAGAGCTCATGAAGAAGGCTTACGAAGCGCCGACGCTGGTCCGGCTCGGGACGTTCCGCAAGAAGACCGGGCTGCTGCGGAGTTCCGGGAACGACCGACTCATCCTGAGCAAGAACTGAAGACCGACGGTTTCTGACCTGACGTCATGACTGAACTGCACGCAAGTGCGGGGACGGGCCCCGGCGACGCACACTTCGCAGTCTTCAACGACCGTGAGGACGCAGCCGCCGTGGCCCGCTCCTTCGCCCACCCCGGGACACGAATCCTCAAGCACCCGTCGGGCCGGCCATGGCTGGTAGGGCAATGGGACGACCAGGAGGCCGTCACCGGGTTTGCCGGCAGCGCGGCGCTCGCTGTCATCGGCTGCTGCCCGATCAGTGCCGCCGAACTGGAGCGCCGCGCAGGACGGCTGCGCCACCTCGCCGAACTTGACGCACTGGCCCACTCCCTGCCCGGCAGCTTCCACCTCGTCGCCACCCTCGATGGGCAACTCAGGGTGCAGGGCACCGCGTCCGGGCTGCGCCTGGTCTTCCATGCTGCCGTGGACGGCGTGCAGGTGGCCGCCACCCGCGCCGACGTGCTCGCGAACGCGCTCGGCACCGCGCCCGACGAACAGCAGTTGGCGGTAGGACTGCTATGGCCGGTTCCGTATCCGCTGTTCGAAACGTCTGTCTGGCGTGGCGTCACCGCTGTCCCGCCACAGGACGCGCTGATCGTCGCCGCGGACGGTCGGACCGTACGCCACGCGCGATGGTGGGCCCCGCCGGAGCCGGTCCGTACGCTCGCCGACGGCGCACCGCTGGTCCGCGAGGCCCTCACCGCGGCCGTCGACGCCCGCACCCGCCGAGGCGGCGTGGTGAGCTGCGACCTGTCCGGCGGCCTGGACTCCACCTCCATCTGCTTCCTGGCCGACCGGTCCCGCGCCAAGGTGGTGGCCAGCACCTGGCCGGGGCGCGATCCCGCCGACACCGATCTGTACTGGGCCGAGCAGGCGACGAAGCACCTGCCGGACGTCGAGCATGTGGTCTGGGACGCGGACGCCTCGCCGCTGGTCTACGACGATCTCCTCAGCATCGACGACCTGCTCGACGAGCCCACCATCGGTGTCATGGACCGTTCGCGGGTACTCCATCATCTGCCCGGCATGGCGGAGCGGGGCAGCAGGCTGCACCTGACGGGCATCGGGGGCGACCATGTGGCGTGGTGCTCCGAGGCGTACTACCACCGGCTGGCGCGCACACGTCCGCTGTTCGCGCTGCGGCAGTTGCGCGGCTTGCGGGCGCTGTGGCAGTGGCCGCTCGGCGCCACTGTCCGCGCGCTGGCCGACTCACGGCCGTACGGGAGGTGGCTCGCCGATTCCAGCGGTCGGCTGCGCGACCCCGCCCCTGCCACGGTCGCCACCAGTCTCGGCTGGGGCATGCCGCCCCGCCTCTTCGACTGGGTGACGCCCGACGCGGAACGGCTGGCGCAGCGAGCCCTGAGAGAGGCGGCCGCGACGGTCACGCCGCTGCACCCGGACCGTGGCCTGCACGCCGACCTGGAGGCGATCCGCTCGTGCACGCGCATCATCCGCCAGTGGGACCGCATGGCCTCCCGCGCCGGCGTACCCATGGCCTCGCCGTTCCTCGATGACCGCGTCATCGAGACCTGCCTCGCCATCCGGCCGGACGAACGCGTCACGCCCTGGGCGTACAAGCCCGTCCTCACCACCGCGATGCGCGGCATCGTGCCCGAGACATGTCTGCGGCGCACCACCAAGGCCGCAGCCGCCATGGACGCCGCCGACGGGCTGCGTCGGCACCGCGCCGACCTGTTGTCCCTGTGGGAGAACTCCAGGCTGGAGCAGCTCGGCCTGGTCGACGGCCACGCGCTGCGTCGCCTCGCGCAGCGCCCCTCCGCTCCCGGGCTGCGCGACGCGATCCTCTACTCCACCATCGCCGCCGAAGTGTGGCTGCGAGGCCTCTCCCCCACCCGCACCCGCTAGATCCGCCACCGGAGAAAGGCAGTCACCCACCATGGCACTGCGGTTCGGCCCCGATGTCTCCACCGCGGAGACCGATTACGGAACAGTTCTCCTGGACCAGCGCAGCGGCGACTACTGGGAGCTCAACCCCACCGGCACCCTGGTGGTGAAGACCCTCCTCGACGGCGGCGAGGAAGCGGCGGCCGTCGAAGCGCTCGTCACGGAGTTCGACATCGACCGGGCCCGCGCGGAGCAGGACGTCATGGCTCTCGTACGGGAGTTGCGGGAGTCGGGGCTGGCCTCATGACGACACCGAGCGCCTTGGTGCGGCCCACCGGCGTCCCCTTCACCCGGCGGTTGGCCGCCCGCCTCGTGCTGCTTCCCGCCGTCGTCCTCTCGTTGCTGTCCCCGCGCCGGATCCGCGTGGTCCTCGGCGTCGTGCGTCGCGGAGCCGCGCCGGCCAGCGCCGCGCAGGCGAAGAACGCCCGGGACGCGGTGTGCGCGGTCAGCCTGCTCTGCGCCGGTCCGAAAGGCTGCCTGCCCCGCTCGCTGGCCGCCGCCCTGCTGTGCCGGCTGACGGGCAGTTGGCCCACATGGTGCACCGGGGCAAGCGTGGTGCCCCCCTTCAACGCGCACGCCTGGATCGAGGCGGAGGGACGGCCCATCGGCGAAGACGCACCCGACGGCTACTTCGCGCGGCTGCTCGCGGTGGGGCCGACGGACACGAACCGGCCTCCCCACCCATGACCGACCTGCAGGCGAAGGCGCCGCCGGACCGCTCGACACGGGCCGCGGTGGCCACCATGTACCGGCTCACCACCGGGCACCGGGCCTCCATCGTCGTGGCCACCGTGCTCACTCTCGTGGCCTCGGTCCTCGGGCTCGCCCAGCCTCTCGTCGCCAAGCAGATCGTGGACGCGGGTGACCACGGGCGGGCATTCTGGCCGCTTCTGCTGCTCCTTGCCGTGCTGTTCGTCGTCGAGGCAGCCACCGGCGCCGTCGGCCGCTTCGTCCTGGAACGCATGGGCGAGAGAGTCGTACGCCAGCTCCGTCACGGCTTGGTCGCGCGACTGCTGAGGCTGGAGATGCGGGAGTACGACCGCCACCGCACCGGCGATCTGATCTCCCGCGTGACCGCCGACACCACCTTGCTCAGGGAGGTGGTCTCCCAGGCTCTCGTCGACCTCGTCACGGGAGCCCTCGTCGCGGCCGGTGCGATTGCCCTGATGATGTGGATCGATCCGCTGCTGCTTGTCCTGGTCGCCCTGACCGTGGCGACCGCCGCCGCGGTCGTGGCCTCACTGCTGAAGGGCATCCGTGCCGCCTCCGAGCACATGCAGAACTCCGTCGGTGCGATCGCCGCCGACCTCGAGCGTGCGCTCGGCGCTCTGCCGATGGTCCGCGTCCACAGGGCCGAGGACCGCGAAGCACAGCGCGTCGGCGAACGCATCGAATCCGCTCACGACGCGGGCGTGCGGACCGCGAAACTCGCATCGGTGATGAGCCCGGCGGTCGAACTCGCGGTCCAGGGTTCCTTCTTGCTCGTCCTGGTCATCGGCGGCTTGCGCGTCACCGGCCACGCCAACTCCCTCGGTGACCTCGTCGCCTTCCTGCTGTACGCCTCCTACCTCGTCCTGCCGCTGTCCTCGGTCTTCCGCGCGGTGGGCCTGATCCAGCGCGGCATGGGCGCCTACCAGCGCATCGAACAGGCCCTGAACCTGCCCGCGGAGCCCTCACCCCCCGGGCGGCCGACACTACGGACGCCTCCTCGCGAGGCGGCTCGGCAAGCCGCTTCGTACGAGGAGCCCGCTCTCGCGCTGCGGGACCTCACCTTCGGCTACGAACCCGATCGCCCGGTCCTGGGCGGCGTCACCTTCTCGGTCCCCCACCGAAGTCAGACGGCTCTGGTCGGCCGGTCGGGTGCCGGAAAAAGCACGATCTTCGCTCTGGTGGCCAGGTTCTACGAACCGGACTCCGGGGTCCTCCTCTTCGACGGGCGGCCCGCCACTGAACTGACCCGCGCGGAATGCCGCGAGCGGATCGCCGTCGTCGATCAGAACACCCATGTCGTCCACGGCACCCTGCGCGACAACATCACCTACGCCGTGCCGGCCGCCACCGAGGCCGAAGTGCGGCGCGTCATCGAACTCGCCCAGCTCGACGACGTCGTACGACGGCTGCGGGGCGGCCTGTCCGGCATGCTCAGCGACCGCGGCAACACCCTCTCGGGAGGCGAGCGCCAGCGCATCGCACTTGCCCGTGCTCTGCTCGCCCGTCCCCGACTCCTCCTGCTCGACGAGCCCACCTCCCACCTCGACGCCATCAACGAGACCGCGCTCACCACAGTGATGAAGGACGTCGCGCAGGAATGCGCCCTGCTGGTGATCGCACACCGGCTCTCCACCGTCCAGCACGCCGACCAGATCGTCGTACTGGACCACGGCCGCGCCACCGCCGGCGCAGGCCACGAGGACCTGCTCACCAACAATCCGACCTATCGCGAACTGGCAGCCGGGCAAATGCTCCGCCCCGCCGCCGCCCGGCCCCACCCGCACACGTAACTCCAAGGCGGAGGCAAGGGGAGGCGGGGGCGCGGGAACGGTCGATGGCGGAAGTCGACCGCTTGTGAAGCAGCGGCAGCTGTCGCCTGGGCCAGCTAGCCTTCCTCCGCCAAGCCGGGGGCGACGGCGGGCATGCGGATGCCGAGCAGCCGCTCGATGTCGGCGTGCAGCGCCGCGGACGCGGCCTCCGCCCGGGACGCGGTCTCCGCGGTGAGGCGGACGACCCCGTAGGTGGCTCCGTTACCGTTCATGCCGCGCAGCCGGGTGCCCGGGGCGATGCTGGTGTGACCGGAATGGAGCCGGTGACGGAAGGACTCCAGCCAGTTCTCCGGCAGGTCGTCGCGGACCCGGCAGTCCTCGGCGGCGGTCAGGAAGGTGTGGCTGGCGGCGGTGCGGACGCGGAAGGGCTCCCGCGGTACGCGGGCGCCGTCGTACAGGTCGATGAGCACATGGAACAGGCTGCGTCCGGTCGCCGCGCGGATGAGGTCCGGGACGGCGCCGCCCGCGATCCGCGGGTTGACCTCGACCAGCCTGCATCCGGCCGCGGTGCCGATGACTTCGACGTGGAAGAGGCCGAGGTCCATGCCGATCGCGCGGCAGACGCGGACCGCGTAGTCCATCAGTTCGCGTTCGGCCGGTGCGGGCAGGCCGCAGGGGATGGTGGAGCCGAGTTCGAGGAGGGGGTTGTCCGCGCCGGTCTTGCGGCGCACGGCCGCCAGGGCCGTGCAGGTGGTGCCGTCGGCGGCCACCTCTACCGAGTAGAGCGGCCCGACGGCCACCTCTTCGACGAGGAAACGGCCGTCGAGTTCCCGCGCCAGGCAGGGTGCGACCGCCGCGTGCCGGGCGGCGGCGTGCGCGAAGTGCGTCTCGACGTCGTGGGGCGTGCGAGCGAGCGTGGTGACGGCCTTGGCGACGCCCCGCACGGGCTTGACGATGACCGGGTAGCCGATGGACGCGGCCGCCGCCAAGGCCTCGCCCGCCGTGGCGGCCAGGGCGTGCGCGACGTTGGGCAGACCGTGCGCGTCCAGCGTTCGACGGCAGGCCGCCTTGTCGCGGGCGACCGACACGGCCTCCACGGACGTTCCCCTCGCGCCGGTGAGGCGGGCGAGCCGCGCCGCGGGCAGGGCGAGTTCATGGATCGTGCTGAGCACCCCGTCCACCGCACCGCCGGCAGCCGCGGCCGACCGCACGGCGCCTAGCGCGGCCGCCGTGTCCCGTAGGTCGTCGATCTCGACGACCCGGTGGGCCAGGGACCGGGCGCGCTCGGACTCCGCGCGCGTGGCGTTGTCGTAGCGGACGCGGGACGAGCACAGGAGCGTGACGGTGTGGCCGCGCTCGACCGCGTACTCCAGGGCCTGCTGGCCCGTAACGCTTGATTCGACGAAGACCAGATGGCCCACCGTTCGCCCTCTCGTCGCACGGTCCCCGGTGCTCACTCACGACCACGGACGGATCGCATACGGCCGGCCCGGCTCAGCCAGCTTCCCGATGCCGGGGGCAGGGCGCGCGCCTCCGGGCGGGGACCGGCGCCGAGTTCACCCGGACGGGCCCGCTCAAAGCACCGGAGCGCGGCCATACATACCCTGCGTGACGAACAAAGTGATCGCGGAAGCCCGAAGGCTGCCGCACACCGCGGCCTTTCTCGGATTCGGCCCCCGCCCCCTCTACCTCCTGCCCCTGCTCCGGGCGGGCTGTCTGTCGGCACTCATCACCGACGAGGCGGGGGACGTCGGCTGGGCCGAGCGCTTCGGCGTGGAGATGTTCTCGCTGGAGCACCACAGACGGGCCCGGGAGCCCTCGGGCGCCCGAACCCCCGTGGGGCGCGTGGCCGACCTGTTGCCGCTGCTGTCGGACTTCGCGGTCGGGCACCGGCACGGCGGCCGGCTGGAGGTGGCGTCGTTCGAGGGGTGCCCTTCACCGTGGCAGCAGGCACTGGAAGGCATCGGCATGCGCCTGCACCTGCCCGAAGAAGCCGACGCGGAGCAGCTGACGGACAAGACCGCCATGCGCCGGTGGTTCCGCCACCTCGGTCTGCGCGTGCCCGCGAGCACCGTGGTCGGCGGCGCGCTCGACTACGCCTCGCTGCGGGCCCGCTTCGGCCCGACGTTCGTCGTGCAGCGCCCGCGCGGCAAGGCCGGTGACGGCACCTACCTGGTCACCGACGAGGCCTCGGCCCGCGCCGTCCCCGCGCTGCCACGCCTGCTGGTCAGCGAGTACGCGGGTGACATCGGCGTAAACGTGCACGGCTTCGTGCCCAACACGGGCGCCCCGCAGACCCTGCGGCCCTCCGTGCAGATCACCCACATCGACGACGCCGGGGCGGTCTTCGGGCAGTACGCCGGCAACGACTTCCACGCCGTACGGCTGCTGCCGGAGGCCGTGCTCACCGAGTGCCGCGACACCGTGCGGAAGATCGGGCAGGGTCTGCACGGCCTGGGCTACCGGGGGGTCTTCGGGACGGACTTCGTCGTCCATGAGGGTGTCGTGACCGTACTGGAGATCAACTGCCGCCTACAGGGGTCCACCTGGCTCCTGGGCGAACTCGAACTGGCGGACGGCTCCGTCCCCACGATGCTGCGCCACCTCCTGGCCCAGCACGGCCAGGACGTACCCGCGACCCCGGACGACCGCCCCGCGGAAGCCGCCCACCTGATCATCCGGCACAAGGGACCCGCGGTCGAAGTGAACACCGTGCCGGCCGGCGCCATCTACCGGCTGGACGACCACGCGAACCTCACACGCCGGCACGACGGTCCCGGCCTCCTGGAGTGCGGCCCCGACGACGTGGTCGTGGCGGGCCTGCCGCGGCCGGGCACCGTGGTCCAGCCCAACAGTGTCCTCGGTTGGGTGGCCGCCTCCCGGTCACTCACGACAGCCGACGGCAAGGCCCTCACTCCGTACGGTCTGCAGGTGGTCGACGGGGTACGGCGCCTCTGCGTTGCCTGAAACCCGGGCTCCGGCGAAGGTGTCGCGCGCTCCTCCGTTCCAGCCGGCCGTTCCACACCGTCGGCATCGGTGCTGGTCAGTGCCCCTTTCAGCGTTCCAGCGTCCCATCATGCCGGTCTTCCGTTGTGGACGGGACAGTGGCGGCACAGGCTGGAGAGGTGCCAGCGGCTCGCTGGACGTCACGCTGTCCTTACCCATGGAGATCTTGATGCGTTCGCCTCTCGTCGCCCGATCCACCCGCCTCGTCCTGACCGCCGTCGCCGCGGCGGCCCTCACCGCCACCGCCACCGGTACGGCTCTCGCGGCCGGCGGCCAGGGCACGGCCCCTGACGTCGGGCAGGTCTGCGGAACCACTGACCTGACCTTCAAGCTGACCGAGAAGACGCAGGCCGGCGGCTACTTGCTCGTCACGGCCAAGGCCAAGTCGGGCATCACCTGCTACCTGGAGGGCGGCATCCCCTCCGCCTCCTTCGGATCCTCGCCCGACTCGCTGGTCCAGCCCATCGAGCAGAGCGTCGGCAAGACCATCAAGCTCTCCGGTTCCACCGCCGCCTACGCCGGCATCAACCCCAAGACGACCAGCGGCAACTACGGCGCGGAGTACGAGCGGCTGTTCCTCTCCGTCGCCGGTGACGAGAGCGAGTCCGTCACACTGAAGCTCCCCTCGTCCACCCTGGTCGACCGGCCTGTCTCCACCAACTGGCAGGCCGCCGCGGCCGACGCCGTCCCCTTCAGCGACTGACACTCCGCACCGACTGCGATCGGTAACTCCTTCGGGCGGTCGCCGGGCGAAACGCCCCTTCCGCCCGGAGGGGTACCGGGGCTTGAACGCGGAACTGACGGTTCACCATGCCGCCAGGAGGCGGCTCATGCCCAGTCGGCCGCGCGGGGTCCCGCGCCCTCTCCGCCGCCGTCATGGCGGCCGTCCTCGTCTCTACCATCGGCGGTTCGGCCACCGCCACCGCCCCGCGACCCGCCGCGTCATGTCAGGGCCCCGCCCTTGAGTGCGTACGGCAGGCACGTCACACCCTGAAGCGCCTGCGCGACGAGCTGCGCTGCGCTGCGATCACCGCGACCCCTTCTCGGCTCTCTACGTACAGGTGCAGCGGTCCTTGGAGAGGGCGGCGCGATTGCCGACTGTGGTGCGTTCGAGGAGCCGTCGGGGCCGGCAGGCGATCTGAACACCGGATTTCTCCGCCTCTGTCTGCGGGCCCACGAGGCGGACCGAGCCGGTCGCCCTGTCCCACGCGCAGGGCCAGCTCGCGTCGACGGCAAGCAGGTCGCCAAGGACCCCGGCGGAGCCACCGGCAAGCACGCGTGCATCTACTCGTCGTCTGTACCTCGCCAGCGAAGCACCCCGGCGGCCAAGGCTGATGCGTCCTCAGGCGGGGCGGAGAAGCAGGTCGAGTGCGTGCTCGGGCCGTGACCGATAGGGAGCGGCGCCAGCGGGGAGTTCGCCCAAACGGCATGACGAGCCCCACCCAGCAACCGCCGGTCAAGGGAGCGCGGTGGCAGTACGGCCGCCTGTGACGCGAAGAAGCTCCAGTTTCCCTGCCTCGATGCTTCCGCTCGCTGCCGTGTAGGTGACCATGCGCAGGTCCGCGCCGGGGACGATGAGCACGTCGCAGTCGAGCAGGATGTCGCCGACCTCCGGATGCCGGATCGTCTTGCGGTCCGTCGTGTGCTGGGCGGCCGCCGTCTGCGTGGCCCAGTGATGGGCGAAGACCTCGGATACTTCTCGCAGTTCCCGCACGAGACGATCGAGCTGAGCGTCCCTGGGATAGCGGGACACAGCGTCCTTGAGGTCGGCGACGATCGACTCCGCGAAGGCGTCCTGTCCGCGCTCGGACTGGACGGGAAGCATCGAGTCATGCGCGGCGCCGTCGCCGAAGAGTGCACGGGCGATGTTCCGTTCTGCGGCCGGGAGCGTGGCGGGGTCACCGCGCAGGGCGCTCCGCGTGAGGCCGCCCAGCGGTTCACCGCAGCGTACGCAGCCGGGACGGACACGTTCGCAGACGACGTGACGAGCAGCTCACCGCGCTAGAACCAGCAACGACCAAATGGCCCGACAGGAGACAGGGAGACACGACACGACCCCTGACGCTGTGCTGGGTGCGTTGCAACTCCACGAGCGGCAGGCAGTCGCTCGCCACAAGGTCCGCGAGAGGCGTCCTGCCTACTGCTCGGCGGTGAACTTCGGGTCCTTGGCCTGGTTGTAGATCTCCTTGCCTGATGCGTTGTAGGCATGGACGTAGGGGCTCGGGCCCATGTAGCGCGGGCCGGGTGGCATGTCCGGGGAGAGGGCAGCCCCATAGACGAACGCGCCGCCCGCCATGCGAGCCGGGTACTCCTTCGGGTCGTCGCCGTAGCTGATGGTGATCTTGGCGACGTCGGACGTGTAGTGCCCGGCGCCCAGCATGAGGTACTTCCCCGTGCCGACGGGCTCGAGCATGGAGTTGAAATACTCGACCACACGACCGGTCCCCCACAAACGGTCGTTGATGAACGTCGGCGGGGAGTCCTGGCTGGTGCCCTTGTCTCCCTTCGACTGGCACTGCACGTACTGGTCGGCGGAGTTGACGGCGACGACCACGCCGTCCCAGTCCCGTGAGGCAGTGGGCGTGCGGACCGCGATCACGGCGTGGTACTGCGACGCGTCCGGCCCCAGGCAGGAGGAAAGGATCCTGGTAACGGTCTCGGCTTCGATCGGGGTCGTCCTCGCGTCGGTGATGGTGAAGGCGGCCTCGGGCGACGTCCCGCGGGGCGAAGACGGCGCCGAACCGTCTTCCCCCGACGTGGCACCGTGTGATGCGCTCGGACTCGGCCTCGGAGTGGAGCTCCCCTGGCTTCCGCCGCTGTGCGCGGGGTCGGCGGCACTCGGTTCGGCGTCCCCTGTCCCGCCGAGGACGACCACCCCCGCGACGCTCAACGCCGTCACACCGGTGGCGACGCTGAGTGGTACGCCCCATCTGCGTCGCAGTGAAGCCGCGTTGTCCTGTGGACCGATCTTCATCAGAAGTTCCTCTCGGGTCCGCCGGTGGTTCGGCAGATCACGATCGGAAGGAGCCGCCGGAATGCCCTGCGAGTCATTCATCGTGCGATCTCCTTCGTGGTAGCGGGATTCCTCGAACTGAACGGCGCTGGAACCGTGGCTCCGCCAAGGTCGGCGCCCAACCTCTGCCGCGCCCGGTGCAGTCGGGACTTCACGGTCCCGACTGCCACCTTCAGCACTGCCGCGGCTGCCTGCTGGTCAAGGCCCGACCAGACGCAGAGCTCAAGGACCTCGCGTTCGTGACGCGGCAACCGGGCCAGCGCCCGGTGGATCTCCGACATACGGCGCTCGTCATCGATCTGGACGGCGACGCTGTCCGCGTGGTCGCCCACCGACTCGTCATGCGAGACAAGCCGGTGCAGCAACGCCTCGACCCGTCTCAGCCGCCGCCTGGTGTTCGACAACTGGCCATTGGCGATGCCCAGCAGCCACGGCAGAGCCGAGTCGCGGTCGAGTACCGTCTCCGATCGCCGTCGCCAGGCATGCAAGAACACGGCCGACGTGATGTCCTCGGCCTCGGACCAGTCGGCCGTCCGCCGGAACAGATGGTTATAGACGGCCTTCCCATGACGGTCGAAGATCCGGCCGAACGCCTCGCGATCGCCGTCGACGGCCCTCGCCCACAGCTCCCGGTCAGATATCCCGCCGACCGGCATGGCAGGACCAGCGTCGTTCAGTTCCATGCCCTATCCGTGTCCGGCACCCGGCCGAAGGTTCCCACCGAGCCAAGTTCTCTCCGAGAGACAGCCATGACCTGCCACGAAGTCATGGCTCTTGCCGGCATGTTGCTCCTTGGCCCATTGATAGGCTCTTTGTCTACCGCAAGACGCTGCTCAGCAGGCGCGCGGTACTGCCCAGAATAAAGCGGCCAAGGAACAACACGAGCCGGCGATACGGACGCGGGCCCGGTGACCCTGCCAGCACCTGCCCGGCGGGGCCCGTGACCATCACGTGTCGCACAGCCCCTGGGAGCGAGGTTCAGACGGTAACTGTCGCCTGGTCCCCGACCTCGAAGTAGCCAAGAGGGCCGCTTCTTCATGTCCGGGTCGTCGACCTTGGTCGATCACGGAACTTGACCTCACTCGCGGTTGAGGTTGGAGGCTGGCGCCATGACTGCCATCGTCGCCGGCCTCCGGCCGGTCGCACTGCCCGACCCCGCCCGTCCGGACGCGGGCCTCATCCTGGCGTCGCTGTGGCGCACCCGGGGGCTCGAACAACAGCAGAAGGTCATGTCCGGCGTCATGGACGCCTGGGAGAAGGCCCGGCTGCCAGCCGCGTACCTCGCGCGGCACTGTCTGGCGGGGTCCGACGGCCGGACCATCCTCAACTTCGCCCAATGGACAAGTCCCGAAGCGCACCGGACCTTCGCCGCCGATCCTCGCAACCAGCAGACTCTCGGCAGTGCCATCCAAGCGCTGTACTCGGCCGATCCGCCAGGGCGTTATGTGCCCTACCGCTTCGCGGGGCGGCACGACGGGGCCGCCCGCTACTTAACCGCGACGTGGCACGACACCGAGGACGATGCGATGGCCCGATCGCTCGCCGATGAGTTGACCGAGCGCGCCCCCGCCGCCCTGACGTCCCCGTCCGCAGTGGCGGAGTATTTCTACATCGGTGAGGCCGGACGGCAGCTCCTCGTGCTTGCCGGGTTCCAGGACGAACCCGGCGGTGTAGGCCCATGGTTCAGCCCGTTCCGCGGGCTGGTGCGGTCGGCGCGCTAAGGTCCGCTCCCCCACCGCATCCGTCAGCTCGCCGCGACCGGCCACGAGATCAATTACCAGACACCTTAGGACTCCGTTACTGTGCCTGCGATGACACGGTCGGCGGTGATCAATAACGTGTCGGCAACCGGCTGAAACGCCTCCAGTACCGTCCCGAGATCATCAACGGCTTCATAGGCAGTCGGGATGCCCCTGTCCGGACGGTGCTTCCCCTCGATGCATGCCGACCTCCAGAACGCCGCCTCGACTCGGAAGTCACCCGCCGCGGGTCGCCCAGACCTCTACGTACGGACCTCGGTCGACCCCGTCGACCGCGAAGCCCGCCCTGGCCACCGCGGCGGCGAACTCATCTGGATCCCACACCGTGTACCACCGTCGGCCGCCCGGTTCATCGAGCCAGCCTGTGCGGCCGGTGGCGCTCAGACACACGTAAATCCGGCCCCCGGGCCGCAGCAGTCCGGCGAACTGCCCCAGCACGTCCACCGCATCCTCCACGCCGAGGTGGACGAGCGAAGCAGAGGCCCAGATCCCATCGAACGTCCCGGCCGGGAACCGCGAACCGGCCTCGCGCAGGTCACACTCCCAGGTGGGCGCGTGGGCGTTGGCCATCGCTACAAACAGCGGGTTGAGGTCGACACCACGCACCACATGCCCGTGCTTCTGGAACCTCGCAAGGTCACGGCCCGGACCACACCCTGCGTCAAGGATCAGCGACGGCACGGGCAAGGAGCCCGCGAACCGCTCAACACGATCCGCCATCTTCGGACCATGCTCAGCCGCGTAATCGTCGGCGTGGCCGCTGTAGGCGGCGACCGACTGCGCTACCTGGTCCGACTCCCCCCCCCCCCCCCGCAGGATGTGTCGCGTGACTTCATTCCTCCATCCTGAGCTGCCCCTGCACCACCGACCAGCGGCCAGAACGAAAAGGGATCAAGTTCATACGCCCTCACACAGCGATACAAGCGACGGTGCGGCGCCGAACGCCACCCTGAAGTGCAAAGGTCGCTGACCGGTTTGTTTGCCTGGTTTGTTCCTGCCGTCCGTTCGATAACGGTGACCGTCGCCGATCGGCAATTGAAGAAGGCAGCCCAGGGCAGGGCCGGCACGCGTATCGAGCCGTGATCAAACTGCCTGCCGCGTGAGCCGGTGGCGGCCGCCTGCGGCGACGTGCGTGAGATCATCCGTCCATGATGAGCAGCGACTTGGAAGTAAGCGCTCTGGCGATCAATGTCGTGATACCGCAGGCGCTCCGCTGGACAGACACTCGCCGCGGTGAAGCGTTCACGCTGACCACACTCAACGTCCGGCTTCTCCCGGACGGTCACCTCGCCGTAAAGGCCTACGGCAGACCAGTTGGGGGCGGTCGGGGCGCATACGTCTCGTTCCCTGTCCCCGATAGACCCGAACTGGCGGCCCTGGTCTCCGATGCCGCCAGCCGTGCCGGGGCGTTGTGGGCCGCCCATCGCGGTCTCAGCTGATCTTGCGGCGATAGCGAGCCCGCACAACCTTTCCAGCCGGATGCGGCGCTCGCCGTACAAGGCTGCGCAGCAGGGATTGCCTCTCGTCCGCTCACAGCCAAGAGGCTGCGATGGGTTCCCCGGCCCACTTGGTGAGCCAAGTAGTGACCGAGCGACGCCGCGAGGGGCGGCTGGCGGCTGCCCCTCGCGGTTGGCTGACTGACGGTCTCGCTATGGGGTTCGTAGTAGTCGTAAAGCGGATGATGCCGCAGGCGAGTCACTGGCCCTGGGCAGCTCACCGTGAGACTACTTGGTCGCCCCCTGCGCGAAGCCGTTGTAGATGTAGCGCTGCAGGAACAGGAAGATGAGCAGAGTCGGCAGGATCACGAGGATCGCCCCTGCCGAAATGGCTTCCCAGTGCGCGCCGAAAGGCCCTTTGAAGCGGAACAGGGCCGTGGAGATGGTCCCCTTGTCCTCGGACGGCATGTAGAGGAACGGTATGTAGAAGTCGTTGTACGTCGTGATGCCCTTGACGATGACGACAGTGGCGACCGCCGGCTTGAGCAACGGGAAGATGATCTTGCGGTAGATCGTGAAGGTGTTGGCGCCGTCGAGCCGGGCCGCCTCGTCGAGCGAGGTCGGAATGGAGCGGATGAACTGCAGGAAGATGTAGATGGACACGATGTCCGTGCCCATGTAGAGCAGAATCGGCGCCCAGCGGCTGTCCACCAGGCTGAAGCTGTTGACCACTTGGAAGGTGGCGACCTGCGTCGTCACACCCGGGACCAGCGTGGCGATGAGGAAGAGAGCCATCACCGTCTTCTTCATCCGGAACTCGAAGCGGTCGATCGCGTACGCGGTCATGGAGCCGATGAGCACGGTGCCGGTGATGGAGAACAGCAGGATGAACGCGGTGTTCCCGAAAGCCCTCAGCATCTCGCCGTCGTTGAACGCGGTCACGTAGTTCGAGAAGTTCAGCCAGTCATGGGGCAGGCTCAGCGCGCCGCCGTCGCTCACCTCCCGAGAGGATTTCAGGGAGGTGAGGAAGATGACGACGAGAGGGACCAGCACCACGAGCGAGGCGACGACCAGGGAGAGGTACGTCAGGGCCGTGCCGATGCGGGGTCGCCGCCTGCGGGACGTCGGGCGGTCGTCAGTGGTGAGCGTGGTCATACGAGGTCCACCTTGTCGTCGGGCACAAGGCGGCGCTGGATCCAGGTGATCACCAGAATGATCAGGAGCAGCACCACGGCGCAGGCCGAGGCCAGGCCCGTCTTGTTGAACTGGAAGGCGAGCTTGACCGTCTGGATGACGAAGGTCGAAGTGCCGGTCGCGCCGCCGGTCATGATGTACGGGATCTCGAAGACGGCGAGCGAGCCGGAGATCGCCAGGATGACGCTGAGGCTCAGCACGGGTCGGATGCTGGGCGCGATGATGTGCCGGAACTGCTGCCAGCGGCTCGCCCCGTCGAGTTGGGCTGCCTCGTAGAGCTCTCCGGGGATCGACTGGATCGCACCCAGGAACAGGACGAAGTTCAAGCCCGTGAAGCGCCACACCGACACCCCGGCCAGTGAGGTGTTGGCCGACTCCGGATCACCGAGCCAGGCGTGGTCACCGCCGACCCCGAACCACGACAGGACCGAGTCGAGCGTGCCGCCGTCCTGGAAGAAGTACAGGAAGACGAAACCGATGGCGACGCCGTTGATCAGGTAGGGGAAGAACAGGATCCCCTTGAAGAAGTTGCGGAAGCGCAGGTCGAAGCTGAGGATCGTCGCGAAGTACAGCGCGATCACGATCTGCACGGCCGACGCGGCCAGATAGTAGAAGCTGACGAAGAACACCCGGAAGAGCTCGGGCCGGGTGAAGAGCTGGGTGTAGTTCTCGAACCCGACGACGTTCCGGTCGGGGCTGACGCCGTCCCAGTCCGTGAAGCTGTAATAGATCATGTTGCCCACTGGCACGTAGGTGAACGTGATCAGCAGCGCCAGCGGTGCCAGCAGAAACAGCCACGGAGTGATCCTGCGCAGCGGGTGGTCGCGCCAGGAACGGGTGGGCGGGCCGCCTCTGCGGGAGCGCCGGCTGACGGGGGCGGCACGGAGTGCGGGTGTCGGCGGCGCTTTGGACGTGGTGTCGGTCATGTCGAACGGGACCTTTCGTGATCCGTGTCGAGCGTGATGCAGAAGTGGGGCCCGGCCCCGCGGACGGTGCGGGGCCCCGTGCTCGTGTCCGGGTCAGTGGCCCGCGGCGGAAGCCGCGTCGTCCCAGCGCTCGTCGAGATCGTCGAAGTAGTCCGCCAGGGAACCCTTCTGAGCCCCGCGCGCGATGTCGATCAGCTTCTGCCGGTAGTCCTGCTTGGCGAGGCCGATCTCGGAGGCGTTGTCGATGGCATTGACCTGCTCGGTCTTGGCCTCGGACCGCTCGATGAGCTTGACATCGTTGTCTTCGTAAGGTTTGAGGACATCGGGGTAGCCCATGGAGGTCAGGGCGGAGACTCCGCCTTCCTTGGCGGCGAAGCCGGACTCCTCGGTGAACCAGTCGATCCAGGCGCGGGCGGCGCTCTTGTTCTTCGAGTGCGTGTTCACGGCCAGCTGGTAGTCGGAAAGCATCGTCGCGCAGAACTTGCCGTCCTTCTGCACCGGGACGGGCATGAAGCCGATGTCATCCGGGTTCCGACCCGCCTTCTTGGCGGCGTCGCGCATCTGGTTCACGGCCCAGGAGCCGAGCAGCATGCTGCCGATCTCCCCCTTGGCCAGATCCGTCTTGGACGTCTCCCAGTTCGTGGTCGTGGGGTCCTTCTCGGACAGCTTGTCGTGGACGATGTCGTAAAGGAGGGTGTCCAGGACGTTCAGGTCGCTGCCCTTGGTCCACGGCTTGTCGGAGGTCGCGAGCGCGTCCGAGGCGTTCGCGTCGCAGCTGACCGAGCCGATGCTGTTGGTCCAGGGGCTGCTCAGCGGCCAACCGTCCTTGAAGTTGGTGTAGTACGGGGTGGCCCCGGTCTTCGCCCGGACCTTCTTCAGGTCGTCGAGGAACTGCGCCGGAGTGGTCGGCCAGTCGGTGATGCCCGCCTTCTTCCACACCGCCTTGTTGTAGACCAGGCCGTTGACGGTGCCGAAGTTGGCGATGCCGTACGTCTTCCCCTTGACGTCGGTCTTGCCGGTGAAGCGGTAGCTCCGCGCCATCTCCTTGGTGTCGCCCAGCGGGGCGAAGAACTTCGGGTAGTCGCCCTTGGCTATCACCGACGGGATCAGCAGGACGTCACCGTAGTTCTCGGTGTTCATCCGGATCTTCACCTCCCCCTCGTAGTCGGTGATGCCCTGGAACTTCACCGTCACCTTGGGGTGGGTCTTCTTGAACTCGGCGGCGTACTTCTTCATCGTGCCGTCCTGCACCAGGTCGGTGCGGTTGGTCAGCACGGTGATGGTGCCTGACGCTTTTCCGGGGTCGGAGGGCGCGGTAGCGGCCTCCCCCGTCGAGCCCCCTCCTCCGCCACATCCCGCGACGGTCAGCATCGCGGTGGCAAGCAGCGCGGCGCTCAGCGGCTTCTTCCTCATGTGCCCAACTCCTTCCAAGGGTTACGGCTCAGGCCCAGCGGCTGACGGCACTATGTCAGCCATCCGTGAACCGGTAAAGCACTGATTTCCGGCACGATGCCTAATCGTTACCCGCCGACCCGGTGCCTGGCTGCAGGCAAGGCCTCCAGGCTGCAGGGTTGCGTGCGGCGATGATCGCTTGTGAGGGCTGGACCGGTTAATCAAGTGCGGGTTAAGTTGGCGGGCGTTGCGCACGACCAGGGCCTGCGCCTGTCTGATTGGAGCCGCTGATGAAGCACATCGTCCAGCTGACCGAGGGCTGGCACGTCAGCCACGAGGGGAGAAAGCTCGAAGCACGCGTCCCCGGCTGCATCCACACAGATCTGCTGGCCGCGGGCCTCATCCCCGACCCCTTCCTCGGCGCGAACGAGCACGAGGTGGAATGGGTGGGACGGCGGGCATGGACCTACACGCGTCAACTGGACGACGCCGCATGCGACACGACATCACACGAGCGCACCGACCTGGTCTTCGACGGGCTGGACACCGCCGCCCACATCGTCCTGGACGGTCAGGAGTTGGGGCGCACGCGCAACATGCACCGCGCCTATCGGTTCGATGTCACGGGACGCGGGGGCGAGTTGAACGTCACGTTCGCCTCCGCCTACGACGAGGCCGCCTCCATAAAGGAGCTGACGGGCGAGCGGCCGAACGTCTATCCCGAGCCGTTCCAGTACATCCGCAAGATGGCCGCGAACTTCGGCTGGGACTGGGGGCCGACGGTGGTCACCGCGGGCATGTGGCGCCCGGTCCGGCTCGAGCGCTGGTCGACGGCGCGCATCGAGCGGGTACGCCCGCTGGTGACCGTGGACGGGACGCGCGGTCGCGTGGAACTCCGAGTCGATCTCGAACGCACCGCCTCAGGCGCCGGTCGGCCCCTCACCGTGCACGCCACGGTGGCGGGGGTCACGGTGCGCGCCGAAGCCGATGACAACGCTGTCACGCTCGTGCTCGACGTGCCGGACGTGCGACTGTGGTGGCCGCGCGGATACGGCGAACAACCCCTGTACGACGTCGAATTGACCCTCCTCGACGGTGACAGGGTCCTGGATGGCTGGAAGCGGCGGGTCGGCTTCCGCACCGTCGATCTGGACCGCGCGCCCGACGAACACGGCACCGGGTTCACGTTCGTCGTCAACGGTGAGCGGATCTTCGTACGCGGTGTGAACTGGATCCCCGACGACGTGCTGCCCTCCCGGATCACACCCGAGCGCTACCGCACCCGCCTGGAGCAGACCGCCGCCGCCAACGTCGACCTGGTCCGCGTCTGGGGCGGCGGCATCTACGAGGACGACGCCTTCTACGACGCCTGCGACGAACTCGGCCTGATGGTCTGGCAGGACTTCCTGTTCGCCTGCGCCGCCTACCCGGAGGAGCAGCCGCTGCGCGGCGAAGTGGAGGCCGAGGCCCGCGACAACGTCGTACGGCTCATGCCGCACCCCAGTCTCGTGCTGTGGAACGGCAACAACGAGAACCTCTGGGGATTCCGGGACTGGGACTGGGAGCAGCCCCTCGCCGGGAACTCCTGGGGCGAGGGCTACTACCTCGGACTCCTGCCGCGCGTCGTCGCGGAGTTGGATCCCACACGGGCCTACAGCGCGGGCAGCCCGTGGTCCGGCTCATGGGACCACCACCCCAACGACCCCGACCACGGCACATACCACTCGTGGGAGGTGTGGAACCGCCAGGACTACACCGAGTACCGCGAGAACGTGCCCCGCTTCGTCTCGGAATTCGGCTGGCAGGCACCCGCGGCGTTCGCCACGCTGCGCCGCGCCCTGCCCGGCGAGGACCTCGCATCCGATTCACCGGGCATGCTGCATCACCAGAAGGCCGAGGACGGCAACGGCAAACTGAACCGCGGCGTCGAGCGTCATTTCGCCTCGCCCGAGAAGGACTTCGACCGTTGGCACTACCTGACCCAAGTCGTCCAGGCCCGCGCCGTCGCCACCGGAATCGAGCACTGGCGCGCCAACTGGCCCCGCTGCGCCGGCACCATCGTGTGGCAGATCAACGACTGCTGGCCGGTCAGCTCCTGGTCCGCGATCGACGGCGACGGCCGCCTCAAGCCGCTCCACCACGAGCTGCGCCGCGTCTACGCCGACCGCCTCCTGACCCTCAAGGCGGGATCTGACGGCCCCGAGCTCGTCCTGGCCAATCAGGCAGCTGAGCCCTGGGGTTGTGACGTGACGCTGCGCCTGATGCGGAGCGACGGCACGCTCGCCACGCGCGTCTCGCTCGGTTTCACGGTGCCCGCCCGCGAGGTCCTGCGGCTGCCGGTCCCGCCGGAGGTGCAACCTGCGGCGGGCGCTACGAAGGAGTACTTGGTGGCCGACGCCGACGGGCTGCGCGCGCTGCATTTGCCTGTTCGGGACAAGGAGTTCGGCTACCCGGCACCGCGGTTCGACATAGCGGTGGAGACCGTGGGGCAGGACTGGGACACGGTCGATGTCGTGGTGAGTGCGCACACGCTCGTACGGGATCTGCTGCTCCAGCCCGATCGCCTCGCGCCGCATGCGACCGCCGACCGCGGCCTGATCACCTTGCTGCCCGGCGAGCAGACCCGCATTCGTGTGCGCGGGGCCGGCGGTGTGGGTGCCAATGCGTTCCGCGCCGCCCTCTTCTGTGTGGAACCGGCGTGAGCGCCCCTGTCCAACGCGTCACCATCAAGGACGTCGCGGCCGCGGCCGGGGTATCCAAGGGAGCGGTGTCGATCGCGTTCAACCACAAGCCCGGCCTTGCCGAGGCCACCCGGGAGCGCATCTTCGCCGCCGCCCGGGAGCTGGCCTGGGCACCCAACTCCTCGGCCCGGAGCCTGTCGACGCAGCGGACCGACACGATCGGCCTCGCGCTGTGCCGGCCTGCCCGGCTGCTGGGCCTCGAACCGTTCTACATGGAGTTCATCTCCGGCATCGAGAGCGTCCTGGCCGAGCGGTCCTGCTCACTGCTGCTGCGTCTGGTCAGCAGCCTGGACGAGGAGATCTCCGTGCAGGAGACATGGTGGCGAGAGCGGCAGGTCGGCGGATCCATCCTGGTCGACTTCCACCAGGGCGACCCGCGGGTCGAACCGCTCAAGCAGCTCGGCATCCCGGCCGTGGCGGTCGGCCACCCCGACCTGACCGGCGGCATCCCATCGGTCTGGACGGACGATGCCACGGCGATGGATGAGGCGGTGCGCTATCTCGCCGCCCTTGGCCACCGCCGCATCGCCCGGGTCGGCGGCCCGCTCGGCCTGGGGCACAGCGCCATCCGCGAACGGGCCTTCGAAGGCGCCTTGCAGGAACTGGGTCTGGGCCCTGGAGTCCAGGTGGCGACGGGGTTCGCCGGTGAGGAAGGGGCCCGTGCCACCCGCTCCTTGCTCCTGCGGCCCGAGCGGCCGACCGCGATCGTCTACGACAACGACCTCATGGCCGTAGCCGGGCTCGGTGTCGCCGCCGAAATGGGCATCGCGGTACCCGACGATCTGTCCCTGCTCGCCTGGGACGACTCCCAGTTGTGTCGCCTCACTCACCCGACTCTGTCAGCCATGAGCCACGACGTGCACGGCTTCGGCGCCCAAGTCACCCGCGAGTTGTTCGCCGTCCTGGCCGGACGGGAGGTATCACCCCTGCCGCCCCGGGCCCCCTCACTGACGCCGCGTGCGTCGACAGCCGCGCCTCGTTCGCCGCAGAGCTGATACGCAGCAGGGAGTCGGTCCTCGAGCCACCGGCTCACCTCAGCGGGGGCGAGGTGGGCTGGTGCTTGCCCGGGGCACCAACCGGGCGGCCGCCAACTGGAGATGCTCGACAGGCTCCTTGCCGATGGCGGCCAGCAAGGTCCGCGCGGCACAGGCGCCGTACTCGGGGATGTCCCTTGTCAGAGCGGTGAGTTGAGGCCGCACGGCCTGACTGAAGGGTGAGTCGTCCCACGCCACCAGGGACAGGTCACGGGGAACCTCCAGGTTCAGCTCCTGGGCGACCGACAGACCCGCGACGGCCATGATGTCGTTGTCATAGACGATCGCGGTGGGACGGTCCGGGGCGATGAGCAGCCTGCGAGTGGCCTGTGCGCCGTCCTCACCGGAATAGTCGGTGTGTACCACGGCGGGCTCCGGCAGGCCCGCCTCGCGGCAGCTCGCCTCGAAAGCGGCATCGCGCACGGTGGTGTGCGCGAGGTGGGCGAGTCCCGCCACCCGCGCCACGCTTCGGTGCCCCAGAGCCGCCAGATAGGCAACCGTTTCCCGGATGCTGGCTCCGTCGTCGGACCAGACGGCGGGGACGGTCCCGGCCGCGTGCGGCGGGCCAAGAGCCACCACGGGCATGTCCAGGGCCGCGAGTGCGGGGACGCGGGTGTCGTCGTCGTGCAGGTCCACCAGGAGCGCACCGTCCACCCGGCGCTCGCCCCACCAGCGCCGGTAGAGCTCAATCTCGTCGTCGTGGCTGGTGACGGTCTGCAGCATGAGCGCGATGGAGCGCGGAGCGAGCACCGACTCGATGCCTCCGATGAGTTCCATGAAGAACGGCTCGACGCTGAGGGTGCGCGCGGGCCGGCACACGGCCAGGCCCACGGCTCGGGCCTGCGCGCCGTTCAGCGCGCGGGCGGCACTGCTGGGCCGCCAGCCGACCTCCTGCGCGATGGCCTTGACCCGCGCTCTGGTCTGCGCGGAGACGCCCGGCTGGTCGTTGAGCGCGTAGGAGACCGCGACCTTGGAGACCCCCGCCTGGCGCGCGATGTCCGCGATCGTCGGCCGTTTCATGCGCCCTCCTGCTGTACCGGTTCCGCGCTTCAGCGGCCGACCCTACCGGTCGGCCGCTGAAGGACGTTCATCCGGTCATTGAACCAGGGCTCAGGCGGCGGTGCAGGTCCTGCCGTCGAGAGTGAAGGACGTCGGCGCGGTGTTCGCGCCGGTGGAGGATCCGCTGAGACCGAAGCTCACGGTGCCGCCCGCGGGGATCGAGTTCGTCCAGGACTCGGGGGTGATGCGGACACCGGCGCCGCTCTGGACAGCCTTCGCGTTCCACACCGAGTTGATTTTCTGCTGGCCGGGGAAGGCGAAGCCGAGCTCCCAGCCGTCGATCTTCTTGTCGGACGTGTTGCGGAGGGTGACGTCAGCGTTGAACGAACTGCCCCAGTCACTCAGACGGTAGGTGACGGCGCAGGCGCCCGGGCCGGTTCCTCCGCCGTCGCTGCCGAAGACACTGGCCTCCTTGGCCGTGGCCTTGATGCCGTTGGCCCCGTCGAACAGCCTTTTGCCCCAGTCGGTCAGCCGGCTCGCGTCGAAGTTCTGGACCAGATCGAGGTACTCGACGCCGCCGCCGTTGCCGCTCCAGGACCAGCCCAGGTAACCGATGCCCTTCGACTGGGCGGTGGCCATGATGGCGTCCTCGTCCGGATTTCCGTCGGAGTGCATGTCGCCGAACTCGCCCACGACGATAGGCAGTTTGGCTGCGGCGAACCGATTGAGGTAGTCGCTGACCTCGGCCGGAGTGTCGTAGACGCCGTACATGTGGACGTCGAAGAGGGTGTTGCGGTCGGGGTCCGCGGCCAGCACGTCGGCGGCGTTGTCGCGCATGGTGAAGGACCAGTCCTGGCCCCAGTTGGGGGCGTCGACCATGAGGGTATGGCCCAGGCCCGCGGACCGAAGCCGGCTGATGGCGCTCTTGGTGTCGTTGGTCCAGGCCGTGTAGTTGGTGTTGCCGTGCGGCTCGTTGCCGATGTTGACCAGGACGTACTTCTCCTGGCCGACGAGGGCGCCTTTGACGCTGAGCCAGTAGTCGACGGCCTTGGACAGCGGTATGGCGGCGCCCGCTTCGCCGTAGCCGGTGGTGTCATGGGCTTCCAGGACGCAGATCAGCCGGTTCGCCTTGCACTGGGAGACGACTTTGGTGACATCTGCGGTGTCGTTCTTGGCCCACTGGTCCCCGGTGGCCAGCACCACGCGCACGGTGTTGGCCCCCTTGGCCTTGATGTCCTTCAGTGCCTGGTCGGTCTTGTCCGGGTACCAGGTGTGCGCGTGGTTGACGCCGCGCATCACGAAGTCCTTGTTGTTGGCGTCCAGCAGTCGGCCGTCCTGGATGTGGAAGCCCGGTGCGTCGGCCGCCTGGGAGGACGGGGCGGTGGCGAGGAGTGCGGCGCAGGCGGCGAGGAGGGTTCCCGTCGCGACGGCGGCTCGTATTCGTCTCATCTACAGCTCCTGGTTCGATGGGTGTACCCAGATCTCGGGCAGCCCGAGTCGGCGGCCCGCGGCACGACGTGTCATCAGGGGCGGTGCAGACCGCGCCCGCTGAACCGCGGGTGCGGTTGACCAGGGCGCCCGGTTCGGCGCCTGGTGGACCGCTGCCCGGGCGATGGGGCTCGCCCCGGGCAGCGGCGTCCGAACGGAACGCGAGGAGCCAGTCGGCACGCCCGCCGGCCTGCGACAAGCAGGGGACAGCGGGCCGGTGCTGATGGTTCCGCTCGGCGACGGCCACGACACTAGGGGCCGGGCGGCCGGAGCACAACGCCTGGAACGGAACCGGTTAAGTTTTCATGAACGGGGTCGTTCACCCTTCCCGCATAACGCCGACGAGAATGCCTCCGGATATGCCTGGAGCTTCCCGTGGCCGGCCAGTGCCCGGTAGATGCCGGATAGGCCGGGGCCCCACCTCTCGCGACGGGTTGATCAGTCCTGCGCCACGTTCGCCGCGGTCACATTCTCGATCACGCGGCCGAGTTTGGTCTTGGCCCGGGTCAGGTCGTGGATGCGTGCGGCGATGCGGTCGCGTTCGATGATGAGCTGGTCGAGCATGTCGGGGGTCGCGACGCCGGTGCTCACGCACGGCAGGAGTTCGACGACGGTACGGCTGGAGAGGCCCGCCGCGAAGAGGTCCTGGATGAGCTGGACCCGCTCCAGCGCTTCGTCGGGATAGTCGCGCTGCCCACCGGGCGTCCGCGCCGATTCCAGGAGCCGCTGTTCCTCGTAGTAGCGCAGGGCCCGCACGCTGACTCCTGACCGCCTGGCGAGCTGTCCGATGCGCATGACGCAGGTCACTCCCTTCCCGCTCGTACCTCACGTTGACGTCAGGTTGAGGCTAGCAATACCGGCTCCGGGGCCAGTTTTGAGGGCCGAGAGAACCGTTACCGACGCCCAGGTTGATCACGACCCGGTGGCGGACCCGAAGGCGTTCACTCAGTTCACGTACGCCCGGCAGTCCCTCGCGTCGCGCCGGGATAGCCGAGCCCACCCGAGGGCACATGGGTGTCGACCGTGACGGGCGGCGTGATCCCTCGTAGTGGCGCAGGCCCCACTCTCACCCCCGCCCGCTCGGCAACCTCACCCATCCGCGCCTCCCCCCCCCCTCCGGGCGGCAGTTGCGACTTGCACCTCACGTCAACGTCAGGTTCTAGAGTGACGAGCGTCCGATGAACACGTCATTCCGGCCCGTCAAAGTAAGGCAGACCATCATGCGCGCAGCTCGGTTCCACACATACGGCGGAGCACAGAGTCTGGTGATCGAGCAGGCCCCCGACCCCCACCCCGGACCCGGTGAGATCCGTGTCCGCGTCGCGGCGGCCAGCGTCAATCCCATCGACTGGAAGCTGCGCACCGGCGCCCTGCACCAGCTGCTTCCCCTGGAGCTGCCCGCCATTCCCGGGCGCGACGCCGCCGGCGTGGTCGACGAAATCGGCGACGGGGTGCAGGGGGTGGGCATCGGCGACCGCGTCTTCGGGCTGGGCGGCGTCACCGGCGCGACCGCAGAGCTGCTCATCCTCTCGGCCTGGGCGCACACCCCCGCCACGTGGAACGACGAGCAGGCCGCGGGCGCCGGTCTCGCGTCCGTGACCGCGATGGGTGGACTGAACGCGCTCGGCTCCCTCGCGGGGCGCACCCTCCTCGTCGAGGGCGCCGCCGGAGGCGTGGGCAGCGCGGCAGTCGAGATCGCGGTAGCGCAAGGTGCCACCGTGATCGGGACAGCCAGTGAACGCAACCACGATTTCCTCACCTCTCTCGGCGCCGTTCCCACCACCTACGGCCCCGGCCTCGCACAGCGTCTGTCCGCTCTCGCCCCGCACGGAGTCGACATCGCGCTCGACACCGCGGCCTCCGGCTCGCTGGACGACCTCGTCGCGATCACAGGTGCCCCGACGCGCGTCGCGACGGTCGCCGACCATGCGGGCGGGCAGCGCCTGGGCACGCATGTGGTCAACGCGGAGAACGATTCCACCCTCCTGTCCGCGGCTGCGGAACTGGGCCGGCAAGGCCGCTACACACCCCGTATCGAACAGGCCTACCCCCTGGAGCGGATCGCCGACGCCCACGCGCACGCCGAGCGTGGGCGCACCCGAGGAAAGATCGTGATCTGCATCTGAACTGGCCGATCTGTATCTGAACAGGCCTACGAGGTAGACAACTCGCAAGGTGCGGCCCTGCGTGGCGAGCGTGCCCTCCATCGGTGCCGGCGAGCAGGCGGTCCGGAGCGGCCGATCTCCATGGCGCCTCGTCAAACAGGCCGCCCCCACTCGGGCACCGCGCGAGGCACGGTCAGCGGTAGCCCGGCGCCGATCACCGGCCGGAGTCCGTTCTGGTCGACCAGTCGGCCGAGGGCCGCGAGCTTCGCCCGGCCGGGGCTGACGAAGAAGGAGTCCTCGGCTGCCCTTACGAGTTCGGCGCTGTGGACGATTCCGAGGAGGCCGCGGTGGCACACCGACTGCCTACTGCCCTGGTTGCAGGGATGAGCTGAAGTCCGGCCCGAGGGACGGTTAGGGTCTGGTTGCGCGGAGCCACTGGTCGAGGGTGACGATGTCTTGTTCTGCCAGCCCGTATCGCGGGTCGATGCGGTACAGGAGGGACCGTCGTGGATGGTGGGCCTCGATCCAGGCGCGGTCGCGATCGGTGATCTCGTCGTCGATCCACGCGAACGGGCGTCCGGCCGCCCAGTCCAGCAAGGGGCGGGTCTTCCAGTGGAGCCCGTCGGTCGCGCCGTCGTCGGTGGGGTCGGGCCAGTCCACTACGGGCAGTTCGGGCAAGCCGAGCCAGGGAGCGACGGTGTCATTCGCGTCGGACATCCAGGTGGTGGCCCAGACCAGGGTGCACGGAAGAGTCAGCAGCCGGGGTCCCAGCGCGGGATTGATTCTGGTGATGAGCGGGTTTGTGTCAGCTCGCCGTGACTTTCGCGCACCCTGGTAAATGGGGTAACCGTCGGGGAGGTGCTCCCGTGTTGCTCCGAAGGGAATGAGAGGTCCGTCGACATCGAGGAAGAGCAGGGGCAGTGTAGAGGCGATCACGGCTGAACCGTAGCGGCGCTCGGGATGTCGTGGCAGGCGGGAGGGCGGCCATGGGCTCGTTGATGTCTTTCTCAACTTCACGGAAGGCCAAGTCGCCGCGCATCCGCGTCGCCGCTCGGCGGGTGGCGAGTGGATCCCAGGGCCCGCTTGCGTGCGTGCATCACGTCTCGTCGGGCACCCGGTCGGTATGGGAATCATCAGCACCGTAGAGAACGCCCTGGAAAAGTGGACCGACCCGCTGTGGGAGCGTGTGCTGCCCGGGCAGCGAGACCAGCCCGAAGTTGTGGCCGAACTTCGCCAGACATGCGACGACAATACGGTCATCGTCGATCATCAATGCGTCCTAGCACCCAACACCTACACCCTTGAGCTGCCGCCGGATTCTCACCGGCGACTGGCCACATACAAGGCTCAAGTGCAACGCCAGCTCGGCGCTCAGGTCTGCCGACACGCGGCTGAACAGGGATACACATTTCCCGGTCCGGTCTCGGTGCGCATTCATGCCGCTCCGGACGACGCTGTCGATCAATTTCGGCTGTACAGCGGTGTCGATCCCAGCTGAGAGGAGCGGCCCGCCTCATACGCCCGACGAACAGCCCCGCCTGTCCACCTGCGGCTGACTGTCGACAAAACGGCGATTCGCCCGTGACTGCCCTATATGCGAGAGGCCCGAAATCCTCCGCTGCGCGAAATATTTTTGAGTCGGTAAAGACGCTGGCCAAGGCCGCCTTTCGCAGCAGCACGCTGCCGTATACGAACCTCGCAGGCATGAGACTGCACAGTCCTGGATAGCGATCCGCTCAGACCATGCGGCTCTCAAGGCCTGACGTCCTGCGCCGTCTTGGGGTGCCGCACCAGGGCAAGATTCCTCATGGCGGAAGGGTCCCCATCATCGTGCAACCGGCCCAAGAGTTCGGCGACAACCCTGTCGAAGTACGTGAAACCGGGCACTACACGGAGGAGTACGTCCCCAGCTTCGTCGAGAAATGGGATTCCCTCATAGATTGGGAGAAACGAGCCGAGAGCGAGGGAAGTTTCTTCATCGACCTGCTGCGGAAATGGGGGGTCCGCAGCGTACTCGATGTCGCGACGGGCACGGGGTTCCATTCCGTAGCCTTGCTGGCTGCCGGATTCGAGACCGTCAGCGCGGACGGCAGCGCCGAGATGCTGGCAAGGGCCTTCGAGAACGGTACGCAGCGGGGAGGGCACATCCTGCGGGTTGTTCAGGCGGACTGGCGATGGCTCAACAGAGACGTCCACGGAGAGTACGACGCCATCGTCTGTCTCGGAAACTCCTTCACGCATCTCTTCTCGGAACGTGACCGGCGCAAGGCTCTGGCCGAGTTCTACGCAATGCTCAAGCACGACGGAATTCTCGTACTGGACCAGCGTAATTACGATGCGATCCTGGACGACGGGTACACCAGCAAGCAACGGTACTACTACTGCGGCGAGGACGTCATCGTAGAGCCGGAGTATGTCGATGAGGGCCTGTGCCGTATGCGGTACAGCTTCCCCGACAGCTCGATCTACCACCTCAACATGTTCCCGCTGCGCAAGGACTACACCCGGCGCCTCATGTCCGAAGTGGGCTTCCAGCACATCGAGACCTACGGCGACTTCCAGCACACCTATCGGGGTGAGCAGCCGGACTTCTTCGTGCACGTTGCGGAGAAGGAGTACCGGACGGAGAACCCCGCACCGTACGAAGGCGCGGTCGGCACCGCCCGCAGCTACTACAACTCGCCCGACGCCGACACCTTCTATGCCACGGTGTGGGGCGGCGAGGACATTCATATCGGCCTCTATGAGAGTCCCGTGGAGCCCATCGCAGCCGCCAGTCGGCGGACCGTCGAGCGGATGGCGTCGAAGCTGGAGTTGACCCAGGATTCGGTAGTGCTCGATCTCGGTTCCGGGTTCGGCGGCTCCGCGCGGTATCTGGCAGCGACGTACGACTGCCGGGTCCTTGCCCTCAACCTCAGCGAGGTGGAGAACCAGCGCCACAAGGAGCGGAACTCGGCTCGCGGACTCACCGACAGGATCGAGGTCGTCGACGGGTCCTTCGAGGACATCCCCTACCCGGACGACCACGTCGACGTCGTCTGGTCCCAGGACGCCTTCCTGCACAGCGGCAACCGGGTCCAGGTCCTCGAAGAGATCGCGCGGGTACTGCGGCCCGGCGGCCATCTCGTCTTCACCGACCCGATGGCGGCTGCGGACGGCGCCTGCGCCGACGTGCTGCAGCCGATCCTCGACCGGATCCACCTGGACGACATGGGCTCGCCCGGCTTCTACACACGCGAGCTCGCCCGGCTCGGGTTCACCGCCGTCGACGGCGGTTTCGAAGAGCACCGCGAACAACTGGTGAACCATTACACACGGGTCCTGGAGGAGACCGAGCGCCAAGAGGCCGAAGGGCTGGCCAGAAAGATCAGCCACGACTACCTCACCCAGATGAAGAAGGGACTCGGCCACTGGATCAACGGTGGCCGCGAGGCTCACCTCACGTGGGGCATCTTCCATTTCAGGCTCGGTGGCAACGGCTGAGCCCTGAGCGGCCAGACGACTGAACAGCCTTCCCTCGGCCGCCGTCGCCGTCAGTCGCCGTCTGTCCCCGATGCCCGAACGCGGTGTCGGTGACGGACGGCGGCGCAGGTCCGGCGGCTCAGGACTGGCCGGTGATGGACCGGCGGCGCTGGACCGGCGAAGTCCCGGGCCGCGGGGGCTCATGCTGAGTCAGAATCGGGCGTGGGTGGTGATGTCCGACTCGAACTGGTTGATCATCTGAGGTGTCACCGTGGGACGGCACTGGGCGATCGCCTCCAGATAGTCCGCCGTGATCGCGCCCGGCGATGCCTCCGCGGCAGCCGCCTGCCCGCCGACCGAAACCAGACTGCGCTCGAAGGAGCTCTGGGCGGCGATCCGCGCGGCATGCTCGATGTCAGCGGGCGTGAACAAGTCGCTCATCGCCACCAGCTCGTCGACGTCGACCTCCGCTCGCCCGTCCGTGTAGCGCGCCCAGATCGCCGCCCGGGCGGCCTTGTCCGGCGTACCGATGGGGATCAGGTAGTCGAAGCGCCCGGGACGCAAGAAGGCCGGATCCAGGGAGCGGATCGAGTTCGTCGCGCACACCAGGAGCCGCTCGTCGCCCTCCCGGAAGCCCGGGATGAGCTTGAGCAGTTCGTTGGTCACCCCGTGCATCCCGCCGGGCTGTGCCGGTTCCTGGCGGACCGGGGCGATCTCCTCGACCTCGTCGATGAAGACCAGGACGCGTTCCAGCTCGGCGATCGCCGCGAACGCGGAGCGCAGCGCGGCCGCCAGATTGCCACCGTCGGCCAGCCGCGAGGGCAGGATCTCCACGAACGGCCAGCCGAGCCGCGAGGCGATCGCACGCGCGAAAGTCGTCTTGCCCGTCCCCGGCGGTCCGAACAGGCCCACCGCCCGCGGTGGGCGCACACCGTGAAGCGCCGCACGCTCCGGTTCGGCGAGAGGAAGCACGACCCGCCGCTCGATCAGGTCCTTCTCCCGCTCCATGCCGACGACCTTGGCCCACAGGTCACCGGGCAACAGCCGACCGCCGAGATCGTCCAGAAGGCTGGCGGCCGGCCCGTGCACCGGCTCGACCTTCTCGAAGTAGGCGACGGCAGGCCGCCGGGTGTAGCCCGCGTTGATGAGTCCATCGCCGAAGAGCTCCTCCTCGGGCAGGACATAGGAGATCCGCCCGACCCGCGCGGCGACCAGGCGGCGCTCCAGCTCGACCAGCAGTGCGCTGGCCAGGCCACGCCCCCGCCAGGCCGGGGCGATCGCGATCCGCATCACCCAGGCCCGCTCCCCCGCCACACAAGCGAGGGCCGTCCCGATGGGTACACCCTGGTGGACAGCGACGACGCCCGGCTGGCGTGATGTCAGGGCACCGATGCACTCCGCCACGGAGAAGACGGATTCCTGGCCGAGCTCGGCGGTGGTGTCCATCAGATGTACCACTGCGGCGAGATCGCTCTCGCGGTAGTCATGGATCAGCCAGTTCACAGGGCCCGCCCCTCGATCGTCTTGTTGTCGCGCCGGTGCGGCGAGGCTAGAGGCGGGGGAGGTCACGGGTCGTGTGCCACTGTGCACAAGGCACGAGGGGGCGATGCTACGAACCGTCACTGGGCGCAGGGGCGTCGAGCGTGCACGACGGGTCAGCCAGGAGCGCGGCCACTTCCGGTACGCACGCGCTCCCGGGCCCGCCGGGTCCCGCGCTTCCGACCGCACGGCGTAGTGGCCACATCCACAGCACTCCGCCCTTCCCGTGTTCGCGTACGCGGTAGGCGATCCCGTGGCGCAGGAGTGCTGTCAGCACCGACTTTCCGTGCGGGAGCCTGACCGCGCCCTCGCCGGTCTCGACGTTCCCCGCGAAGCCACCGGGACGCGATCACCTGCCTCGTCACCGCCGGCCACTCCGCGTACCAGGTGCGCACCGTGCAGGTGGAGGGCACTGCCGTACTTCACCTGCACGGTGCGGGGCTTGACCAGCCGCTTCGAGAGGGCGCAGCTTCGTTCGGCGGCACCTCTCGCTCGGCCCGTCGGTTCCGCGAGACCGGCGGATCAGGTGCCCGACTTGCGGCCGTAGACGAAAACGTCGTCGCCCTTGCGCAGCATGTTCCAGTACTGCACGGCGTCCTTCTTCGTCATGTTGACGCAGCCGTGGGAACCCGGCGGGGACCAGACACTGATGCCGACCGAATGGAACGCCTGGCCGCCGTCGAAGAACTGGCTGTACGGCATCGGCACGTGGTAAATGCTCGACACGTGGTCGATGTTGCGCCAGTAGACCTTCTTCAGGCCCGTGCGGGTCTCGTGGCCGTTGCGGCCGGTGCGCACCGGGACCGGGCCGTACTTGAGGGTCTTGCCGTCCTGGATCCAGCTCAGCTGGAGCGTCAGGTCGACACAGGCGATGCGTCCCTTGTTGGTCGGGCACTTGCCCGCCTTGTTGGGGTTGTTGCCCACCGCTTTCTGCTTGTTCATGAGGTTCATGACGCCCCAGGTGACGCTGCCCGCGTACCCGGCGTTCGGAGTGATCTTGTGCTTGGTCTGGAAGGCCTTGATGACCTTGCAGTCGGCTGCCGACTGCTTGCCGTCCACCGGGCGGCCGAGGAACTTCTCGACCTGCTTCTGGTACGGCCCGGTCTGCGTCGAGCACGACGCGGCCTGAGCACTGCCCGTGCCGAGCGCCACCGTGAGCGGGGCCACCAGCACGGTGATCCCCAGAGCCACGGCTCCTCGTCTGCGTATGTCCCCCATTGCTGCCCACTCCTCGTTCGTCATCGGTCCGCGGGTCGGACCCACCTGCTAGACGACGCGGAGCCGGGGTTCGTTGTAGGGCGAATCGCCACAGGTGTGTAACAGCGGGCGATTTGCCACCGGGGCACGCCCCTCAGTGGCCTACCACCTGACCTGTCGGGGCACCCCGGTCACCCTGCTCGCGCAGGACCCGCGTCGGCCACCGGGGCAACCAGAGACTCCTTCGCCTGCATCCGCGCTTCGGGAGGACACTGGTCCGGCGGAGCACAAGTTCTGCGGGGTCCGTAGCGGGCCGACCTTGAGGCGCCAGCGGCCGGCGTCTTGGGCGTGATCGAACCGAGGCCGGAGGTATGAGGATCCTGGGCGGGACGGGCCGTGATAGGTCTGCCCGCCCCGCCAGGTCATCCGTTCGCTCACTCACTCGCGGGCTCGCTCGCTACGGAAGGCTGTGCACCTTCGGGCCCACGGTGTTCGACCACGTGCTGCCCGCCGTCGCGTCCCAGTTCGTGGACCACGTCATGGCGCCCCGCAGCCCCGGGTAGGTCTTGGACGGCTTGAAGGTCCCACAGCCGGTGCCCCTGGTCAGGCAGTCCAGGGCGTTGTTCACGACCGACGGGGCCACGTATCCGCTGCCCGCCCCACGTGTGGACGCCGGGACACCGAGGCCGACCTGCGACGGATCGAGGCCGCCCTCCAACTGGATGCAGGCGAGGGCGGTCAGGAAGTCCACGCTGCCCTGGCTGTAGACCTTGCCGTCACAACCCAGCATCGAACCGCTGTTGTAGTACTGCATGTTGACGACCGTGAGGATGTCCTTCACGTTCAGCGCCGTCTGGAAGTACCCGCCGGACGTGGATTGCATGTCGATGGTCTGCGGCGCCATCGTGAGGACCATCTTCGGGCCCGCCTTCGCGGAGAGCTGGCGCAGCGCCTTGGTCATGTAGGTGGGGTTGAGGCCGTTCTCCAGGTCGATGTCGACGCCGTCGAACCCGTACTCCTGCATCAGCGCATAGGCGCTGTTCGCGAACGCGGTCGCGGAGGCGTCGCTGTTGACCGAGATGGTGCCCTTCTCCCCGCCGACCGAGAGGATCACCGACTTGCCCGCGGCGCGCTTCGCAGCGATGTCCGCCTTGAAGTCGGCGGTGGAGGCGTAGCCGACGGCGGGGTCCAGATTGAAGGTGATCTGGCCTGGTGTGGTGGTGGCGTCGGCGAAGGAGACGGCGATGATGTCGTACTGCGACGACACGTCCCGCAGCTTCTGCACCGTCGCGCCGTTGTCGAAGTTCTGCCAGTAGCCGGTCAGCGCATGCTTGGGCACGGTCCCCCCGCCTCCGCCGCCGCCCTTGGCGGTCCGTGCGGACACCGCCGTCGACTTCGCGGACTCACCCGCCGCGTTCGAGGCGCTCACCTGGAAGCTGTAGGCGGTGTCCGGCGTGAGACCGGTGGCGGTCGTGGAGGCGCCGCCGACCGAGGCCACCTTGGTGCCGTCGCGGTAGAGGGTGTATCCGGTGGCCTTGGACACGGGCGTCCAGGACAGGTCCACCGACGTGGACGTCACCGCGCCCGCCGCGAGGCCGGAGGGCACAGCCGGTATCTCCACCGGGTCGGTGCCGCCGCCTCCGTCGGGTCCAAGGACGCTCACGTCGTCCACGTAGTACGCGCTCTGCCCGTACCAGCCGTGCGTGTAGACGGTGACCGATGTGGTGTTCGCACCGGTCGTGAAACTGGTGGAGAGCTGATGCCAGGACGAGTTGCCCGGCGTCCAGGTCGACACGTCGGTGGTGCCGGTGCCACGGGCACCGAGGTAGGCATAGCTACCCTGCACCCAACTGCTCAGCTTGTACGTCGAGTTGGGCTTGACCGAGACAATCTGGGAACACTCGGCGGTGCCCTGGCCCGACGGGGTGGCCTTGAGTGCCTTTGCGCCGCCGTGCACGGGGGAGGTCACGGCGGCACCGCTGTTCGCGGCGCAGGTCCAGTTGCTCAGGTCCGCCTCGAACCCGGCGTTCTTGGCAACGTTGACGTCCGCTGCCCTGACGTCCGCTGCCTTGGCATGCGGCGCTTTGACGTCCGCCGACTGGGCGGGCGCGGCGAGTGCGGTGACAGCGAGTGCGGCGGCCGCACCGACGGCGATGGCCGCGCCGATCCTGCGGCGCAGGCCGGGTCTGCCCTGACGTACACGGTCCACGAAGTGCCTCCCAAGAAGAGGTGAAGGGCGGAAGTGAGCGATGAGGCTGCCGCCACTGTGGGCATAGTTGGTCCAGACCAATTGACTTGTCAAGACCTCTGACGCGACGACCGGACCGACTCCAGGTCAGCGGCGGCTGGGGGTGGCAGGCCGCTACCCGCCCTGTGAGCGCCTCCGTACCCTGCCGACCGCCTGGGAGTACTTACGTGCCCTGCCGGCCGTGCTGGGAGCGCCTGCATGCCCTGACCGGCACTCAGTTGTCGCCCTGCCCGACACCTCGGGCGTCGGCCCGCGCCGTGTGTGGGTCCCTGCCGCGCTTGAACGCGACAAGGGCGCGATGAGATCAACGGCTGCGTCGCCAGAGACTTCCCGCACTTCGACAGCGAGTGGCCCGTGCATTTCAGTCCCTACTCCTCGAACTCCCTGGACCGCGAGCTGCGCCGCGCGGGGTGAGCAGCGACCTACTGCCGAGGCGATACGTCATGGGCGGACCACCTCAGCCCATCCCCCTCTCCGTCTTCCTCTCCCTCTGCCCGAGCACGCCATGCAGAACGGCGGCTTCGGGGCACACCGGGGAAGACCGGGCTGCGGCCGACGCTTACCGCGCAGTCCTTGGCCGCGTCGAGGAGGGTTTGTCCTACGGGTGCTTCTGCGGCTGGCCGCGGTGATGACGTGCCGGCGCCTTCCGTTGATCTTCTTCCCGCCGTCAAAGCCCCGTGACGACGTAGAAGACCGCATCAATCATCTGCCGATGGCAGTAGCCCTCCGGCTGCCCGCCCCTCCCCTCCATCCAGGCCGGCGCCGGCAGCGCGGCCGCACCACGGCCCACTGTTGAAGACAACCGGCGACACGGCGGCGTAGAACTGCGACAACAGGACCTCCGGGGCAGACGAATTGGCCTCGCAACCCTCGTACTGCACCGGAGGTCCTGCCTTCATGCGCCCAACCGGCCGAAATCACCTGCCGAGGCAACCTGTTCGACCAGCAGCGCCCTCGCGACCGGCAGGACTACGGCTGCCGGGCAGGTGCGCCAGTGATCGCCCACGGCCGCCACTGCTGGTGTCAGCCGGTGATGTCAGCGGGCACTGGAGGCGCTCCGGGCAACGGGGTGGAAGTTGATGCGTTCGCGCACCACGGGGAAACCGGCCTTGGTGAAGTTCGCGGCCATGGGGAAGTTGCCCCGGTCCGTGGCGCCGGTGACGACCTCCGCGCCCTGTTCCACCAGGAAGTGGGTGCACTCGGCGAGGAGGTCGTAGGCGTAACCATGGCCACGATGCTCCGGCAGGACGCCGATGAAACCGATGGTCGGTCCTGAGGGGTTGTGCGCCGGGATGTGGATGCCGGCCAGTTCGCCTTCCGGGGTGCGGGCGAGCTGCCACCATTCCCGCGGGGACGGGCACCAGTGGAAGAATTCCAGTTCTTCCCGCGCGGCCTGGTCGAGGCCGCCCTCCTTGATGGCCTTCAGCGCGTGGGCGTCCAGCGTGGCCGCGTGAATGCGGCGCAGCGCGTCGAAGAAGACCGCGTCGTCGGGTTCGGGGCCGAAGACGAGGCGTCCGGGCCGCTCGGGCAGCCCCCGTTCCGGGGTCCAGCGGTACAGGAAGCGTTCCACCAGGAGCTCGTAGCTGGCGGCCCGGGCGGCGGCGAAGCGAGTCTCGGCGGCCGCGGCCAGGGCCGGGTGCTCGCGCCAGTCGCCGGGCAGGTTGAGCTCGAGTTCGACCCGCCACGGGGCGGAGCGCAGGAGTTCGGCCCCCGCCTCGATCTCGCCCTCGGCGACGTCGAACCAGTTGAGGTTGACGGGTTCCTCGTCATCGGGACCGCCCCACCAGGCGCCGCGGGCGACGACGGCGCCGTCGCGCAGAGCCACCCGCTTCCAGTGGGGGCGGTGCGTGGTCCGCTGGTGCGCGGCACGGGCGTTCAATGGGTCGGGGTGTGCGTCGAACAGATGGGCGTCACTCTCGGCGAGCGCGCGGATGACCGTATCGGTCATGGGTTCCTCCGGGATGCGTACGGCAGGAGCGCTCCCGGTCGGATCAGAGGTGCCACACCGGGGTAGCGGGGAGGGAGCGCTGGATGGTTGAGAACTGCACGGCACTCGCCTCCTTCCGTTCGTCTCACGCGGCGTGGTCCGAGGCCATACGCTAACCGAACACCGGCGGGTCCGTCCACGGAAATTGCGAACCGTGCCGACGAAGCCTCCAACCTCGCCGTTTCACTTGGTTTGCGGCTGATGGGGCAGAAACGCGAAAGCGCCTTCCTGACCTGGATGAACTTTGCAGAGACTGCGACAACAGGGCTGCACAGTCCTTATTGGCTGCCTCTGCTGCCCGTGGGACTGGAGTGACCGGGTAGTCACCCGACCAGATGCCTGCCGAAGAATTCGGTGAGCTTGGCGACGGCGGGGGTGACGTATTCGTCCTTGTCGTACAAGTCGATGTGCGTGGCACCGTCGATAACGACCAGCTCCTTGGGCTCAGCCGCCTGCTCGATCGCTTCCCGGCTGAAGTAGGCGCTCTCCGCCTCGGAACCAGCGATCATCAACAGGGGGCGGGGCGAGATCAGTTCGATCATCGCGTACGAGTCGTACTGGGCGAGCAGGTCGACGCTGCGCAGCACCCAGCCTTGGACCGCACGAGGGTGGTGGCCGCGTGAAGTGCAGTAGAACTCGAACGTCTCGCGGAACTGCCGGGTACCGGTCTCCAGCAGTTCCTCTGCGTTGTCGGGAATCCATCCCACCAGCCGCGGGGCCGCGCCGCGTGCCTCCTCGGTGCGCGCCGCACCGGCCTGGTCGAGCAGGGCCTTGAGGACCGCCGGGTCCTGTGTTCGGCCCAGTCCTTCACGAATCACCGAGCCCATGTCCACGGCGCTGACCGTGGCCACGCTCTTGATGCGGTGGTCGGTCTGAGCGGCGTAGGGGACGTAACCGCCGGACGCGCAGATACCCAGGGCTCCGATACGGTCCGGGTCGATGTCATCACGGGTGGTCAGGTAACTCACGGCGGACTTGATGTCCTCGGCGCGCTGGAAGGGGTTCTCCATGCCGCGCGGCTCGCCCTCGCTCTCGCCCTGGTTGGCGGCGTCGAAGACGAGGGTGGCGAATCCGGCGCGGGCCAGACGTTCGGCGTAGACGCTCGGGCTCTGCTCCTTCACGCCGCCTCCCGGATGGGAGATGACAACAGCCGGCAGCCGGCCGTCGATGTGGTCGTCGGGGGTGAAGACAATCCCGGCGAGGGCGAGATTGTTGCTGGGGAAGACGACGCTGTTCTTCACGGTCGGTGTCTCCTGGTGCAGGTGGGGAAGTGCTGTGAGCGCGTCGGCGCGGATTCCTCCTGCAGGACCTCCGACGGGGCCTTTGCCCTCGGAGCAGTCCGTCTGCCGGCCACGTCACCGACACTCGCACGCGGTACATGGGCGAGTAAGGGGCCCCTTCTGTCCCCGGCCGGCGCGGTCCTGGGACACGGCAGGCCCCCTGTCGCAGGGTCGGCGGGCTGTAAGACTTGTGCCTATGAGCAGCAGCAACGCCCACGACAGCGAACTGGGCGCCTTCCTGAAAGCGCGGCGCACAGAGCTGAGCCCGGCCGAAGTGGGGCTGCCTGATGCGGCCGGCAGGCGCAGGGTCAAGGGTCTGCGCCGCGAGGAGGTGGCCCTGCTGGCGTCGATCAGCCCCGACTACTACACGCGCCTGGAGCAGGGCCGCCGCCAGGCTTCCGAACCGGTGCTGGACACGCTCGCGCGTGTCCTCCGACTCGACACCGGGGAGCGTGCCTACCTGTTTGAACTGTCCGGTCGAGACGCCGCCCGGCCGCGTCGCCGCACCACGCAGAAGGTCCAACCGCAGCTGCAGCGCCTCCTGGATGACCTCTCCACCACGCCGGCCGTCGTCCTGGGCCGCCGCACGGACATCCTCGCCTGGAATGCCATGGCCGCCGCCCTGTTCACTGATTTCGCGCGGATCCCGGAGAAGAAGCGCAACTTCGTACGGCTGGTCTTCTGCGAACCGGCTATCAGAGCGCTGTACCCGGACTGGGAGTGGGTCGCGCAGATGACTCTGGCGCAGCTGCGCATGGAAGCCGCCCGCGATCCGAAAGATCCGCGGCTGACCGAACTGGTGGGCGAGCTGTCACTTCAGGACCCCGACTTCCGGCGCTGGTGGGGCGCCCACCGCGTCGCCACCCAGGGATCGGGTACAAAAACGCTGAACCATCCGGTTGTTGGCCCGCTCACCCTCGACTGGTCCTTCCTCACCTGCACCGACGACCCCGACCAGCAGCTCATCACCCTGACCGCCGATCCCGGCACACCCAGCCACGATCGACTGCGCACCCTCGCCACATGGGCCGCGCAAGCCGCCGACCATCCGATTGCGGACCGGTAGAGCGGGTGTGAGAGGCGGGTGTGAGACGGGAAGGCCCGCATATGAGGTGTCGCGTATCAGCGGATGGGACCGGTTTCTGATTACTGACTGCCGCCGGTCACGGTGGTCCAGCGCGGGTCGATGTGGCCCAACCATGAGTCTTGATCGTCGGCCAATGGTTCTCTTAGGGGAAGGGGAAGGAACCGACAGTACGACTTCTCCTGGGGCGCGTCAGAAGCAACTCAGGCTCGCCAAGGGTGGGAGAAGCCCTCCAGCAGTGGTCCGCCGAGCAGGTCGAGCACCTGGTGCACCGCAGTGGCCAACAACCGGGGGTCGGCGTACTCAGCTACGGCCTGGTGCCCATCCAGCAGTGCTTTGCCCAGGCCCGGGTCTGCACTGAGCAGTCGGCGGGGAAGCCATTTACCGATACCTGTCCAGGAGCCGTGGTGGGCGGTGAGCAGGTCTGCTGCCTGACGCAGCACCTGGTCGGCGAGGGAGAGCTGTTCGTACCGGCTGTCGGGCGGGGTGTCGGTCAGGTCGTCCAGGAAGCAGGTCAGAACGTAGCGGCCGTGTGCCCACTCGGCCGCGCTGAGAGGCGGAGGCCCTGAACCGAGGACATCCCGGGCCAGCTGGCGCGCATGGGCCACATGTCCGTGCGGGTCTGTCAGGGGTAGGCCCTGGTCGTAGACGAACAGGACGGTCCCGCGGCGCCGGGCTCGGTCCCAGGCGAAGAACTCCGGTATGTCCGCCAGGGCGTTGAGGAACAGCTCGACGATGCGGCCCTGGTGACGGATCACTTCCCGCCGGCTGACGTCAGAGTCGGGAAGGAGCACGGCCACATCCAGATCGCTGGTCGCGGTGGCACGCCCCCGAGCGGCGGAGCCTCCGAGTATGGCGCCCAGGGCTTGAGGAAAGAGCTCGGTGACCACTCGGAGAGCGTGACCTTCAATAGCTTCCTGCTCGTCCATGGACGCTCATCTTGCCAGCATGAGGATCTGCCAGCCGGGCTTCGAGATAGGCAGTCCAGTCGTTGGCCGCGCGGTGGCGCCATTGCTGGGCGGTGGTGATGTGCAGGCCGAGCATGGGTGCGAGGACGGCGGGCGGCAGGCCCTGGGCGAGTGCTCCACTCCCCCGCACAGCCGCCACAGGGCGACCAGCTCTCGGGAAGCCCGAAGTCCAACTGCCGGCGAAGCTTCAAATCCGCCACGCCGGTCTCCTCCTCGGGCGCCGGCGGAAGCAAACTCCGATGCGACAGCGGCGCGTGCTCCGCCAGCCACTGCTCGACCCGGGCTGCCTGCACCCGCTGTATGCCTTCGCTCATGCAGGGCACCGTACAGAGCACGGGGCCCGGCGAACCCGGTTGTGGCCACAGACCGGTCGGCCAGGCGCCGGACGAACAGCGAGTCAACCGAGCCCAGCAACGTCTCGATGCGCGGCCTGTCACCAGTCATCGACTGCACCGATCAGCACAATCAGCATGGCGTTGTGCGGGTGACACATCCGTTCCACCAGTGGTTCGGGGCGGGAGTTCACCTTCGTGGACCGGCGTCTGGCCTGGGGCGAGGCCGGGGTCGCGCTCCATTACCAGGAAGGGCAGTTGACGTTGGCCGCCCTGGAGAAGGCCCGGAACGGCCGCGAAGCCCACCGTCGCAGCCTCGCCCGGGAACACGTGCAGCGGCAAGCCGCCCCGCCTGCGCCCACGGAGTCCGACCCGCACCCTCGCGAGGCACCGGCGCCCACCACCGTGGCAACACCCCCACCCCCGCAGGCACCGTCGTCCAGCGGCATCACCACGGCGGCCGCCGTGCCGTCCCCACTTCCGCCGCAACCCGTCCTGCCGCCACCGTCTGCCCAGGCCCCCTCCCCGCGTCCCCGCTCCCTACCGACGGTTCAGCTGGCGCCCTCCCATGCCTCGCCGCTGGCGCAGGTGACTGCGGCCCACCCGACACGCAAAAGCCCCCGGGGTGCGGACCGCCCCGGGCACCCGCCCAAACTCCGGCCTCTCGCGGGGCTCGTGCTCGAACGACGCACCCCGTACGGCTGTCTCGACTCAGTGAAGAGTCCCTGCGGGTTCCGCAAGACGATTTGGGCGGACTCGCGCTGCGCGGCGACCACAAGCCACTCCGCCGTCGGCGCCTGCCGGGCGAGTTCGCCGCCGAGATCGCAGGCGACGGCACTGCAGTGGAGAAGTGCTTCCTGTGCTCGGTGAAGGTCTTGGGCGAGGGCGGCGGCACCAAGAACTGCGACTCCGTCTGCAGGGCGGACGTACGCGGCTCCATGCCCGGTCACGTCCAGGCCGTGGGCCGCGCGCTGCGGACTCAGCCCGGCGAACGCAAGACCGCATCCCTGGTCGTTCCGGTCCTGCTCGGACCGGTCGAGACAGCCGACAACATGCTCACCAGCCGCGCATACGGCGGCCACGGCCAGCGTAAGTACAACAACCGCGGTGCCCAGCGCGGCACCTACGCCCCCACAGTCTCCCGCGCCATCCTCACGAACTGCCCCAGCTGCGGATGCCCGCCGTGCTGCGGATAGATCAAGTTCAGCGGCACACTGGGAGCGTCTGGAATCGACACAAACGAGACGAATGCGTGGAAGTGCTGCCGGCCTACGAACTCCGGCACGACCCCGAGCCCCTTGTTCGCCGCCACCGCCTCCAGCCATTCGTCGAAGTTGCGGCACACCACTGCCACGTCCGGTCGCCGGTCGGCGGGCCACTCGTTCAGGTTCGTCGTACCGCTCACCTCGTTCAGCACGAGTTGGTGGTCCGCGATCTCCTGCCAGCTCATCTCCTCCCGCCCGGCCAGCTCCGAACGGGTCGACACCGCGACGATCCTGCGTTCGTGCAGCAGCGTCACTGTCTGCATGCCAGGCGCCCGTACGCGCCCCCGCAGCACCGCCACATCCGCGTCCCCGCGGTCCACCCCCGCCAGTTTCGCGTCATGCCGTTGTACATGTACCGATAGCCCGGTCTCCGCCTCGAAACGGGCGATTGTCTCCTGTGGCCAGCCGGACGGGAACCCCCAGGCGAACCCCACGCGGAACGTCTCGTCCTGCGGTTCGGGGCGCAGCGCCGCCTCCAGCCTCGGTATGAGGAAGCTGAGTTGGCTGTAGAGGGCCTCACCGGCCGAGGTGAGCGCCACCTGCCGTGTCGTACGTTCGAGCAGCCGTCTCCCGATCAGCTCCTCCAGGCGTCGAATGTTGCGACTGAGAGTCGGTTGGGAGACCTCCATCCGCTTGGCAGCACGCGTGAAGTGCTTGTCTTCCGCCAGTGCCAAAAACCCACGCAGGTGGTGTAGCTCGATGCTCATGCCGAGCAGCATATGCAGACTGTTGAACCCGCCTCCGTACCTGGGTGGCTCCCCGGAGTCCTGCGACAGTCTCGGCGTTCTTCGTCAATTACCTTGGAATCCATGGCGCACAGCCGCCTAGGCTGTGCATGTGGGCTCCCTTTTCAGGGGACTTGATGTCCCGTGTCGTTGCCGAGTTCGCGAAGACGCACGGCTCCTTGACGGGATGCGAAAGGGCCCGGACTCCGGGTCCGGGCCCCTGTGTCGCAGACGTGGTCTGTCTGCCCCTTGGCTCAGCCCTGGTACTGCGCCTGCGTCACGTGTTCCTTCCACTCCGTCGGCCCGTCAGTGACCGCGATGTGTGTCATGAAGGTGCCCGGCCCCGCCCCGTGCCAGTGCTCTTCGCCGGGGTGGCAGACGACTGTGTCGCCGGCCCGGATCTCCTGCACCTCGCCGCTGCGGAAACCCAGAAGACCGACCCCCTCGGTGACGTGCAGGACCTGGCCCGCCGGGTGGCGGTGCCAGGCGCTGCGCGCGCCGGGGGTGAACAGTACGTTGCGTACTTCGGCGTTGGCGGTGGCACCGATGCGCGGCCACAGCCAGACATCCCCGTGGAAGCGGTCCTCGGGGCCCTTGGTCGCGTCTCCGGGGTGACGGATGACGTCCATGGTGTGTACTCCTCAAGTCCAGTGGTTCGTTTGCCGATGGTTTGTTGTTCGTGCCCCTGAGGGGGTTATGCGTAAGGGACAGGTAGGCACGCCGGGGCGGCGGTGAGCGGCCGGAGCTCTACGCCTTCCCGTCTCCTCCGGTCCTACCGGCCAGGAAGACCAGTCCGGCGGCCGCGACCGACACGACCGCGAGCACCATGTTCGTCGTGCCGAACGCCCCGTGTGCTGTGCCTTTCTGCTCCGCCAGGGCGAGGTAGACGGTGCCGAAGACTGCGACGCCCATCGTTCCGCCGACCTGCAGCGTGGTGTTGAACAGGCCGCTGACGTCTGGCGCATACTCCGGCTCGACCGACTCCGTGAGGTGCGCCAGCGTTCCGCTGAATGCCGCGCCGTAGCCGATCCCGCCGATGCCGAGCAACAGCACCAACCAAGCCGTGGTCTGCAGGCCGGCGGCGATTCCAGCGAAGGACACGGCCATCAGCAGGCCGCCCACCGGGGCTGCCAAGCGGCGGCTGCGCGCACCCGTGCGGCCCAGGAGGGGGCCGACCGCTGCGAACGTCGCCACCCAGGCGATGGGCACGAGCCCCGCGTACACCGCGCTCTTGCCCAGGCCCTGCTGGAGGTAGAGCGCGAGGACGAAGAGCAGGGCGAAGTAGCCGGCGCGGGTGGCCGCCTGGGAGACCAGGGCGAGCGACACCGCGGGCCTGGAGAGCAGCGACACGTTCACCAGCGGGTCGCCGCCCCGCCGCGCAGTGTCCCGCTCGACCTTCGCGAACAGTGCGAAGACGGGCAGCGAGGCGGCCAGACACAGCCAGGTCCACAGCGGCCAGCCCGCATCCTGTCCCAGCACCAGCGGGGTGACCAGCAGGAACAGAGCCAGGGAGAGCAGGCCCACGCCCCGCAGGTCGAGCTTCTTGCTGCCCAGGCCCTCGTCGGCGGGCAGGAAGGCGTACGAGGTGATCAGCAGGACGATCCCGAGCGGGACATTGATGAGGAAGATCGGGCGCCAGCCGCTTCCCAGGATGTCCGCCGAGACCAGGATGCCGCCCAGCGCCTGGCCGACCACCGAGCTGACGCCGAGGACACCGGTGTAGGCGCCGAGGGCGCGGCGCCGGGCTTCTCCGGCGAAATTGACCTGGATGCTGGTCAAGACCTGGGAGACCATCAGAGCCGCACCCACGCCCTGCACTACGCGCGCAGCTACCAGCGTGGCGCCGTTCGGTGCGAGTCCGCAGCCCAGGGAGGACAGGGTGAAGACCGCCAGGCCGCCGAGATAGATCCGGCGGCGCCCGCGGATCTCACCGAGCCGCGCGCCGGTGATCAGGAGCATCGCGTACGCGAGGGTGTATCCGGAGACGATCAGTTCCAGTTCGCCGCCCGAGGCGTGCAGCCGGTCGCGTATCGAGGGGATGGCCACATTGACGACGGCTATGTCCACGTTGCCGAGGAACATGCCGCCGAGCAGAGAGGCGAGTACCCATCCCGCCCGCGGCCCGGGGCGTCCGGACCCCTCTGTCACCGTGGTCTGTTGCGCCGCAGTGGTCTTCACGGAATCCATCCCTCGCCTGTACCGTCCCGTTTGTACTGTCGCCGCGTGCCCCTGGGGCCTCCCTGACACCTGCGGCGATGCCCGAACGACGCCACTACACCGCGTCCCGCTGCACCAGCTGGAACTGGATGCCCTTCGAAGTGCCGGGCTGTGTCCAGGCGTTGAGGTTCGGGCCGACCGGTACCGGCTCGTTCGTGGTCAGCTCGACGCCGAGCCCCTGCACCGCCCGCATGATGGACGGCACGTCGTCGACCTCAACGCCGATGTGCTCGATGGTCGCCTGCTTGCCCTCGCCCAGACGGCGCTCGCGCGCCTGTGGGGTGGTGGGCTCGATGAGTTCGATGCGGCCGTCGCCGCAGTGGTAGAACGCGATCTTCACCTGCCGCTCGGGGACCTCTTGGGCCCGTTCCAGGACCATTCCCAGGCTTTCCAGGAACGCCCTGGCCTCGGCCAGGTCGTCGACCACCACTCCGATGTGATCGATGCGCTTGAACATTCTCGACTCCCTTTCTCGTAACTACTTGCTCGGCGCCTCGCCCGCCACGGCCAAGCCCTCTCGGGAGAACTTGTTGTGCAGCGAGGCCAGTTGGGGCAGGTTTGACATGTTCAGCAGGAGCAGGTCGCCCTCGGTGCCGCGGTTCTCGAAGTGGTGCGTCCACCAGGCGGGGATCAGCAGCACGTCGTCGCCGTCCAGCTCGACGGTCTCCCCTGTCTCGTCCAGGACGAGGACGCCCGACCCGGACCGCACGAAGTACAGGTGCCACCAGGAGTGCGCGTGCGGGGTGGTGTGCTCGCCGGGGCGTACCGACTGAAAGGTCATCGACGTGCCCGGCACGATCTCGTGCCCACCGTCGGGGCCGGCCAGCGTCAGCGTGCCGTACTGCGAGTGCTCGGCTGCTTCCAGCTCCTTGGCCAGGCTCTTCCAGGGCCAGACCACCGGTTCCGGGGTCTGTTGAACGTGGCGCTCGCGGAATTCAAGGTAGGGAAACTGACGTCCGGTCTGTACCGGCATGCTCTGCCTCCCGGGCAGCTTCGTAGGAATGGATGTTCGTCGTCGTGCGGCGGCGTGTGTCCGCGACCATGTCCCGCACCGCGGCATCGGCGTCCCGGGTGAACTGCGAGGCGATAAAACAGCGGCACCTGGGGGCGGGTGCAAGGGGCTCCCGCGCGCCCCAACTTCCTTGCACCCGCCCATGGCCTGGGGCTTCCGACCTCAGAGGCGCCGCTCGTCTGCCGCACCGGAAACGTAGCCCGGGAAAGCCGGCCGGGAGAAATAGTTTCGGGAGCAAATTAATGCGCCCACCGAATGAATCGCATTCATGAGCGTGCTGCATTAATCGGCTGCGGGAGACATCAAGTGCTCTGCCGTTCCCCCGGCCGTCGAGCGCGCCCTGACCGTCGCGCTGGGCGCCACCGCGCTGGGCATGGGCTGCACGGCGGCAGCACCGGCCGCCGGACTGTGGGTCAGCTCCCTACTCGGCGGTTTCTCCCACGGCTGCACACAACCGCACGCCAACGCCCTGCTCATGCGGCGCTGGGCTGCGGCCCAACTCCCCCACGTGCGCGCCAGAGTTTTCAAAGACTCCAGGGGGTCTCAACAGACAAATACGCGACGGGAGCTTCTCGGTTTTCCGTGTGAGCTCTCACTTGCCTCGACCTCGCATGAGGCTGATCCCGAAGAACACAACTCCGGCAACTACCAGCACACCGAAGACGATTCCAAGCCACGGCGGACCGTCGGGCCCCCCGCCGGGGGCTGCCAGTTCCACTGCACGCATCTCGCTGCTCCTCTCCCTCACCAGATCTGCCCCTCCGGCGGGCCGTGAAGGGCACTCGCCTCGCACCCCGCCCACTTCCAGGGAGCCCGGCCCCCACGGAGGTAGGCACCAGGATGGGTTACGCCGCCATCATTGACGCTGATCCCCCCCTGTGAGGCACGCCCCGGCGAGCACGTCGGGTAGATAGACGTACCCCTTCCGTCCCGGGCCATGGAGACATCATCGAGGCAAAGCCGGCGGCGCTCGCGGAGGCGGTCGACCGCGTTGGCGCTCACGTTCACCGCCCAGTGACTTCGCGACCGGCCAAGCCGGACTCACCGCGATGGATGACGTGCTCCGGTAGCCGCCGTCGGCGGTGACCGGTGTCCTCGACACCCTGTCTGCCAGCAGGCCACCGCTTCAGCTTCTGCCCGGCCAACCGCTACCGCGTCAACAGCGTCTTCTCGGCCGGGGACGCCACCGACGATCACCATTCATAGGAGCCGTGCACCATGCCGAAATACGACGTGACAGTGACCACCGGCGCCCCGCTGGAAGCCGTCTGGAAGCTGCTGGTCGACGCCTCGAGCTGGCCGCTGTGGTCCAAGGTGGACAGTCTGGACACGGCACGATCGGTCGGCCTGGACCCGGGTGGGGACGACGGTGTAGGTGCCGTCCGGGCTTTCCGGACGGGACGCACTGTGACCGGGGAGCGGCTGACCGAGAAGGCCGAGCCACGCCTCCTGGCCTACGAAGGCGCGTTCAACCCGTCGATGCGCAACTATCGCGCGCGCATCGAGCTGCGGCCGACCACGAATTCAGGCACGGTCATCCACTGGCACGGCGAGTACGAGACGAGCGTGCTGTTGCGCTGGGTCATGCCGCGCTACCTCCAGAATTTCATGCAGGGCATGGCGGAAGGGCTCGCCCGCTACGCCGAGGGGCGCGGACAGGCTCAGTGACGCTTACGCCGCAGCACGTTCAACCAGGTTCGATTTCTGATCCACGCTCCCCATGCCCCCGTGCCCGACGGGTCGAAGCACGGGAGTTGGCGGCTCGTTCCGGCATGTGCATGCTCAGGCAGCCAGTGTCTTCAGCAGCTGACCCGTGTCCCTACAGCTACAGCACCCGTCAGTCCGCCGGTCCATCAGCGATGCCCAGCATCTTCTCGATGAGGTTGGCGGCGCGCGGGGTGCCTCCCTCCGCCCGTGCGTCGGCGCGCAACTGTGCCGATCGGCGGGCGACTTCCGCGTCGGTGACCAGTTCGTTGAGGGCCGTTCTCAGCGTCTCGGCAGTGGCGTCCGCGGTGTCGATGCGGCGGGCGATGCCCAGTTCCACGAGCCGGTCCGCGTTCATGAACTGTTCGGCGCCCTGCGGCACGGCGATCATCGCGACGCCCGCGAGGAGCCCTTCGCCGCAGCCGCCCATTCCGGCGTGCGTGATGAAGGCGTCCGCCTGCTCCAGGATCGCCCTCTGCGGGACCCAGGAACGCACCTCGACGTTGGATGGGATGTCGCCGCCCAATTCCTGCGGGTCGGTGTATTTGCCGATCTGGAGCACGATGTGCCAGCCGGGCAGGTTGCCGTACGCGGCGACGCACTGGCGGTAGAACTCCGGTTGGCGCGTGTACGCCGAGCCCAGGGAGATCAGCAGCACGTTCTCCGCGTCTGCCGGCCGGGTCCAACCGTCCGAGTCCGAGTCCGCGTGCGCGTTCGCGTTCGCACGCGCGTCGAAGCAGGGCCCGACGAAGGTCACCGCCTCGGTGTCGACCTTGTCGGCGTTCGGCTGCATCGCCTTGGGGATCAGGGCCAGGGCCTGTGCCGGAGGTCCGGAGAACGCGTCCACGTCGATGGTGGTCGCCCCGCAGTCGACGAGCCAGTGTGCGAACTTCTCCCGGTAGGCGTCGGCGCCAGGCAGCTTCCGCAGATGCGCCGCGACGTCCTCTTCGTAGCCGTCCCAGGCCACGAACGTCGGGGACAGCTGCATGAGGGGCCGCCCCTGCGATTCGGCGAGGGCGCGCGCGGCGTAGGCGCCGATGTCGTACAGATACAGGTCGGCGGGGTCATGGTCGTAGGCGGCGTGTAGCTGGGGAAGTGCCTGGATGGCATCGTCGAGGAAGAGGTCCATCGCGGCGATGGGGTCGGTGGGCCAGTCGTTGTCGGCGACCGGCAACACGGAGGTGCAGGGCACCGGTTCGGCCCCGGTGGCCGCGATCCGGTCGGCCACGGCGGGGTCGTTGGCGTAGCTGACCCGGTGGCCGCGGGCCACGAGCTCACGGATGATCTCAAGACTCGGCAGGACGTGGCTGACGACAGGGATGCCGATCATCGCGATGTGGGAACGGTGACGGGGCAAAGGTGATCTCTCGTCTCGGGTGTGTGATGGGCAGGAGCGGCGCGCGTGCGAGGTGTATCCGCCGGTGTCACGGCTGTTGCGTGCGCGGGGCGGCGGCCTCCAGTTCGGCGACCGAGCCCGACATGATCGTGCGTACGTGCTCGGTGATGTGCTCGGCGGGCCAGTCCCACCAGGCGACGGCGAGGAGGCGGGCGATGTCCCCGGCGTCGTAGCGGGTGCGGATGAGCTGGGCCGGGTTGCCGCCGACGATCCCGTAGTCGGGGACGTCGCTGGTGACGACGGCGCCGGAGGCGATGATCGCGCCGTGGCCGATGCGGACGCCGGGCATGACCGTCGTGCTGTGGCCGAACCAGACGTCGTTGCCGACCACGGTGTCGCCCCGGCCGGGCAGGTTGGTGATCAGGTCGAAGTGGTCGGCCCAGGAGCCGCCCATGGTGGGGAAGGGGAAGGTCGAGGGGCCGTCCATCCGGTGGTTGGCGCCGTTCATGATGAATCGTGTTCCGGTGCCCAGCGCGCAGAATTTGCCGATGACGAGTTTCTCGGGGCCGTAGTGGTAGAGGACGTTGCGCGTCTCGAATGCGGTCGGGTCGTCCGGGTCGTCGTAGTACGAGTAGTCACCGACGTCGATCAAAGGAGACTTCACCAGCGGCTTGAGCAGTACCACCCGCGGGTGTTCGGGCATCGGGTGCAGGACGGTGGGGTCGGCAGGGATGGGCGGCATGTGAGACGCGCGGTCCTTTCGGGCACGGGAACAAGAACAGGAAGGGGAACGGGTGCAGGGGATGGGTGGGGCCCTCAGACTCTGATCGAGGGGGCTTGGATGGTACGCACCGCCAGATGGGTTCCTCTCCAGCGCTGCCGGAGCAGCCGGTCGTGACTGACGAGAACGACGGTGCCTGCGAAGGTGGCCAAGGCGGCCTCCAGTTCCTCGGCGAGGGCCGGAGACAGGTGGTTGGTGGGCTCGTCGAGCAGCAGGACGTCCGCAGGCCGGCTGACCAACCGCGCCAGGGCGAGCCGCTGACGCTGGCCGGTGGAGAGCCGCGCGGTCGGGACGGCGAGTTGGGCGCACTCGAACAGCCCCAGAGCAAGCAGATGTTCGGCGTGCTCGTCGGCATCCCCCTCACGCCCACGGGCGTAGGCGGCCAGGAGGGTCTCGTCCGCCGAGCCGGGGGCCGGGTCCTGGGGGAGGTAGCCGATCCGGCCGCGTCGGACGACCTGCCCGCGGTCGGCCGTCAGGTCGCCGGCCAGGACACGCAGCAGGGTGCTCTTGCCCGCGCCGTTCTCACCCGTGATCAGCAGGTGCTCGCCCATCTTGACCGTCAGATCGATCGGGGCGAGCCTTCCGTCGACCTCGGCCCCGGCCGCCTCGAGCACAGCACCGTGCAGCTGTCCGACGCGCAGCACGGGCGAGAAGCGCAGAGGCTCGGGCGGGGCCGGGACCGGGTCGGCCAGCAGGCGGCGCAGCCGCTCCTCGGCGTTGCGGACGCGGCTGGCCAGGGACTGCTGCACACGGGCGCCGGCCTGGTTGTAGGACAGTTTGTCGCCGTCCTTCATCGGTCGGCCGGGGGCTACCCGGCGGGCCGTGCCGGCGGCCGAGTCGCGCACCCGGTGGACCTCCTCGCGCCAGCGGTCGTGATGCTCGGCCCAGCGCCGCCGTGCCGCCGCCTTCTCCGCGAGGTAACCGGCGTAACCGTTGCCGTACCGCACGACGCTGCGTCGGTCGCCGTCCACCTCCAGCAGGCTCGTCGCGACCTGTTCGAGGAAGCCCCGGTCGTGGGAGACGACCACGGTGGTGCCCCGCCGCCTGCGCAGGTGCTCCTCCAGCCACGCCAGGGCGGCCTCGTCCAGATGGTTGGTCGGCTCGTCAAGGAGCAGCACCTCCGGGGCAGCTGCCAACACCGCCGCCAGACGCAGCCGGACCTGTTCGCCGCCGGAGAGAGTGCCCATGGTCAAGGCACGGTCCACCTGCCTCAGACCGAGGCCGTGCAGGGCGCGTTCCAGACGGGCATCGGCGTCGTAACCGCCGCGCAGCTCGAAGGCGGAGACGGCCTCGCCGTACGCGTCCAGCGCCGACTCGTCGCCGTCGGCCATCGCTGACTCCAGGCGGCGCATCCGCGCTTCGATCGCACGAAGATCGCTCAACGCCCGGTCGATGACCCACTGAGCCGTCACATCCGCCGGCAGGCCGCCGTCCTGAGCGAGGTAGCCGACGCCGCCGTCGGCCTGCAGGATGATCTCCCCCTGGTCGGGGTGCTCCCGCTTGGCGAGCAACCGCAGCAGGGTCGTCTTGCCGGATCCGTTCTCGCCGACGATCCCGGTGCACTCCCCCGTCGCGAGCGAGCAGGTCACCGAGTCGAGAACGGGCCTGCCGTCGAAGGACTTGCTGACTGCGAGCGCGGTGATCTGCGTATGCATACGAGCAACTCCGAAGCTGTCGGGAACGAAACGGTCGCCTGGGACCGCAAGGCCGGAAGAACGCTTCGGAAGAGCATCGGCAACTCCACTACTGCGACAACTGTTACTTTAAGATCCTGACATGATCCAGCCCACCGAGCAACCGGATTCCCGATGACAGACCGAGCGGACAACCTGCCGGAACGCCGTCTACCGGAACGCGCCCGCCCCGCCACACCGCCCGACCGCCGACCGGGCGGCCGCACCGCCCGCATCCGCGCTCAAGTACTCGACGCGGTCCGCGCCGAACTCGGTCAACACGGTTACGAGGGGCTCACGATGGAGGGCGTCGCCGCCCGCGCCGGCGTGCATCGCGCCACGGTCTACCGGCGCTGGCAAGACGTCGGTGGCTTGCTCGCCGACCTCCTCGACGCCGCCGGCGAGGACGACTGGGAGCCCCCGAACACCGGCTCCCTGCGCGACGATCTGACCGCCCTCAACGACGAGATCCAGGAGTCCCTGGTCACACAGCCGTCGATCCCCGAAGCCCTGATGGCCGCCTCGTTCCGCTCCGCGAAAGCCGCCCAGGCCCAGCAGCAGCTGTGGGAGGACCGGTACGCGCGCTGCGAGGTCCTCGTCGAGCGCGCCGTCGAACGCGGTGACCTCCCGCCGCACACGGACGCGCGGCGACTGCTCATCGCCGCCACCGCACCGGTCTACCACCAGCTAGTACTCCTACGGACCGCTCCTGATCCGCAGTTGCCCGCTCACGCCGCCACCACAGCAACCCTGGCCGCCGCCGCCGGAGCGTTCAGCCGCCCTGCGGCAGGTGAAGAATCCTGACGGTCTGCCTGCCCGCGCGGCAGCATTGGACGGTCAACCTGTCGTTTGACCCGTGACCTCGAACGGTGTCTCGTACTTGGTCCCTCACCTGGAGGTTCATCGGACGTGAAGTCGGCCTCCGCCTGATTCTGCGCTCCGACCAAGGAGTGCACGCGAATCAACCGGAGGCCATGCAGATGAGTCTGCTGGGGGGGAAGCCGGAGGGCGAGGCGTTCGAGACGCTGTCACGCTTCCGGGCGGAGCTGTACGCGTCGATGGCCGGACGGGCAGACACCCTCTTCGAGCCGGCCGACGCGCTGTTGTGCAGTGACGGTCCGGTTCGGACGCTGGTTGATCTCGCGCTCGCTCGGATGAGGTCGCACGACAAGTTGAGAGCCTGCCTCTGAACCCCTGCGTGCGCCCCCACGCCCGGCACGCACGCTCACCGTACGCACGCCGCGCGCGACCGTTGCTGCGCCCGCGCTCCGCGCGAACGACCGGGTTTCAAAGACAGGCTCCTGTTCGTCTATGGGAGTTATTGCAAGAGGCTGCCGATGGGCGCCGCGTCGCATTCCGTCGCGCCCGCCGTGGTGATGCCGCCGACTGAGCCGGGCAACCACAGAGAGCCGAAGGCGCTCACCGCAGCGAGAAGGGCACCCACTGTGGCAGTTCCTCCACCTTGCAGCCCGGCCCAGCCCGGCAAAACCCATGCGGTCGCACAGCTAGCTTCGGCTGCGCAGCATCGACATCAACAGCCCGTGGGTCTCCTCGTCTGCGGCGACCACAAGCCCACGCCCCGCCTCGCCAATCGGGGCGCCATCGACCCCGGTGACCACGCAGCCGGCAGCCCGGCACAAAGCGATACCGGCAGCGAAATGCACGCTCTCGGAGAGGTCGCCGCCATCGGTGACATACGCGGCACGCTTGCCGGCAGCCACCCAGGCCAGCGCCAGGGTCGTGGACACGACCCGAGGCCGGAAACGCTCGACGAACTCAGGTCGGGCCAGCAGGTCCACGGCCCGGAATCCCGGCGCGCTCGGGAACGGCGGATCAAGGTTGACGTCCACCAATCGGGTAGACGGCGAGGGCGTGAGCAGTGCGTCGGCACCGTCATGCCGCACCCAGGCGGTCTTCCCATCGGTGAAGAAGACCTCGCCGCTGAACGGGTCGGCCACCGCCGCCGCCCCCTCGCGCAGTGCCACGTTGACGGCCACCAGCATGTTGCCGACCGCGTAGTTCAGCGTGCCGCACAGGGGGTCCACCAACCACTGCCGCACAGCGTCGGCGAGACCCTGCTGCCCGCCTTCCTCACCGAGCACCGCATCATCGGGCCGTGCGGCGCGGATGACGCCGAGGATCGCCTCCTCTGCCTCCACATCGGCGGCGGTGGCAAAGTCCCCGGCACCCTTGTCGATGCGGCTGAGCCGCTGACCGTACAGGGAGCGAACCACGTCCGCGCCGGCCCGCGCCCCGGCTATCGCGACTGCAGCATCGTCGGAGCTCGCGTATGAGTCGATCATGCTCTACAGACTATCGAGGCGAAGCTGTCCCACCGGTGAACTTACCTACCCGGCCTGAGCACTGGGCGAGTTGGCGTACGCGCGGCACGATCGTGCAGAGTCGCCGGCTGAGAAGGGTTCGCCGTCCACACAGTCAAGTCTGTGAAGCGCTCGGCGCGGTCCCAGGCATCTGGCCCGGCCGCTCCGAGCAACGCCCCTCCCCCACAACGCAATCGAGAAGAGGAGGAGCGTCAACAGCATCACCGCGTTCCGAGCGGGCCTGCCCTGCGTCCGGCAAGGGGTACGCGTCGGAGGGCACGTCGCTCCCAGGTCCGTAGCGACACATGGCAAGAGGCGTTCGCCTGGGTGAGCCGATCGCGCAGTTCCCGGCCGGCTCGGGCGGCGGTGTCAGCGGTGGCCCCGGCGCGGCGGGGCTGGCTGGCTGGCTGGCGCGATGCGTCCGCCCGGACGGAGCAGACCGCGCAGCTCGCAGAGCTGTTGGGTCGGGTTGGGCCAGAACCCCAGCGAGTTCACGGCCACGATGGCGTCAAGCGTCTTGTCGAATCGCGGCAACCGGTCCACCGAGGCGCGCAGCAGTGTGACCCGCTGCGTGCGGATGGCAGCCGCGTTGCGCTTGCGGGTTTGGCGAACCATGGCGTCAGAGTGGTCGATGCCGTAGACGTGTCCTTTGCTGGCGCGGCGGGCCAACTCTGCGATGGCCAGGCCGGGGCCGAAGCCCACTTCGAGCACACGATCGGTGGGTTGGACCTCTAGCAGGGACACCACCCACAGACTCCGCTGCCGGTTGGAGGCGCGGTGTGCCATGACCCATCCGACCAGCCGTCCGGGCAACCCTTGCGGGCGGCCGAACTGCCGCACGATTTTGGTGGTCACGTACTGCTTGAGCGACGTCGATGTCATGGGCGCCACCCAACAGCTTCAAGTACCCTTGAAGTCAACATGATGGAGAAGCAGCCTACGAAGCAGTTGACGATCGGTGAGCTGGCCAGGACCACTGGAGTCGCTACCTCGGCGTTGCGCTACTGGGAAGAATTGGGCCTGGTTCCCACCCCGGCCCGGGTCTCAGGCCAACGGCGGTACCCGGCTTCGGCAGTGGGACTGGTCGGGCTGATCCTGCTCCTCCGAGACGTCGGTTTCACACTGCGCGAGGCCAAGGCGCTTGTCGCCTCTCGTTCCGATGATCCCAGCGCCTGGCGAGAACTCCACCAGCGCAAGCTTGCCGAGCGCGACGAACACATCGCCCAAGCCCAAACGGCGCGCACCGCCATCGCCCACGCACTGGCCTGTCCACACAACGACATCCACAGCTGCCCCAACTTCACCAGCGTCCTCGGTGCCCGCCTTGCCGGATCACCCCTCCACGAGGCTCACCCCCACTGACGACGTGGACAACGCCCGACTTGAGCGCGCGACAGGTCCGCGGGAAATCCGTGTTCCACCGACAGCCCGCCGTAGCGTTCGTAGGATGCCCGGATGCCCAAGCCGATACCGATGAGCCGCCGCAGATGGATTGCCACGTGGGCGGTGCTGTGTGTGGCAGGCCTCGCCACCACCGTCGCCCTGAACGCCTCCGCACCACGGGACCCGCAGCCCAAGAACCCCGTCAGCGCCGAATGTGGCGAGTACATCGCGGACATCGAGATGCAGCTGGCCAAGGCCAAGCAGGAAGGCCAGGAGGACGGGGTGCTGGCCTTCTCTCGAGTCCAGGTTGACACCAAGGACGACTGCCGCGACGAGCTCCGCAACCACTTCGGTAGCGATCGGTGAGCCGCGGTGCCTGGCTCGCCACGATGGCAGGGCTATCCCTTGTCGCTGCCGGGGCGATCATCGCTGAAAGCGCAACGCCAAAACCGGAGCCGCGGCCCACGCCGCCGCGGGTCTACTCCTCCTGCCTGGCAGCGGACACCAAACCGATGCCCGCGGACGACGACCCGTGCGACGGCCGCTGAAGAGGGCCTGTGCGACTGCCCTCCCCTGCAGGAGGGCAGGACACCCCGCTCCCCCCTGCCGCCTCGGTACTGTGACTTCGCATGACCGCCTCCGAGATCGAGATCACCGCAGACCTGGTCCGCGACCTGCTGCTGGCGCAACATCCAGACCTTGCAGGGCTGGCCATCCGCGAGGTGGCGGGCGGCTGGGGCAACCAGATGTGGCGACTCGGGGACGAGTTGGCCGTGCGCATGCAACGCATGGACCCCACACCGGAGCTCCAGCTCAAGGAGCGGCGGTGGCTACCCGTGCTGGCCCCGCGCCTGCCGCTCCCGGTGCCGACCCCGGTCCGGTTCGGCGAACCGTCCGAGCGCTTCCCCAAGCACTGGACCGTGATGACGTGGGTTCCCGGCGAGCCGCTGGACCACGGCTCGATCAGCCGCGGCGCCCACGCGGCCGACACGCTGGCGGACTTCCTCCAGGCGCTCCATGTGGAGGCGCCCGCCGAGGCACCGATCGCTACGGACCGCGGCGCCCATCCCAGGAACTGCACGGACGGTTTCGAGAACTTCTTCCAGGCCGTTGCCCCCGATGACATCGCTGCCGACGTCCGGGCCGTCTGGGACGACGCAGTTGCGGCCCCCGTGTGGGAGGGCCCGCCGGTGTGGGTGCACGGCGACCTCCATCCCGCGAACGTCGTCGTCTCGGACGGAACGCTCTCGGGCATCGTCGACTTCGGTGACCTCTTCGCCGGCGACCCGGCGTGGGACCTCGCCGCCGCATGGGTGCTGCTACCCGCGGGCACGGCCTCACGGTTCTTCGACATGTACGCGCATGCAGACGAGGCGGCGATCCGGCGCGCCCGCGGACTGGCCGCTATGAAGAGCCTCTTCCTGATGCTCATGGGACAGAACGGGGATCGGGGCCTTCCCGGCGGCAAGCCGAACTGGGGACCTGCGGGCCGGGCGGCACTTGATCGTGTTCTGAAGGGCGTTTGACGCACGCTTCTTTGAACTCGTTCTCGATCTTGGTTGAGGGCCGTACGGAGAGCCCTCCCCCGTGGGTCCTTCGAGTAGGACGCGTGGTGGGGATGCCAGGGTCCACGAGCAACTGCCCGCAGCGGGCAGCGGCCATCACGGCCTGAGGAGATCGGTCCGGGCCCTCCAGCGTTGTCAGCCCAGGAAGTTCATCAGCCGGTCGTTCAACTGGGTCGGCGCGGTGAGGGGCAGGGAGTGGTGGGTAGCTTCAGGGAGCAGTGCCACCTCGCCCTGCGGCAGCATCCGGCGGGCCCTGGCGGCGGCCTTGAGGGAGCGGTGGGCGCGGCTTTGCTCGGCGAGCAGGACCAGCACCGGCATGCGCAGGTCCGCGGTCCGGGGGCGGCCGCCGGCGATGAGCTTGCGGCCGGGAACGGTGGTGGCCAGCGCGTAGAGGCGCTGCCAGGTCTCGTCCGGGCGGGCCTCTGCCGTCTCCCAGGCCAGGAAGGCGCGGGCACGGGCCTGGCTCGGGCGTATCAGCGTGGGCAGCGCGCGCAGCAGGTAGCCGGGGCGGAACCCGGTGAAGACCTGGGTGGGATCTACGAGGGCGAGACGGTCGACCCGCTGCGGTGCGTGCAGTGCGTACTTGACGGCCAGCCAGGCACCGTACGAGTGACCGCACAGGTGCGTCCGGGCAAGCCCGAGCCCGTCCAGCAGCCCGTCCAGCCAGGCTGTCAGATCGTCGGCGTTCTTCAATGGTGTGCCCCGGCGTTCGGTGCGGCCCGCGTCTCCCAGCAGATCCACCGCGTGGACCCGGTATCGCTTCCCGACAGCCCGGGCGTTGGCGAACCAGACCAGGCCGGTGGCCGAGCCGCCGGGCAGGAGCACCAGTGGGCTGCCGTCCGCCGGACCGTACACGTGGACCCGGGTGCGCCCGTACGGCGTGACGACGTCACGCTCCTCGGTGGACTCGGGCCAGCGGGCGCGGAGTTGTTCGTAGGCAAGGTCGAAAGCGGACTCGGACACCAGGCTTTCCTCTCGCTCAGCGATAATCTCGGTCAGCGAGATATTAGGCGAGGACCCGAGGGAGTGTGTATGGACGAGCAGAGCCCGGTGATGGAACTGGTTCACCTGCTGCGTGCGGTGACCGTGGAATTCGACCTGCTCGGCGCCGAGTTCGCCGCGGCCCACGGGCTGCATCCCACCGACGTGCGCGCACTGATTCACCTGCTGGACGCGGCACGGGCCGATACCCGTGCCACACCCGGATGGCTCGGCGAGCAACTGCACCTGAACTCGGCCGGGACCACCGCCCTGCTGGATCGCCTCGAGCGGCTCGGACTGGTCCGGCGCCGCAGGGACACCGCCGACCGGCGACGCGTGCTGCTGGAAGTGGAGGAGAAGGCCACTGAACTCGGCTGGGCCTTCTTCGGGCCGGTCATCAGCGAGATCGTGAGGGCCGCGGAAGGTTTTGAGGCAGGCGAGTTGGAGACAGTGTCTCGCTTCTTGACCTCGGTCAAGGAGTCCACCGGGCGAACGCGTTCAGCCTGACAGGGCGGAGATGCGCGGCGTGACGGTTAGTGACCGGAGCACAGTGTCAGTACCTTCGGTGAGGTGACGGCTGATGGCCACAGGACCGGAGCCATCTGCGCTCGGGGCTCACGGCCCAGGTTCCGGCAGGCCCGGTAGGCCTCTGCCCTGTCACCGGGGAGGGTGTGCGGAGGGAGCTGCGGGTGTCGTATCGTGGGAAAGTTGCTGCGCCGGAGACATCGGCGGCAGCATCAGGCTTCCTGTTCCTTTTGTGGCGATCTTGAGGTGTTTTTATCCCCCAGGCCCGGTAGCGGTCCGCAGTTCCCCCGCGTGTCGAGTGTTCGCACGTGTCCGGGGGTCGGACTCGCGTTGGCCTGAGTTGCGTCGCCCACCGCCGTATGTCGTTACCCGGGTGCAGCTCTGCCGTCTGCCCCGGGTTTCGTGATTTCCGGCCCCGGCGCGGCTGACTGCTGAGCTCCCCGATTCCTTGGATCAGGAGTCCCCCAGTGTCGTCCCCCGCGCTCGGCAACGAGCCACAGCACACCACCGAGCCCTCAGCTCACACTCCACCGGGCCGGCCGCCGAAGCTGGCCCTGGCCGCCCGGATCGCCCTCGTGGTGCTCCTGGTGGCCGAGCTCATGGACATCCTCGACCAGTCGGTCGTCCTCACCGCCCTGCCCGCGATCCAGTCGTCGACCGGTGCCGGACCGGCGGCGGTGCAGTGGCTGACCGCCGGCTACTCGCTGATGGTCGCCGTCGGACTGATCACCGGTGGACGGCTCGGCGACATCTACGGCCGACGCAGGATTCTTCTCATCGGCACCGTCGTGTTCACCGTGGCCTCGCTGCTGTGCGGCCTTGCCACCGGTCCCGGCGTACTGATCGGTGCCCGCGTGCTCCAGGGTGCCGGAGTGGCCTTGATGATCCCGCAGGTCCTGGCCACCCTCCACGTCACCTTCGACGGCGAGAACCGCAGCAAGGCCTTCGGCCTCTACGGGGCCGTCCTGTCGCTCGCCAACGTCCTGGGACCGGTTCTGGGCGGCCTGCTCACCGAGGCCGACCTGTTCGGACTGTCCTGGCGGCCCATCTTCCTGATCAACGTGCCCGTCGGCCTCGCAGTGATCCTCCTGGGGCGCAGATTCATCCCCGAATCGACCGTCCAGCGGGCCGACCGGCTCGACCTGACCGGCATGCTCCTGTCCGCACTGGCCATCGTCCTGATCCTCTTCCCGCTCACTGAGGGCCACACCCACCACTGGCCGCTGTGGTGCTTCGCCATGCTCGGCGCGGGCCTCCTCGTGCTGGCCGTCTTCCTGCGCCACCAGCGGCGCAAGCAGAACAACGCCCCGCTCGTGACACTGTCCGCCTTCCGGGGAAGGCAGTTCACCGGCGGGCTGTCCGCGCAGTTGATGCTCGGCCTGCTGTGCGGCCTGTTCTTCATGACCTGGAGCCTCTATCTCCAGCGCGGCTTGGGCATGAGCCCCTTCCAGGCGGCCGTGGTCTTCGTGCTGCTCGCTCTCGGCGAGCTGGCCGGTGCGACGACCGCGGCGAAGAGTGCCGGGCGCTTCGGTCGCCGGATGCCGCAGGCCGGAGCCCTGATCGCGCTCGTCTCGATGCTCGCCTACGGACTCCAGATCAGCAGCCGACGGGCCGACCTGACCCTCGTCGGGACGACCGTCCCGGTGGTACTGATCGGCTTCGGCCTCGGCATGGTCGGCGGACCGCTCGCCGACATGACGCTCGCCAAGGTCCCGCACGAGAACGCCGGCTCCGCCTCGGGCCTGTTCAACACCGCGATGCACCTGGGCATCGCCCTCGGCACCGCGCTGACCGCCCTCGTGTTCTTCGCCACCACCAACGGCTCACCCGACGAAGCACTCAACCGTGACGCGTTCACCAGCGTGCTGTGGTGGGTCGACGGCACCCTCGCCGTGATGTGGGCCCTGATGTTCTGCCTGCCCAAGCAAGCGAACAACCAGGCCGACTGAGCATCCTCCCCCGACGGCGGCTCCTGCGGCTCCGGGCGTCGCCGTCCCCTCCCCTCGCGCCCTTCAGTTGTTCCGCGGGGCCGGTCACGGGAGACGCCGACCCAGTTCGGCGCCTGCCCGCTGTGGTCCCATGGCTGCTCGCGCCGGGTCAGCTTGTGCGGTTCTCTCCGTACTGCCGAGCCCGGGCGATGGGCTCGGGGCGGCCCGGAGCCGGATCCTCCTCCGGAGCGTTCCCCTCGTCGTCCGGCCGTACGTGGGTGAGCTTGGCGGGGTTGGTGACGATGTAGACGCCGGAGACCTGGTCGCCTTCCGGGGTGAGATCCATGACCATCACGGCGTAAGGCGAGTCACCTGTGAACAGCACCGCCGCGTCGTCACCGTTGACGCGCCGGTAGCGGATGTCCGGCTTCTCGGCGCGCCGCGTGGCGTAGCCGGACAGGAGGCGGGCGGCCTTCTCACGGCCGTGGACCGGACGCGGTCCGGCCGCCTGCCTCGCCCCTCCGCCGTCGATCCAGACCGTCACGTCCGGGGCCAGGATCCCCATGAGCGCGTGGATGTCGCCTCCGAGGGCGGCCGCGACGAACCGCTCGGTCGCCTCCCGCCGGACACGGGGGTGGGCGCGGTAGCGGGGGCGGCGGGCATGGACATGGGCGCGGGCTCGGTGGGCGAGCTGACGTACGGAGGCGGCGGTGCGGTCGAGCATGACGGCGGTCTCGGTGTGGGGATAGCCGAACACCTCGTGGAGGACGAACACCGCCCGTTCCAGCGGTGTGAGGGTCTCCAGGACCACCAGCATCGCCATGGAGACGGAGTCCGTACGTACCGCGTGGTCGGCGGTGTCCGGGGCGAGACCGGCGGCGTCATCGGTGACCAGAGGTTCGGGCAGCCACGGCCCGACGTACGTCTCGCGGCGGGAGGCGATGGCGCTTTGCCGGGCGAGCGCGTGGTTCACCGCGATGCGTACGAGGTAGGCGCGCGGGTTGCCGATCTCCGCCAGCGGCGCCCGGCGGTTCTTGCCGGACCAGGACAGCCAGGTCTCCTGGAGCACGTCCTCGGTGTCGGCGACGCTGCCGAGCATGTTGTAGACGACGGAGAACAGCAGCTCGCGGTGGTCGATGAAGAGCCGCGTCGCGGTGTGCGCCGGGGCATCCTCCCGCTCCCCCGCGCCGGGTCCGCGCGGCGCGTCCTGAGCGGGTCCTGCCCCGGCCCTTGCCGGGCTCTCATCGGGTGTGGCTGCCATGGGTCGCCCTCCTGTCCGGCGCTCACTACTGAGAGGGACGGGACGGCCGGAGTGTGACATCCGACCCGGCGTAGGCGGCGCGACATGACACGGGTCGCCGGCCGGCTGTTCACAGTTGTACGCGCCCGATGTACGCGCCCGAGCCGGACGCCTCCAGGACGGTCGAGAGCACGGAGGCTGTCGCAGCCCCTCTCCGCCCGGCACCCTGGGCGCCCGCCGCACTTGATTCCGGCGGATCCGGATTCACTTCCTGCCTTCTCCGAACGCCTCGTTCCGGAGGACATCGAGGAAGCTCGGAACGCCTTCCGTCGTGCGGACATCGACGAAGGCGCGTACGTGAGTGTCGTCGGCCGCCTGACGCAGCAGCGCGTTTCCCAGATCCGCGCGCGAGGTGAAGCGGCCCGGCAGGCGTGAGGTGGCGAACTGGTAGTCGCTGACGGTATCCGTGTCGAAGAGACCGGCGGGGCGGATGATCGTCCACGCGCGATCGCTGTCGCGCACGATCCCCTCCATGCGCCGCATGTCGTCGTACACGGAGCGTCCGATGGTGCGCGCGATGAAGGGTTCGAGCACCTTCCGGAAGAAGAAGGTTTCGCCGGGTGCCGCCGCGCCGAAGAGCACGGTCGAGGTGACGCAGACCAGGCGCCGGACGTCGTGCTTCGTCATGGCCTGCGTGATGTGGGTGATGCCCTCGGAGTACACGGTGACGGGGTTGCGGCTGTAGGGCGCCCCGAGCGTCGAGAGCACCGCTTCCTGCCCGGCCACGGCGCGTTGCACAGCGGCGGGGTCGCGCACGTCCGCGCCGACCACCCTCAGTCGCGGGTCACTCAGTGGAAACGCCTCAGGGCGGCGTGTGACGGCGGTCACCGTGTGCCCTTCAGCGATCGCCTGCCCGGTGGCCTGTCGTCCGGTCGGTCCGTTCGCCCCGAATATGGTGAGTTTCACGCTTCTTCCCCTCTCCCGCGGACGATTCTGCCGGTGCGCTGGAGAGTGCACGTGGTGGCGTCGTCCAGACTGGTCTCTTTTCATGTGGGAGGAGAGCGACGGCACCGAATGTGACATCCCTCCGCTCGGATGGGACGAACCGCAGGTCGATCAGATGGGCACTATCGGCGAGGAAGTCCCGGTAGAGATTGTGGAAGCAGGGCGCCGCGGGTGCCGGCCCTCTCCATGAGGACGGCGGGCGGCCCGTGGCAGGTCCTGCCGCGGATTGTCGCTGCGCCGCGGCCAGGCCCCGGCAGACTTCTTGGCCTCTGCCGCCCGCTCCAACGAACCACCGGTTGGCGAACGCGACGGTCAGCGTGGTTGTTCGGGCCCCGCGGTGTCCGGGGCTGGGCGGCCGGCCCGAAGCTGCCTGATGAGCAGGTATATCTCCCCGGCAGCACAGACCCCCACGGCCAATGCCAGACAGGTGCCCAATGCCTCGGCGAGGCTGTCCAGACCCAAGGCGAGCCGGTTGTCGGCCGTCTCCCGCAATCCCCGGTACATGACCATGCCCGGAAGCAACGGGGCAACGCCCGGCGCAACCAGGGGCAGGGCCGACACACGTTTGGGGCGGGCGGCCAGTTGGCCAAGTACACCGACGACGACGGCTGCCAGCCCCGTGGAGAACAGGCGCGGGAAGCCCATCTCGCGTATCTCCACGAAGGTGGCGAGACCGGCGACGCTGATCAGAGCGATCGCGGGCCAGGCCCGGCGGGGCACGTTCATCCGGGCGGCCATGGCGACGGCGAACACCGGTGCGCCCACCACGCGCCAGGACAAGGAGAGTTCAGGGTCGTTCGAGGGTGGATCGAGGGGGGCGCCTGCCCGCAACTGGGCCACCAAGGTCAGGGTGAGGATGGTTCCCGCGACGATGCCGAGGAAAACGATGCACGCATCCAGGAACCTGACGTAAGCCGCCAGATAATGCCCGGTCAGGCTGTCTTGAACGGCGCTGATGATGGACAGAGAGGGCAGCATGGCCAACAGTCCGCCGACGACGACTGCTTGAGCCTGTACATGGCTTTCCAGGTCAAGAAGTGCCGCCACCAACGCGGCCGGTACTGCCGCGCAGGCGAACCGATAGAAAGTGGGCACACCGTATTTGCCGAGCCAGGCGGCGACCAGCGCCCCCAGGGTGGCCGCGGCCAGGGAACACGCGGTGATCACGGCGTCGCCGTCCACCAGCACGGTGCCCCCTGCGGCCACCAGCCCGGACTGCAGCACAGCCGTCCGCACGCGCCGGGAGGCCGACGGCTTCGCCGCAGGCCTGGCTGCCGCCACGATCGCCGCGGCGCGGTTGCGGGCCTGCGCCAGTGTCAGCCGACCGTCGTGAATGTGCTGGACGAGCTGGTGGGTCCGTTGGAGAGCGGTGAAGTCGGTGGCCTGCGAACGGAGCGGACGCGAGACGGTGACGGGCGCGTCACCGTTCTCGGAGCGGTAGGTCATGGAGACGACGGCGAGCGTGACATGTGGTTCGCAGTGGCGCTGGTCGTACGCCGCGGCCGCCACCAGCATGCCGGCTTCGGTCTCTTCGGCCGACGCTCCGTTCGCCAACAGCCCCTCGCCGATCATGAGGGCCAGATCGAGGGCTTCGGTACGAGCGTCTCCGGCGACGGTTTCGGGGTGCTCCCCGGCGGCTCCTGCCCGCGTCCGTGTCAGTACCTCCTGGAGCCAGGGCAGCGACTTACTCGGCACGGGCGACCCTCGGGTAATACTCCGGGCAACGGCATGAATGTGCTGCGCGAGGGCTCGAGCAGGTCGCGATCGCTCCGCCCGATGCGAACCGCTGCTTCCTCACGGTCATGGGGGATTGCTCCTCGTCACTGATGGACCGGACGTGGCCAGGGCATCACGGCATCGCAGCCCTCCATGGGACGTGCATCGCAGCCCTCCATGGGACGTCGGTCATCCATTACCTAACAGATCCGTCGGTCCCGCATGTCTGTCGGAACGCCAGCCGCCTCCCCGGCCCGCAGGCTCTGGATCATGGTCCCGCGGGCTCGCCGTGCAGGGAGGTTCAGGCGGTGAGGAGCGAATCGTCCCTCACGCGAGCACCGGGCAGCTGATGGCGTGCGGCGACGAGCGCGGCGTCGATGTCACGGGTGCCGGTGGACACGCACAAGGTGTAGGCGATGTCGTCCAGACGCTGTCGGGCCTGCTCGGTGCCGCTCTCGGCGTGCAGCGTCCGCAGCGCCTCGTACTCCTCGATCAGCTCTTCCAGGACCGCGGGGTGTGCCATGAGCATCGGGATTCTCCCCTTTCATGCCATTCAGGTTGGTCTGCACCGACTACGGTGCCCCTGACGCAGGAGGCCTATGCGTTCGAATTACGGCCGGATTCGCCGCGGTCACGTAGCCGGCCAGTCCCGTGCCCTCCTGTCCTGTCGCAGGGCATCCGTGAGACGACGGGCTTTCGACCTGCGGAGTCGCCATGTCGTTTGGGAACGCTGATGGGTCGGTTTCTCAAACGGCATGGCTTTCGCGGAAAGCGCGCTCTGGGCGGCACAGCGGCCGCTCAGCGGACCGGCGTCGTCTGGGCCAGGGCGATGCGCCAGTCGTCGCCCTGGCGGGTCAAAACGTAGGTCATGACACCGACCGAGGGCAGCTCGGGCGAGCTCTCCGTCTCGGACCGTTCGTCATGGACGGTCTTGGTGAGGCTGACGACAGCGACGTCTGGGGTGGTGAACCGGATGTCGTCGACCTCCAGCGAGCTCCGGATGTCCTTGAACGGTGACGAGAGCGCTTCGGTCATGGCCGAAGCGAAGGCCTCACGCCCGAAGAGGCGCCGCCCGGCCAAGTTGACGATCACCAAGTTCGCCGTGTGCAGCGCAGGCAGCACGTCCGGGTCGATCTGCGCCTCCCTCCTGGTCCCGGGTCGCGCCGACCTTGGTCACGATGTGCAGCGCGTCGGAGTACGAGTGCAGGGCTTCGCGGATCAGCTGGTTGGAGATGTGCGGCCCGTGGGCGTCGGCGGTGTCGATGTGGGTGATGCCAAGGCCGACGGTCTCGCTCAGGACGGCGAGTGCGCCTTCGCGGTCGGCGGGCGGGCCCATGACCCAGGGGCCGGCGAGCTGCATGTCATCCGTGCGCTGTCGGCGGCAGAGTTCGTCCCCGGGCGGTCGCCGTCTCGAACTCCGCCTCGCCCAGCGCCCCTCTCGCCAGCGCCGCCGCGCGCTCCACGTCGGCGCGCTCGGCCGGGGGCAGGTCGGCGTTCAACGAGGTGCGCAGCGCTTCGGCCGTGCCCAGGAGTTCGGCTGCCGTGGTCATCGTTCCCCCGAGCGCATGCGCCCCCGCCAGCCCTTCCAGGGCCATGGCCACCGCTCGCGGGTCCGCCGTCCTGCGGGCCGCCGCCAGGCCCTCCCGGTGGAGCGTCAGCGCACCAGCCGCGTCACCACGCTGCTCGGCGACGTAACCGAGCTGCGCGAGGATCAACGCGGCGCCGGAGTCGACACCGAGACGGCGGTTCCAATCCAGCCACGGGCGCAGGTGCTTCTCGGCGGTGTCCAAGTCCCCGCGGCGGCGGGCGCCGAGAGCCAGGCCCGTCTCGGCGAACTGTTCCGCGGGCCGGTGCGACTGCTCCACCGCCAGGCGGCGCGCTTGCTCGTGGTACTCGGTGGCGCGCGCGTCGTCACCGTTGAGCAGCGCCACGCGTCCGAGTCGGGCCAGACGGAAGGAGACGTCGGTCCACAGTTCGAGCTCCTGCGCGCTGCGCACACCGTCCTGGTGCAGGCGGGCCGCCTCCTCGTACGAACCGGCGATCTCTGCGAGTACGCCCAGGTGTTCCGTCGCTCTCAGATGCCCCCAGCGGTCGCCGAGTTCATCGAACAGCGCCGCGCTCTCGTGTGCGTTGTGCCGCAGCTCCGCCAGGTCGCCGCGGTAACCCGCCCGAGTCGCGCGGGAGTTGTGGACCGCGGCGATACCCCAGCGGTCTCCCCTCGCGCGGAACTCGACCAGCAGCCCGTCGAGCGGATCCTCCGGTGGCGCCCCGACGTCGAAACCGCATCGGGAGAAGTCCACCAGCCACCGGGCCCGGGTGTCCGCGCCCTCGAAGCTCTCGTCGTACGAGCTGTCCCCGCCAAGCGTGCCGTCGCCCGTGAGCAGCGCGAAGGCCGCGCGTCTGGCGCGGGCGCTCTGCCGGGCGGTGTCCGGGCCGCCCGGGCAACCCAGCGCCAGATCCAGCGCACGGCACGCCTCCCCCAGGCGCCCGCGCAGGAACCAGTACCAGGACATGGCGTTGACCAGGCGCAGTGCGAGTGCCGTGTCGCCCACGTCCACGGCGGTGTCGAGGGCCGCGCCCACATTGGCGGCCTCGCCGTCGAGCGTGCGCAGCCACCGGCGCTGGTCGGGGCCGTAGAGGTGCGGCTCGGCCAGCTCGGTCAGGTCGGCGACGTAGGCCGCGTGCAGCAGGCGTGTCCCCGTGGTCTCGTCCGCCGCTTCGAGACGTTCTGCGCCGTACGCCGTCACGGATTCGAGCATCCGGTAGCGGGTTTCGCCGGACGCGGCGCACGCCGCGTCGGCCACCACCAAAGAGCGGTCCACCAGGCGCCCGACCAGGTCGAGCACCGCATCCGTGGGCACCTGCCCGACCGCGCACACAGCTTCCGCTCCACCGAGGTCGAATCCACCCCGGAAGACGGACAGTCGGCGCAGCACGCTCTGCTCCGGAGCGGTCAGCAGCTCCCAACTCCAGTCGATCATCGTGCGCAGTGTCCGCTGGCGGGCGGGGGCGTCACGGCGTACCTGGTTGAGGAGGCGGAAGCGGTCGTGCAGCCGGTCGGCGAGGGAGTGCACGTCCAGAGCCCGCACCCGGGTGGCGGCCAGTTCGAGAGCCAGCGGGATGCCGTCCAGGCGGCGGCAGATGAGGGCGACGGCTTCGGCGTTCTCGTCGTCCAGCTCGAAGCCGGGTGCCGCCGCACGCGCTCGGGCGGCGAACAGTCGTACGGCGTCGGTCTCGGCCAGCGGCGCGATCGCGTCCAGGGTCTCGCCCGCGATGGCCAGCGGTTCCTGGCTGGTCGCGATGGTGTGCAGGCCGGGCGCGCGGCTCAGGAGCCGGCGGACCAGATCGGCGACGGAGTCGACGACGTGCTCGCAGTTGTCCAGTAGCAGCAGCATCCGCCGCTCGCCGACCGCTGCGGCGATGCGGTCGGCGCTCATGCCGGGCGTCGCCCCGACCGCCTGCCCGGAATCCGCGCTGGAAGGGGAGTCGTCACGTACGCCCAGTACCGCCGCGACGCTCTCCGCGACCGGCGAGCTCCCGCTCCCGACGGCGGCGAGTTCGACCAGCCACACCCCGTCGGGGAAGGAATCCGCGAGCCGCGCCGCGGCCTCCAGCGCCAGGCGCGTCTTGCCCACGCCGCCGGGTCCCGTGAGCGTGACCAGCCGTGCCTCGCGAGCGAGGGCGCAGACACGACGGACCTCTTCCTCGCGCCCGATGAGCCTGGTGACGGAAGCGGGCAGATTCGTACGGGGCGGTGCGTTCGTGCGGGGCGGTGCGGCGGGCGGCTGCCCGGGGACATCGACGGCGGCCTTGTGCGCGGCGGGTCCGGCTGCCAGCGCGGGGTCCTGTTCCAGGACCGACTGGTGGAGCGCGACCAGCTCGGGCCCCGGGTCGAGACCCAGCTCGTCGGCCAGCCGCTGCTTGAGGTCCTGATAGGCGTCGAGCGCTTCCGTCGGCCGCCCCGCCCGGTACAGGGCTCGCATCTGGGCGGCACGCAGCCGCTCCCGCAGCGGGTGCTGGGCTATCGGGCCGGCCAACTCGTCTGCCAGCGCGGCATGTTCACCCAACTCCAACTTCCGCTCGGCGAGCTCCTCGATCACCGTCAGCCTCTGCTCCTCCAGCCCGGCGGCGTCCGCCTTCACGAACCGCGCGTCCTGGAAGTCGGCATAAGCGTCCCCGCGCCACAGATCCAGTGCTTCCGCGAGCAGCGTCACCTTCGCACGCGTGTCGTCGGTGGCGCGGGCCGCGGTGGTGAGCGCGGCGAACTTGGCTGCGTCCACCGCCTCGTCGGGGACGCCCAAGGCATAGCCCGCGGGCCCGTACACCACCAGGGCGCGGGCTCCGGTCTCGGCGTTGTCCAGGACCCTGCGGAGCTGGGAGACCTTGGTCTGCAGGGCGTTGACCGGATTGGCGGGCATGCTGCCCTCCCCCCACAGGTCGTCGATGAGGCGGTCGACGGCGACGGGCCGCCCGTGGTGCACCAGCAGACAGGCCAGCAGGGCACGCACCTTGGGCTCGGGTACGGCCACGGCAGCGCCGTTGTCGGTCGTCACCTTCATCGGTCCCAGCACGTCGAATCGCATGCCGCTCACGCTAATGCGTTGCCTGGACGGGCTGTTGGGCGGCGTCCGGAAGGGCTGCTGGGCGGCGTCCGGAAGCGCTGTCGGGCGGCCGTGCGTGATCCGTCAGCGGTTCGTGCGCGGTGCCCTCCAAAGTGGCCACATCAGCCCGAACGAAACGACTTGAAGAGGCAGCAACCCATGACCGAGACACTCCGCTCCCGTGAGATCCACCTCGTCTCCCGCCCCGTCGGCGCCCCCGTCCCCGAGGACTTCGCCCTTGTCACCACCTCCGTGCCCGAGCCCGCCGACGGGCAGGTCGTGATCCGTAACACCTGGATGTCCGTCGACCCCTACATGCGGGGCCGCATGGACGACGCCCCCTCCTACATCCCGCCCTTCGCCCTGGACGCCGCGATGGAGGGCAGCGCGATCGGCGAGGTCGTCGCCTCGCGTGACGCGTCCATCCCGGTCGGCGCGACCGTTTCCCACTTCCTCGGCTGGCGGGAGTACGCCGTGGTGGACGCGGCCGGAGCGACGGTGGTCGACCCGGCCCTGGCCCGCCCGCAGGACTACCTGGGCGCTCTGGGCACCACCGGCCTGACGGCGTACGCCGCGCTCACCCGGGTCGCGCCGGTCAAGGAGGGTGACGTCGTGTTCGTGTCCGCCGCCGCCGGGGCCGTCGGCAGTGTGGCCGGGCAGCTGGCGAGGAAGCTCGGCGCGTCCCGGGTGATCGGTTCGGCGGGCGGCCCCGCCAAGACCAAGAAGCTGCTGGACGGCTTCGGCTACGACGCGGCCGTCGACTACCGTCAAGGCGCCCTCGCCGAACAGCTGGCCCAGGCCGCCCCCGAGGGCATCGACGTCTACCTCGACAGCGTGGGCGGCGACCACCTCCAGGCCGCGATCGGCACGATACGCCCCGGTGGCCGCATCGCACTCGTCGGCGCGATCAGTGGTTACGACGCGACCGAGCCCGCGTCGGGTCCCAACAACCTCTTCCGAGCGGCGGCCAGGGAAGTCACTCTGCGCGGCATGCTCGTCAGCAGCTACTTCGAGCTCTTCCCCGAGTGGATCGGGAAGGCCGCCGCCTGGCTCGCCGACGGTTCGCTGCACACGCAGGAGACCGTCACCGAAGGCATCGAGCAGGCGCCGGCCGCGTTCCTCGGCATGATGCGCGGGGCGAACACCGGCAAGATGCTGGTCCGTCTCGAGGGCGGCCGTCGATGAGCAAGCGCGCGCTGGTGGTCGTCGGCCACCCCAGGTCGGACTCGCTCACCGCACAGCTCGCGGAGCGGGCCCGCGCCCGGCTCACGGCGGACGGCTTCAGCGTCGACATGCTCGATCTGCACGCCGAGAGCTTCGATCCGCTGACCTGGCCGGCGGATGAACCGGACTGGGAGAACCGGGACAAGGAGTACACCCCGGAGGTACGGGCCCATATGCGCCGCGTCGAGGCGGCGGACACGATCGTCGTGGTGTTCCCGCTGTGGTGGTTCGGGCTGCCGGCCATCGTCAAGGGCTGGATCGACCGGGTGTGGAACTACGGCTTCGCGTACGGGCACAGTACCCCCCGCCTGCGGGGCAAGCGGATGCTGTGGCTCGCCCTGGTCAGCTACGAAGAAGAGCAGTTCCTTGAGCTGGGATGGGACGAGGTGGTGGGGCGGACCCTCCGCGACGGGATCTCGCGGTTCTGCGGCATCGAGAACGCGCGGGTCCACTTCGTGTACGACTCACTGAAGGTGGGCGCGGGGGCGCTGAAGGAGGCGGATGTGGCACTGGAGGCGGTCAAAGGGTAGTCGGGGCCTCGAAGTCGCCGGGCAGGTCGGTGTCCGGTTCCCGTTCGGTGAGGTGCCGAAGGCGCGGTCAGTGCGAGGGGTCCGGCCGGTGCTGGTCGGGCCCGTCCTCGGGCCGGGTTCCCCCGTGTCGCGGCTGTGGCGTCGGCTTTGGCGACAGCCGCGCAACCGGACCGCGCCCCGATCCCCGTCCGCGGCTTCGCCGCCCCGTTTTGGTGGCGGTGCGTCGGTCCTGGTGGCGGACCGTTTTGGTGGCGGTGCGCCGGTACTGGTGGCGGACGCTTCCGGTGGCGGTGCGCCGGTACTGGTAGCGGACGCTTCCGGCGGCGGTGAATCGGTTCCAGTGGCGGACGGCGGCGGCGGTGAATCGGTTCCAGTGGCGGACGGCGGCGGTGGCGGTGCATCGGTCCCGGTGGCAGACGGCAGTGGTGGCGGTGCATCGGTCCCGGTGGCAGACGGCAGTGGTGGCGGTGCATCGGTCCCGGTGGCAGACGGCGGCGGGCTCGCCGCCCCCGCCTCCCCTTCCTCTTCCTCCGCGCCCGCGACCAGCTCCGCGACCTCGTCCTCATGGCGGCGCACGAGCCCCGACACCGGCTCCCGCTCCCACCACGGCGAGTCGGCGGCCCGCGCCCCGCACCAGGTGAGGATCTCCCCGACCGGCGGCCGGTCCGCCGGATCCCGGGCGAGGCAGCGGCCGAGGAACGCGCGCCAGGAGGGTTCCGGCACGCCTTCCAGGTCGGGCTCGTCGTGCAGCGTGCGGTACAGGACCGCGGGCGCGCCGCCCATGCCGAACGGGGCGCGACCCGTGGCCGAGAGGGTCAGGACCGCGCCGAGGGCGAACACATCGGCGGCGGGGCCCGGCTCACCGTCACGGGCCAGCTGCTCCGGGGCGATGAAGCCGGGCGAGCCGATCGCCTCGTCGGCGGCGGTCAGGCTCTCCTCGGCCGCGCTCTTCGCGATGCCGAAGTCGAGGACCTTCGGGCCGTCCCGGCCGATGACGATGTTCGACGGCTTCAGGTCACGGTGCGTGAGCCCCGCCGCGTGCACCCCGGACAGCGCCTCCGCGAGTGCCGCGCCCAGTGAGGCGAGTTCGACTGCGCCGCCTTGGCTTCCAGCGTGACCAGACGCGGCCCGGACGCGCATTTGCGGGTGTTGGTCACCAGCTCACTCACCACCAGCTGCCCCCTGTCCATCACACGGCTGGAGACCGGAAGTTCCTGAAGGGCTCGCACGTCCGTCAGGAAGGCGCAGACCACATCACGAGCGGCGGGGCGCCTGATCGTCCTCGCCGCAGACCATCTTCGCCGCAGACCGCCGTAGAGCGCCCACCACCAGGACATACACCCAGCGAAAGAGGGGTCCAGCAACAGCCTGCCACGCACGGAACGAAACCACCCAACTCCGGCGTATCGCACCGCGGTTACCTTGTCACCGGCTGGGCAACGGCCGAGCGCGGCGATGTCACCTGTAGCGTCCCGGTACTCAATTCCCCTTGGGTACACGGCCTAGCGTCGGCCGTAGGGCCGGTGCATGGCGGGCCAAGAAGTCCCACAGCTGGTCGGCGACTGGTCCGTGCGGGCGGTCGCGCCGGCGAGCTGCCGAGAGTTCCTCGACCACACCGGGAAAGTGCCGTCCGGCGATGGAAATCAGGCTTCCGTCACGCAACTCGGTCTCGATCATGAATCGGGGCACGTGTCCCCACGCCATGCCGTGCAAGATCAGCTCCTTCTTCATGAGGTGGTCAGGAACGGAGCTCCGGGGCGCGCCTTCGACCAGGAAATGGCCTTGTTCAGACGGATGCCGCGCCGAATCCCGGACCACGCATTGAGTGAAGGCCTGCATCCGCTGCGGTGTGATGTCGGTGTCCGGGGGGAAGGGCAGGAAGCCGGGCGCCACGACGGGCACCAGCGCGACGCGGCCGAGATCGATCCACTCCATCCGCACGTCACTTTTGGGGACGCGGTGCACGATGAGGTCGGCTTCGTCCTCCAGCAGCCGCTCCCAGGGCCCGGTGACCGTCTCGAACTGCAGGTGCAGTCGTGTCTGCGGGCACTGCGCGAAGAAGCGGCTGAGTTTCTCCAACACCGGTGGCAGTGGGCACAGGTCCCCGAGCACCACGCGCAGTTCGGCTTCTTCACCCATCGCCAACTGCGCGGCGTAGGTCTGCAGCTCCTCGGCCTCGTGCAGCAGGAAGCGAACCTTGCGGTGGAAGGCGTGCCCCGCCTCGGTGAGCTGAACCCGATAGCCCGAGCGATCCAACAGGTCCAGACCCAGCTGGCGCTCCAGCTTGGCGACTGCCGCGAACACGGAAGGGTGCGAGCGGTGCAGCCGCTCGGCGGCGGCCTGGAAGCCGCCGTCGAGCACAACTGCGTTGAAGCACTGCAACTCGTGGAGCGTGAAGTTCGACATTGTTCAGCGAGCTTACAGAGCTCTTCTGATCTTTGTAATAGACCTCTGTGGGTGGTCTTCATAAGGTGAGTGCATAGCCGCTAGATCACTGGAGCTGACATGACTTCTCAGACCCGTACCGCCATCACCACCGGCGATGGCGTCCGTATCGCCTACCGCTTCGACGGTGACGAGACCAAGCCGGTGCTGCTGCTCTCGAACTCCATCGGTACCGATCTCCACATGTGGGATGGCCAAGTGTCCGCTCTGACCGAGCACTTCCGGCTGCTGCGCTACGACGCGCGTGGCCACGGCGCCTCCGCTGTCCCGCACGGCCCGTATTCCCTGGACCGGCTGGGGCGCGACGTGGTGGAGCTGCTGGACGCGCTGGGCCTGCAGCGGGTGCACGTGCTGGGCCTGTCTCTGGGCGGAATCGTCGCGCAGTGGCTGGGGATCCACGTTCCGGAGCGCGTCGACCGCCTGGTGCTCTCCAACACCGCCGCGCACCTCGGCCCGGCCAATCAGTGGGACCGACCGATCGCCGAACTGCTGGAAGCACCCGACATGCAGGTCACCGCGGAAGGTTTCCTGCGCAACTGGTTCCCGGCCCACATGCTGCGAGGCGACAACGAGGTCGTCGAGGGCTTCCGCCGCACCCTGCTCGCCACGCAGCGCGAGGGCGTGGCCGGGAGCTGGGCCGCGGTGCGCGACTTCGACCTGCGCCGCACGGCCACTCTCATCCGCAACCCGACGCTGGTCATCGCGGGCGAGCACGACACCGTCACGTCCGTCGATCACGGCAAGGACCTCGCCGCGACCGTCCCCGGCGCGCGGTTCACCGTCCTGCCCACGGTGCACATGGCGAACGTCGAAGGGCAGGCGGAATTCCTGGACGCCGTGGTGGGCTTCCTGACAGAACAGTCCTGAGGTGTACTGCGCTCTGCCCCGCGAAGCCGGTTCGTCCACCCTGGGGTGCGCGTTCCGTCACCTCGAGAACCGCGATTCGCCAGTGTGCCGTCCAGCGGCAAGGTGGTCGGAGTGTCCGGCGTCGAGTCGCGGCCACTGGGCGATGGGGCGTCCGCCCGACTCGTCCGACACTGGCGACCATCCGGGTGGGCCGCTGTCGGTCCTCATGGAGCAGTGTTGCGGCCAACCGGGGGGTGAATCCTCCCATGGCTCCTGGCGCCCGTAGACGGCGAGGTCCATGAGCGCGTAGCTGTAGTCCATCGCCTCCACGCCGCGGCGGTTGGTCCAGTAGGTCTCGAAGACGCGGTCGCCCTCTCGGAGATAGCACACGAGGTGGAACAGACCGATTTCACGACCGACGAGGAGCGTGTCCAGGGAGGGCTGTGCTGAGTACCACGGCATGGTCCAGCCCATGAAGTCGCGGTAGCGGAGGCTCTCGTCGTAGGAGACCTGTGGGTCGGCGGGGCCGAACGCGGTGTTGCGGCCCTGGCTGAAGACCGCATAGGTGATGTCACGGGAGTGCAGGTAGGACAGCTCGGTGACCTGGCTGAGGAACAACGTGCAGCCCTCGCACTGCTCGGGTGCGTGTCGGGCGGGCCACCACATGAAGTAGTAGGCGACGAGCTGACGGCGGCCTTCGAACGCGTCGCGCAGGGTGAGCGGCCCGCTTGGCCCGATCAACTCGAGGTCGGGGTCAACCTCCACCATGGGCAGGCGCCGACGGGCCGCGGCGATCGCGTCGCCTTCCCGGGTGTGTGCCTTCTCCCGGGTGCGCAGATGGTCGAGTTCGGCCTGGAAGGTAGCCCGGTCGACGACCGTCGGCTCGCCGGGGACTGATTCATCCTTCATCGCTTTCTCTCCTTGTCCCCTGCACTCTTACTGAGTGCGGTATCTGCCGGCATCTGCCGCTGAATCTCCTTCGGACTCAACTATGGCCGCTGGCTGTGCGCATCGATGCTCGAGCACGCCGCGTGTGCTCCAGTCCGCGGAGAACATGACGTCACGCCACGGGTGTTCGGCGTCTGCCTGTGCGAGGACGGCGCCCATCTTCCTGACGCAGGCGGCGGACAAAGGGGGCTGCGTGCGACCAGCCGGAGCCGGCCGTCCTGACGGATCTCCTCAGTACGTGGAGACGCCGCAGGGTACGAGGTGCATCCTGCGGCGCTTGATTCCACGTAACTAATAGGCAGTCGGTCTCTACGGCTGGCCGGCGCTGCACCGCCGCCTCACGTCACGGGGTGAGGACCTCTGTGTTCTGGCAGGCGGCCAGGCGCCATCGCCCGTCCTCCTTGGCCATCACGTAGAGCGGGGAGCCCGCGTTCCCGATCGGCTCCCCTGCCAGCGTCCAGTACTGTGCGTGTGCCTTGACCGCGGCGACGTCGGGGCGGATGAACAGCACGTCCACCACCTCGTACGTGGCCGTCGAGTCCTTCATGGCGCCAGGCAGCACCTGGTGCGTGAAGGACGAGATCTCATCGCGGCCGGCGAGGTACTTGCCGTGGCCCGTCGTCCAGATCGCGTCGGCCCGGAAGAGGCCGACGAACTCCTCGGGCAGCTCCTTCTGTTGGGAGTGCTCGAGCGTGGCGATCACCTGCTTGATCGCTTCGATCTCGGCTTGCTGCGTCTCCTGATCAATGACTGTTGTCTCCATGCCGATCATCATGGAACCTCAACTGGACTTGAGATCAAGGCCTGACTCAGGGTCGATCGACCCCCAGCTCGTGAGAGCGGGCCCGCTCGGGCTCAGCGGCCCACTGCGGTCTCCTGGTTGATACGCGACAGCTTCTCGGGGTTGCGGACGGCGTAAAACCCGGTGATGAGGCCGGCCTCGAGGCGCACCGCCAGGACGGTGTCGATTTCGCCGCCCGCGCGCAGGATCAGCGCCGGGTGACCGTTGACCTGTGCCGGCTGCAAGGTCACGGTCGTGAGCCTGCTCAACACGTTGGCCACCGCTTCGGCGCCCACGACGGGCTCCAGTGCGGCCTGTACGACTCCGCCGCCGTCGGTCAGCAGCACGACGTCCGGTGCGATCATGTCGAGCAGCCTCTGCAAGTCCCCCGTTTCGACGGCCTGTTGGAAAGCCTCGAGCGCACTGCGTGTCTGGGCCGGGGAGACGGCCTCGCGCGGTCGGCGCGCCGCGACGTGGGCCCGTGCGCGGTGGGCGATCTGCCGGACCGCGGCGGGGGTCTTGTCGACTGCCTGCGCGATCTCGTCGTACCCGAGATCGAAGACGTCGCGCAGTACGAACACGGCCCGCTCGGTCGGCGTGAGCGTCTCCAGTACGAGCAGCATCGCCATGGAGACGCTGTCGGCCAGCTCGATGTCCTCGGCGACATCGGGCGCGGTCAGCAGGGGCTCGGGCAGCCAGGGGCCGACGTAGGACTCCTTGCGTCGACGCAGCGTACGCAGCCGGGTCAACGCCTGGCGCGTGGTGATGCGGGCCAGGAAGGCACGCGGGTCCCGGACCGTGTCGTGGTCGACGTCCGCCCAGCGCAGCCAGGTCTCCTGAAGGACGTCCTCGGCGTCGGCGGCGGAGCCGAGCATCTCGTAGGCAACGGTGAACAACAGGTTGCGATGGGCGACGAACGCCTCGGTGGCGGAGTCCGTCCCCTCGGAGCGAGGGCTGTGCCCCGTCACGCCGGTGACTCGCTCGGTGTGCTCGTCCATCGTGGCTCCCGCCTGTTACATCTCATGTCCGTGTCGCGCACAAGACGCCGCCCCTCGTGCTCTTGTGACAGAGAACCCCGGTGGTCCTCGTCACACCGCCGTGCTGTCACAGCTCCCCGGCGGCCGGCGCCTTATGAGCGTCAGGACGCTGCGCGGACGATCCGCGCGGATACGATTCCACAAGCGAGGACGTTGTCATGGAACCCCGTATGAACCTGTTCGCCCACGAGATCGGCGCCAAGATCGGCAAGCGGATCTTCGCCGTCAGCCAGGTGATCCAGGAGTCGCCGCTGCCCAAGCCGACCCAGGAGTTGGTGCAGCTGCGCGCCAGCCAGATCAACGGCTGTGGTTTCTGCGTCGACATCCACACCAAGGACGCCACGGTCGCCGGTGAGACGTCGGCCCGGCTGAACCTGGTCGCCGCCTGGCGCCACTCCACCGTGTTCACCGAGGCCGAGCGAGCCGCCCTGGCCCTCACCGAGGAGGGCACGCGCATCATCGACGGCTACGAGGGTGTCTCCGACGAGACCTGGACCCAGGTGCGCAAGCACTACGACGACGACCAGGCCATCGCGCTGGTCTCCCTGATAGCGATGATCAACGCGACCAACCGGCTCGGCGTAATCCTCAACAACCAGGGCGGCGCCTACGAACCCGGCAATCTCGCCGGCGTCGCCGTCTGATCACCCTCGATGTCGCCGGGCCGGCCCTCGCTCGTTCGCTGCTGCGCTACGGGGCATGAACGGCGATCTTGTGCCCGATAGCCAACAGTTGGCCCGGGAAGGCTCGGAACCGGCCCCTTGGTAGGCCGCCGGACAAGACACGGCGGCCTACCAAGGGCGCTGCTCAGGGCAGCGACCACCAGTTGACCCACAGGTCGGAGTCATCGGTGATGACAAACGCGTACGGGCGCTGCGTGGCGTTCGGATTGTCCTGCATGGTGATCGCTTCTCCGGGGCGTTCGATGACGCGTCCGGGTGGCGTGTTCTGGGCGGCCCAGTGCCAGGCCTTGCCGTCCCACCAGTTGACGTACATCTTCGAGTCGTCGGTGATGACGAAGACGTAGGGGCGGGTGAAGGCGTTCGGGTCGTCCTTCATCGTGACCACACCGACGGAGTCGAGGATGAGCCGCCCGCTGGGCGCCCCTTGTGCGCTCCAGTTCCACTTGCTGCCGTCCCACCAGTTCACGTACAGCTTCGAGTCGTAGCCCTGGACGAAGGCGTACGGCCGCTCCTTCGCGTTCGGGTCGTTCTGGGCGCTGATGACGCCGACGCCCTTCTTGACCGGCTGCCCGGACGGGGCGCCCTGGTCGCTCCAGTGCCACTTGGACCCGTCCCACCAGTTGACCCAGACCTTGGAGTCGTCGGTGATGACGAAGGCGTAGGGGCGGGTGAAGGCGTTGGGGTTGTCCTTCATCGTGGTGACGCCGATGGGCCGGGAGATGGTGCGGTTCGGCGGTGCTCCTTGGTCGCTCCAGTGCCACTTGGAGCCGTCCCACCAGTTGACCCACAGGCGGAAGTCGTCGGTGATGACGAAGGCGTACGGGCGCTGCGCCGCGCTCGGATTGTCCCGGGCGGAGATGACGCCGACGCCCTCACGGATCAGACGCCCGGCAGGCGAACCCTGGTCGCTCCAGTGCCACTTGCTGCCGTCCCACCAGTTCACGTGCAGTTTCGAGTCGTCGGTGATGACGAAGGCGTACGGGCGCTGTTGCGCGTCGGCGTCGTTCTGCATCGTGACGACGCCGACCTTCTCGATGATCGTGCGCCCGGCCGGCGTGCCCTGGTCGCTCCAGTGCCACGCCTTGCCGTCCCACCAGTTGACGTGCAGGCGCGAGTCATAGCCGCGCACGAAGACATACGGCCGCTGCATGGCCTGTGGGTCGTCCTTCATGGTGACGGCGCCCATCGTGGCCCGGACACCGACTGTGGTGGTGGGCTGTTCCTGGTCGTTCCACTGCCATGAACCCATCGCGTTCCCTCTCCGGCCCCCGTCGCGGCATCACGGGCAGGGGCATACTGAAGTGAGACGTGCTCTCAAGACGCTGGCGCCACGTGAGGCGGGCGCCAGGGTGCGAGGACGGGTCCGGCCGGAGTCCCTCGACGTACCGTGCGCGCACACTCTGGCACCGCCTGACTGACCTGTCATCGCCACAGAAGCGAGGAAAGCGATCCACTGGCCTGTTTCCGACATGTCAGCTGACAGCACCGTATTCCCGGCAGCAGTTTCATGTGCCCCTCAGCCTGCGATCCGCGGACGGAAGGACGCCGAGGGCCGAGTGACACACGCGGAGGTCCTGTGGGTCGAATGGCCAAGTATCGCCGCGCCTGACCGCCCACCTGGCTGTGATGGAGAGCCGCCGCCCCCAAAGCCTGCCGGCGCACCTTCAGCCAACTCGGGCGGCTGCGTGACGAACGCCCCCGCGCCTGGCATGCGGCCGCGCGCCAAGAGCTTACGGAGCCATGACGGATGACTCCGTTGTCGTTCCACGCGTGAGGCCAGAGTGTCTACTGATCCTCGTCACGGCGCACGGGATCAGAGGTGGGCTGCACTGTGGGAACGATGGGGGTTTTCATGATCAGGAATCGCAGGGGTACCGCGACCGGGGGATGGGCACCGTGGTGTGACTTCACCGTCCGCGAGACCGTCTGATCTCGGCCGGCGTACGTCGTGAATATCAATTGACCTGGGGATCCGTCGTTTTGAGCGACGTTTCCCCAGGAGTCCAAAGGATCGAATACCTCAGGGGGCAAAGAATGACGAGAGCGCGCAAACCACTGGTTCTCGGAGCGGTTGCGGCAGCCGTCCTGGTCATCGGAGCGGCTCTTTACTTGTTCAAACCGTGGACCCTGTGGACGGACGAGACCGTCCACGAGGAACTGCCCACAGCCGCGCCCGAACCTGCCAAGGGCCAGTCGCCGAGCACCAGTTCCGCACCGCCGACACCTGAAGGGCCGCGCACGGTGGCCACGGGCCAGTTCATCAGCCACGAGCACAGCACCGCCGGTTCAGCGAAGATCCTCCGCCTGGCCGACGGCTCGCACGCCCTGCGCCTGGACGGCCTGGACACCAGCAACGGCCCGGACCTGCACGTCTGGATCACCGATGCTCCGGTGAAGGAAGGCAAGGCGGGCTGGGGCGTCTTCGACGACGGGAAGTACGAAAGTCTCGGCAAGCTCAAGGGCAACAAGGGGGACCAGAACTATGCCCTGCCCGCCGACCTCGACGTGAACGAATACAGCAGCGTCAGCATCTGGTGCAAGCGCTTCAGCGTGTCCTTCGGGGCGGCCGAACTCAGTCCCGTCTGACGGTTGGGTCGGGCAGGCCGCGGGCGCCTTGCGGGACACTTCCTCTCGGTGCCTCCCGCAAGGCACCACCCCGCCGCGATCCCACGCCGACCAGGAGGCCACCACGCGCGCCGGACCTGCGTCAGGCGGTAAGGACCGGCCCGCCTTCTACGGGAGTTGCGGAAAGCTGGCGACGCGCGGCGCTGAGGGCGGCGTCGATACGGCGGGTGCCGGTCGATATGCAGAGCGTGTAGGCAACGTCTTCCATGCGCTGACGGGCTTCCTTGGTGCCGTTCTCAGCATGCAGGGCGCTCAGCGTCTCGTACTGCTCCAGCAGGTTCTTCAGCACGACCGGGTGTGCCATCAGCATCAGGGGCCTCCCTCAGAGCCACTACCAGGGGTATCCGCCCCATCTTGTGCCCCAGAGCCAGAGCGATATTCGCCCGCACTTTCGCGAGGTCGTCCTGCATTACGGCACCGCCGCGTCTCGGGCGAACGCGGCGGTGAAGCCGGGGTCGCCCAGGGCCGTACGGACGGCGGCCGTGATGCGGTCGACGTCGCCGCGTTCGGCCTGCGGCAGAGGTGCCCGCACGGAGGTGCGGGAGCGGGCGGCAGTGCCGAGCAGTTGGGCGGCGAGTTCGAAGCGGCCGGCCAGGTGGTGGGCGCCGGCCAGGCCCTCCAGGGCGAGGGCGACGGCCCGGGGGTCCCCGGTGGTGCGGGCGGCCGTCAGGCCCTCGGTGTGCAGAGTGAGGGCCGCATCGTGGTCGCCCCGGAGTTCGGCGATGAAGCCGAGCTCGGCGAGGATGAGAGCGGCGCCGTTCGCTGCCTCGAACCGGCGGTTCCACTTCAGCCAGGTACGCAGGTAGGGCTCGGCCTCCTCCAAGCGTCCCTGACGCCGGGCGCCGAGAGCGAGGCCGACCTCGGCGAACTCCTGGGCGCGGTGGTCGGCATGCTGGATGGCGAGCCGTCGGCCGTTGCGGTGAAGTCGCTCGGCTCGCGCGTGGTCGCCGTCGAGGAAGGCGATGCGGCCCAGCTCGGACCAGCGGACGGATGCCTCGGTCCACAGGCCCAGGTCCTCGGCGATGCGCAGGCCGTGTCGGTGCTGGGCCTGCGCGGACCGGTAGTCGCCTTCGATCTCCGCCAGCCTGCCCAGCACTCCGACGGCCTGCAACTGGCCCCAGCGGTCGCCGAGTTCACGGAAGAGGTCGAGGCTGTCGTCGGCGTCTGACCGGGAGGCTGTCAGGTCACCGCGCACGTAGCGCTGCACGCCCCGAAGGCTCAGGGCCGCCGCGCTGCCCCAGCTGTCGCCCCGCGTCCGGACATCGGCCAGAGTACGGCGCACCAGCTCCTCACCCACCTCCATCGCACCGAACATCGTCGCGGCATGGGCGAGGAACCAACCTGGGGTGCCCCGGCCGATGTCACCGACGTCCGTCATGTCCTCGTACAGCCGCAGCGGCACGCGACTCACCTGCCCGGATCCCAGGGGGTCACCCGACAGCAGGGTCATCCCCGCGTGCCACGCGGCCACGTGGGCGCGGTCGCCACCGGGCGTACCGCTCTCCTGGTCCGCAGCGGGCGTCTCCGTGATGGCCAGCGCCGTGGCCAGGGAGCGCTTGGCTTCCGTGAGCCGGCCACGCAGGAACCAGTACCAGGCCATGGCCCGCACAAGGCGTCGGGCGAGCGGGGCCTCGCCCGTGGCGGCCGCGGTGTCGAGTGCGGCGCGCAGGTTGGCCGCATCGGCGTCGAGGCGGTGCAGCCAACGCTGCTGGTCATTACCGCGCAAATGACTCTCGGCGCGCTCGGCGAGTTCGGTGTAGTAGCGCAGGTGGGCGCGGCGCAGCTGGTCGTACTCGGTCGCGGACCCGCTCCCGTACGCGGGCGCCGGTACGGTTCCGTGCGCCGGGTTCGCTCTCGTCGCCCGCAGTTGTTCCAGGCAGTACGCCGCCACCGACTCCAGCAGCCGGTAGCGCGGCTGCGGTTCTTCGAGAACGCCGGGCGGCTGCGTACCGGCGGTGACGACGACCAGCGACCGGTCCACGAGCCGGGCCAGCAGGTCGACGACCTCGCCGGGCTTCACACCGCCCCCCGAGCAGAGCGCCTCGGCGGCATCCAGCGTGCAGCCGTCGGAGTGGACGGCCAAGCGGCGCAGCACCGCGCGCTCGGCGGCGGTCAGCAGCTCCCAGCTCCAGTCGATCACCGCCCGCAGGGTCTGCTGCCGCGCCGGGGCGTCCCGCCGCCCGCTCGTCAGGAGCCCGAACCGGTCGTCGAGCCGTTCGGCGAGTGTGGCCGCGCCCAGGACGCGGAGCCGAGTGGCCGCCAGCTCGACGGCGAGTGGAATGCCGTCCATGCGGCGGCAGATGGTGGCGACCGCCTCGGCGTTGCTCTCGGAGAGGGTGAAGCCGGGCGACACGGCGGCGGCCCGCGCCACGAAGAGCCGGACCGCACTCGACCGCATCACGTCCGCGGGGGCGGCTCCCGGCATCGGAACGTCCAACGGCGGGAGGGGCCACAGCTGTTCGCCGAGAATACCCAGCGGCTCGCGGCTGGTGGCCAGGAGGCGTACGCCCGGCGCGGCCTGCAGCAGCAGCCGGGCCAGGGCCGCCACCGCCTCGATCACGTGCTCGCAGTTGTCCAGGACGAGCAGGAGCCGCCGGTCTTGCAACGCATGGGACAACCGGTCCGTCAGGGGGTGCGGGCTACCGGCAGCCGTCGGCGGCGGTGAGCCGGGGCGGGCGTCGTCGCGGATGCCCAGCGCCACCGCCGCCACCTCGGCCAGTGCGTCGACCGCGGCGCCCGACGCCCCGGCCGAACGTGCCGCACCGGAGAGTTCCACCAGCCGTACCCCGTCCGGGAACAGCGCCGCGACGCCCCCGCGGGCACCTGGTCCCGCCTCCCCGCCCGCGACTTCCAGCGCAAGGCGTGTCTTGCCGACCCCGCCGGGCCCCGTCAGCGTCACCAGCCGCTCCTCCGCAAGCATGGCCCGTACCTCGGCCACGGACCGCGACCGCCCGATCAGGCCGGTGACCGGGACGGGCAGCTGCGCGGCAGGTAGGTGCGGACGGATAACCTCCGCCTCCGCGCCGCGGAGCACCACCGGCGGGCGGGCGGCCTGACCTGCCGGGCCGGCCTGACCTGTCTGGCTGAGGATCTCCCCCTGCAGCGCGGCCAGTTCGGGGCCCGGCTCCAGGCCCAGCTCGTCGGCCAGCAGGCGGCGCACCTCCTGGTAGACCTCGAGCGCCTCGCTGGGCCGACCGCTGCCGTACAGGGCGCGCATATGGGCCGCGCGCAGCCGTTCGCGTAGTGGATGTCGCTCAGTCAGTTCCTTTAACTCAGCGGCTAGTTGCCCGTGCTCGCCGAGTTGCAGCCGGGTCTCTGCCTGCTCCTCCCGGACAAGGAGCTGCTGTTCCTCGAGCCGAGCCGCTGCCGCCCGGGCGAACGGCTCGTCCGCAAAGCCGGCGAAGGCGGGGCCCCGCCACTGGGCAAGGGCCTGTTCGAACCCGGTGGCCCGCTCGCGGGGGTCCTCGGCACGGCGGGCGCGGGCGGCCAGTGAGAGGAACTGCTCCGCGTCCACCGCGTCGTCGGCCACCCGTAGTTGGTATCCCGGCGGGCGGTGCACCACCATGCCCTCTCCCCCGGCCGCTGCCAGGGCCTTGCGCAGCCGGGACACCAACGTCTGCAGCGCCGCGGCCGGCCGGGCGGGTGGCGTCTCACCCCAGAGGTCCTCGACCAGCCGGTCCGCCGAGACGACCTGCCCGGGCGTGACCAGCAGGCCGGCCAGCAGGACGCGCACCTTCGCCTCGGGCACCGCCGCGAGTTCGCCGTCCGCCGTCCAGAGGGCCAGTGGTCCCAGTACCCCAAAGCGCATCGGTTCAGCGTACGGGGAGCGCGCGGGCCGTGGGCGAGCACCCGGCAGTAGACCGAAAGCGCCTCGCAGCGGACCGAATGCGGATCGCAGGCGGACCGAAAGGGCCCTGCCGCAGAGTCGTTCTCGCAACCCCGATCAACCGCAAGCCGCACCATCACCCGACAACTTACGGAGTCATCATGAGCAGGTTCACCGGCAAGAAGGCCGTCGTCACCGGTGGGACGCACGGTATGGGCCTTGCCATCGTCAAGGCGCTGCTCGCCGAAGGGGCGGAGGTCGTCCTGACGGGCCGCAGTGAGAAGACCTTGGAAGAGGCGCGGTCCGAGCTCAAGGGCGAGGCGGCACACGTCGTACGCTCCGACGCCGCCAGCATGGCGGACATCGCAGCCCTCGCCGATCTCGCCCAGGAGAAGCTCGGCCGTGTCGATCACCTCTTCGTCAACCACGGCGTCGCGGAGTTCGCCGAGCTGGCGGAGGTCACCGAGGCGTCCTGGGACCGGCACTTCGCCATCAACACCAAGGGCACCTTCTTCACCGTCCAGGCGCTTGCGCCGCTGATGGAGGACGGCGGATCGATCGTCTTCACCACGGTCGCCAACGACGTCGTTTTCCCCGGACTGAGCGCGTACTCCGCGTCCAAGGAGGCCATGCGCGCCCTCGGGCACGTGCTGGCAGCCGAGTTGCTGCCCCGGAAGATCCGGGTGAACTCCGTTGCTCCCGGGTTCATCAAGACGCCGACGATGGGGGTGACCGGCCTGACGGAGGAGCAGCGCAGGGAGTTCGAGCAGCAGGGTGACAAGAGCACGCCGCTCGGGCGCAACGGCACGGTCGAGGAGGTCGCCGCGGCCTCGCTCTTCTTGGCGGCCGACGCGACCTTCACCACCAATGTCGAGCTCGCCGTCGACGGCGGCTTCGCCCAGGGCCTCGTCGCCGCTCACTGAGTCGGTCCGACCCACACCTTGAGAGTTCTGGAGAGTGCTATGTCAGCGCGAGAGAAGGTAATCGAAAGCCCCGACCCCTCGGTGGCGGAGCACGTACGCCGCTATGTCGCAACGGACGGTGCCAGCGGCCACCGGGAAGGCGGGATGACCAATCTCGTCCTCACCCACCGGGGCCGAAAGACCGGCAGGCACTACCGGACCGGCCTCTTCTACGGGCAGGACGCAGGCCGTTACATCCTCGTCGCCTCAGGCTCGGACATCACCCACACCCACCCCCAGTGGTACCTCAACCTGGCGGCCGATCCGGAGGTGCAGGTACAGATCCTCGCCGACCGGTTCGCTGCCCGAGCGCGCACCGCCGAGGGTGCGGAACGGGAGCGGCTGTGGCGACTGATGACCGAACTGGCTCCCGTTTACCGTACGTACGAGGCCAAGAGCCGACGGACCATCCCGGTGGTCATCCTCGATCGCATCGGGACCGGGCCGGTGCCCCTCCCAGATACGCTCTCGACCGGATTCCAGACGTGAGCGGGCGCGGGCCACCCGGCGCAGCAGTCTGTACCAGGGCGGCAGACGCACCGGCCGGACGGCAGGAACGCGTGAGCGAGGCATGGAGTGGACGGTAGAGCACCAGCCGTCACGGACAGAAGCAAGCAACGCCGCCACCGCGCTCCGGTCACGGAGCGTTCGTGGCCTCGCCGGCCGCGAACGCGGCCGGAGTGAGACCAGTGTGTCCGCTGAAGAAGCGGCCGAAGTTGGCGGGATCCGTGAAACCGAGATGGGCGGCCACGGCCCGGGCGTCCCACTCGGCGCCTCCCAGCAGACGCCGGGCTTCCAGCAGGCGCCGCTCGTCGATCAGCTCACGCGCCCCCTTGCCAGTGGCGTTCCGAGCGGCGCGGCTGAGGGTACGGACCGAACAGCCGAGCAGCTCGGCGTAGTCCGCGGCTTGGTGCAGCTCGCGGAAGTGCAGCTCCAGGGCATCCACGAACCGCCCGTACGTGTCACCACGGCCCGCACCGGCCGTCGTGCCCACGGAGGTGATGTCCGGGGAATTGGCGAGACGCAGCAGCAGCGATTCGAGCAGGCTGCGCCGCAGGGCGTTGTGGACATCGAGCCGACGGCGCCCCAGCGCCCGGTGTTCGTCCAGGAGCTGGAGCGCGGTCTGCTGCAGCCAGGAGCCGTCATCGGCGTGCGGAGTCAGCACGGCGGGCGCCTCGTGCGCGGTGAGCGGAGCCAGCAGGCGGGCGACGTCAGGGGTGAGCACGCCCGGCTCGAACAGGAGGAACGGGCCGCGAGCGTCGCCGGGCGGATGCCAGCACTGCGTGTGCCCCGGACGCACCCACAGCCACTGGCCGGGCGAGACGGTCCGCGTGACGTGATCGACGTCGTGCCGCAGCTCACCCTCGGTGACCCCGATCAGGTAATGGAAAGTGGCACGGCCCGGACGGGGCGGGTTCCACGGCCAGTCGTCGTGCTGGGCGAAGAAGTCCTCGACGGTACTCACCTCGAGCCCGTACGGAGTGCCGACCGGGGGCTGGAACCCGAAAAGCGGAACCTCGGCCGGTCCGGACCGTCCGTCCTGCCTGGGGTGTCGCTTGTTGACCATCACGTGTCCGCAGCCTACCGCCCGTTTTGTCGGCTTCAGGGGAACGATGGGATGTGCCGCGACCGCACGGCGCGCCCTGCGAAGCGGCAGTCGTGTCACTCTCCGAGGAAGGCAAGGAAGACACCCCCATGAACGGATCGACCCTGCACACGTTCGCCGCCGACTGCGCGGAGGAGCTTCCCGGAGCCCGGCCGACGCATCCCTTCGGCCCAGACTGGGAGGTCTTCAAAGTACGCGGCAAGGTGTTCATGCTGATGACCGAGGTTCCGGGGCGTCCCGTGGTGATCCTCAAGGCGGACCCCGGCGAGGCGTACGCCCTGCAACAGCAGAACAGCCACATCACCCCCGGCTACCACATGAACAAAAAGCACTGGATCACGGTGGAGGACGGGGCAGGCATCGACAAGACCCTCGTCAGGGAACTCGTCACCGACTCCTACCGGCTCGTCGTCGCCCACCTGCCCAGGGCCCGGCAGCCCGTCGACCCGCACACCTACGGCATCGGTACGCGGGTGGCCCGGTGAGCGCGGCCGGGGACCGACTCCAGGACACCGCTCGCCAGGCGGCGCTCGCCCTCCCCCACGTCAGCCACGGCCGCCCCTTCACTCCCGCACTCGACGTGTACAAGGTGGCGGGCAAGCTGTTCCTGATCGTCACCGACGACCCGGACGAACAGATCATCACGGTCAAGTGCGAACCCGAACACGCCCGCGCGCTGGAACGCGGCTACCCCACCGTCACACCGGGCCGCTACCTCGACAAACGGCATTGGATCTCGCTCGGGCCGGGACGCGGTATCACCAAGCGGCTGATCACGGACGCCGTCGAGCACTCCTACGACCTGGTCGTCGAGGGGCTGCCGCGCCGCGACCGCCCCGGCACGCGATGAGACGCTGCTCGACGGCGGCGAGGGCCCGCTCTTCGCGGCCCCTCGCCTGGGACGTGTACGAGCGATTCGGCTCTCCTGAGGGCGGGTTGGCGATCGCCCAGGCCGTCGTCCCTCGGACGGGTGTGTGGCGTGCACTGCGTGGGGAGTCGGGTGTGCCTACGCTGCCGGTGACATCCAGCAACTCCTGCCCGGAAGGGGCCGTTCGGCATGAGCGATTCTGGTCTTCGCGCCAAGTACGTCCGTCGATTCCACATCCTTGACTTCGCAGGCGACGGCTACGTCGACCGGAGTGATGTCGAAGCACGGGCCCAGCGGCTCCTCGATGGGATGGCTGAACCGGCCGAAACGCCCCGAGCCGCGGCGGTGCGGGAGGGGGCCGTGGCGTTCTGGCTGGGCCTGGCGAAGCTCGCCGGAGTCCAGGACAGTGACCGGTTGGACCAAGAGGCCTTCGTGGGCGCACTGTTGCGCGCGCGTGAGCTGGGCACCATCGGTGATCTCGTGGGGCCGTCGGTCGAGGCGCACGTTGCCCTGGTCGACAGCGATGGAGACGGCAGCGTGAGCCTGGCGGAGTTCCTGCGTTCGCAAAGCGCGTCAGGAATGGCAGAGGCGGACTCGCGGCAGGCGTTCGAGCAACTCGACCGCAACGGTGATGGCCGTCTGGACGTCGAGGAATGGCAGCGTGCCGTAGTCGACTTCTATACCAGCGACTCGGAGGACCAGGCGGGCGCCCTCATCATGGACGCGCGGGCCTGAAGACCACCGAGCGGCGCACGCGGGCCTGGTCACGTCGATGAGAGCCTGCGGACCGAGGCATGGAGGCGGGGGCGGCTGGACCAGGCACACGGCCGGCCCCTCCCGCTCATCTTCTGGCGACACCCCGGCGTTCCTCATGAGCGCACCGAACCCTCGTACGGAACCCGGCGCATGCCCACCGGCCGCGTGCCTCCAGGCGCCCCCGCCTGTGTCTGGACCACCCCTCCTCTGTGCCCGAGCGTGGGAGACGTACCCCGTCTCTACGGTTCAGCTGCGAGGGAGCACCATGATTCACATCAGTGAAACCCTGGCCCTGCACACCACCGAGGGCTTCTTGACCGACAGCGAGCTCACCCAGCTCCGCAAGATCATGCATGCCACTCTCGATGAGACCGGTTGGCAGCCTCGCCACCAAGCCGAGATCCTTCTCGCCCCGGTCGCGGCCCAGGACATCCTGCAGGACGCCACCCGCCGGGCTCTGCCCGCGATCCGCCGCACCATGCCATCGATTTCGGCCGCTGCGCCTTGGGCCTACACCGAACTCACCGCAGGCCAGGAAGTCCCCACCCACCTCGACGGCATCCCCGATCCCGGCACGGCGCCGCGCCGACTCGGCCGTATCGGCGTCGTTCTCGACGACGCTGAGGCGGGCGGCGACTTCTACATCGAGACCACCTCCAGCCCCGGCATCTGGACTGGCGAAGAGGTCGGCGAAGGGGAGGGCTTCATGCCCAGCACCCCCCTGACGCACCGGCTGCCCCACGCCTCCGAGCCGGGGGCTCCCCGGCACGCCAGCGCCCCCACCTGGCTTGAGGGAGCTCGCCGTACCCGCTGGACCACCGATGCCCGCGCCGGCACCGCCGTCGCCTACGGCTCGCAAGTCATCCACGGCGTCAGCCCCGTTCGTGCCGGTCGCCTGCGCAAGTTCGTCACCGACCTGCTCGACGAAGCCATCCCCGCACTGCCCTGAACGGGGCGGACCAGAGAGGCGATCACAACCGACCTCGTACGTGAACTCCTCCGTGCGGGCGGGAGGGACGGTCAGTCTCTGGGGTTCTTCCTTAGCTCGCGCAGGCGCTCCGCGGTGCCGGGCAGGGAAAGCGACCAGAGTTGCTCCCGCGTTTCCTCTTCCACCACCTGGCCGTGCTCCCGCCCGTCGCCCGCGCGCCGCAGCGATCGCTTCGTACGGCGGACAAGCTCCGGTTCGACAGTGCCCGCTCCGGCGGCCAGGGCGTGGGCCGCGGCGAGCAGGTCCGGGTCGGGGACGCACCGGTGGGCCAGTCCGGCGGTGGTAGCGGCGGCGCCGTCCAGGCGTTCGCCGAAGAGCACCATGGCGGCTGCCGTCTGCGCTCCGACCAGGCGGTGCAGCATCCAGGTGTGGCCGCCGCCGGGGTGCAGGCCGAGCTTGAGGAAGCGGGTGTCGAACCACGCCGATTCGGCGGCCACCCGCACGTCGCAGGCCAGCGCGAGGTTGAGGCCGGCGCCGACCGCCGGGCCGTTGACGGCGGCGATGGTGGGCAGAGGAGACCGGGCTACCCGCAGGAAGGACTCGTAGACGGTCTCGACCCCCGAGGTGTCGCCCTCGGATGCCGCCAGGAGGTCGGTGAGGTCGGCTCCGGCGCAGAAGGCCGTGCCCGCCCCCGTGAGGACGATCGAGGTGACGGCGGGGTCGGCCTCCAACTCGTCGAATGCCGCGAGGAGTTCGACGACGAGCGGGCCGGACAGGACGTTGCGGTGGTCCGGGTCGTCGAGCGTGAGCGTGGCGGTGCCTCGTTCGCGCTCGACGCGCAGCAGGCCGCTCATGAGCCACCGCCGGGGGTGGCGGACGGCGCGTCGTCGGCGAACCGGGCGACCAGGTCCTTCTTGGAGACCTTCCCGACGTGCGACAGGGGCAGGCTCTGCATGATCTCCAGCCGTTCGGGGAGCTTGAACTTGGCGATCTCGTGCCGGGAAAGGAACTCGGTCAGCTCTTGCAGGGTGGGTGGCGCCACTCCTTCGCGGGGGACCACGCAGGCGCACATGCGCTCGCCCAGTACGGGGTCGTTCACCGGAATGCAGGCCACGTTGACGATCGCCGGGTGCCCGATGAGGAGGTTCTCGATCTCTTCGGCGCTGATCTTCTCCCCGCCGCGGTTGATGAGGTCCTTGCGCCGGCCGGCGACGACGTAGTTGCCCGAGGGATGTCGGCGCATCAGGTCCCCCGACAGATAGAAGCCGTCCGGGGTGAAGGCGCGGGCGTTGTGCTCGGGGGCGCGGAAGTAGCCGCGCAGGGTGTAGGGGCCGCGCGCGGCCAGTTCCCCGACTTCGCCGTCGGGCACCTCTTGGCCGTTCTCGTCCAGGAGCAGCACTTCGTCGTCCGGGCAGACGGGGCGGCCGACGGTCTCCATCCGCACCTCTTCGGAGTCGTCGAGCCGTACGAAGGTCAGCAGCCCTTCGGCCATGCCGAAGTTCTCCTGGATACGGCAGCCCGGCAGCATGCGCTGGGCCAGCGCGCGGGTTTCGGGCTGGAGCCGCTGCCCGCCGCTCTGGATCACGCGGACCGACGACAGGTCGTACTCGTGGATCAGAGGGTCGTTCAGCCACTTGATCAGCAGCGCGGGCACCACATGGATGTGGGTCACCCGGTGCTTCTCGATCAGCGGGAACACCTGGGCGCCGCGCGTGGTGGGGTGCAGCACCGTACGGGCCCCGGCGAGCAGGAAGCCGTGCAGGCCGGGGCAGGCAAGCGGCAGGTTGTGCGAGATCGGCAGGACGTTCAGCAGGCAGTCGTCCGGCCGGATGTCGCACACCGACATGGCGTTCTTGGTGTTGAAGACGTAGTCGTTGTGCAGACGCGGAATCAGCTTCGGAACGCCGGTGGTGCCGCCGGAGAGCTGGAAGAGCGCCGCTTCCATGGGGTCGACCTCGACGGCCGCCAGATCCACATCGCCCTCTTCGCCGGCGCCGCCTGCCAGGACGGTGCTCAGCGCCGTGGCGTCCTGCCCCGGGTCACCGGCGACGATGTGCAGCCGCAGGGATGGCGCCGTGGCGCGCACCCGGGTGACGATCTCACGGTGATCGGCGTCCTTGGACCGGTCGGGGGTGATCGCGGCGACGGCGTCGGACAACCGCGCGAACTGCTCCAGTTCCCGGTAGCGGTGCGCCGGGAGAGCCATGATGGGGATGACGCCGATCTTCTGCAGTCCCAGATGGGTCACGGCGAAGTCGGCCGTGTTGGGCAGTTGCAGGACGACCCGGTCCAGCGGGCGCAGGCCCAGAGCCCAAAAGCCTCGGGCCGCTCGCGCGGCGCGCTCCTCCAGTTCGCCGTAGGTCATGTCGACGCCGTCGTGGTGCAGGGCCACGCGATCGGCGTACTGCGTGCATGCCTGCGCGAACACGTCGCGCAGGGTGCGGTCCTCCCAGTAGCCCTTCGCGCGGTAGCGCTCGACGTACGCGGGCGGGAAGGGAACGATTCCATCCAGGGTCACGGTGTCCTCCTGCACTCAGATCGTCTCTGCACTGAGGTCGTCTCCGCACTCAGGCCGTCTCCGGACTCAGGTCGTCGCACTGAAGCCGCCGTCGATGACGACGATCTCGCCGGTCACGAAGGGGTTGGAGTCGATCAGCGCGAGAACGCTCTGGGCCACTTCGTCCGGTGTGACGCACCGCCGCATCGGGGTGTGACGGCCCCGCCGCTCCATCAGCCGTTCGTAGTTGTCTCCCAGCTGGTCCTCCATCCACTCCCCCACCATCCAGCCGGGGGCCACGGCGTTGGCCCGGATGCCGTCCGGGCCAAGGCGCCCGGCGAGGGTCTTGGTCAGGTTCACCACCGCCGCCTTGGAAGCGGCGTACGGGAACGGCTGCGGCCCCGGACGCAGTCCCACGATGCTGGCCAGGTTCACCACGGCCGTGCGGCCCGGACGCCTCCCGGCGGCGTCCTTGAGCAACGGCACGCAGGCGCGGGTCACTTGGAAGAGGCCGCGCACGTTGACCGCGAACACCCGGTCCCACTCGGCCATGTCGAGCCCGTCGAGGTCAGCGGGCGGGGTACGGGCCGTGGTGCCCGCGTTGTTGACCAGCACGTCCAGGCGGCCGAACCGGTTGCGTATCTCCTCCACCATGGTGAGCACCGCAGCCTCGTCGGCGACATCGGCGCGGCAGATCAGGGCCGCGGCCCCGATGTTCTCGGCCAGGGTGGCGGTCTCCTTGGCCGCCTCGTGGCTGGAGGCGTAGTTCACCGCCACGTCGTAACCCGCCGTGGCAAGCGCCAGAACAGCTGCCCGCCCGATTCCCCGTGCGGAGCCTGTCACCAGCGCTACCGGCTTGTCGTCAGTCATGTTCATTCCCTTCGCTCGGACAAGAACTGGCGGCCTACAGGCCGAGAAGGCGTTCCGCGTTGCCGTGGAACACCTGGTGCATGACGGCCTCGGTATAGCCCAGCTCGTCCCATTCGCGCAGGAGCCGCTCGAACGGCAGGCTCGGGTGGTCGGTGCCGAACATGACCTTGTCCCGCAGCCGGGCGCGGATGTCGGTGCGCAGCTGCTGAGGGAAGTGCTTCGGCGCCCAGCCCGACATCTCCCAGTAGACGTTGCCCTTGTGCAGGGCCACGGCGGTCATCTCCTCGATCCAGGGCCAACCCGGATGCGCGGCGATAATCGTCAACTGCGGGAAGTCGGCGGCCAGTTCGTCCACCGCTCGGGGGTGGGCGTGGCGGATGCGGGCGCCCATGCCGCCGGGCATGCCCGCGCCCATGCCCGTGGTTCCCACGTCGATCATCACCGGTACGCCCAGGGCGGTGATCGCCTCGAACAGGGGGTAGAGCTGCCGGTCGTCCACCGCGTAGCGCCCCATGATCGGGTGGAAGTGGAAGCCGAGCACGCCGTGTTCGCGCACCGCCGTCTCGGCGTCGGCGACGGCTTGTTCCCCGCGCAGCGGGTCGACGGCCCCCCAGGCGCCGATGAAGGTGTCCGGGTGCCGGTCGCGCAGAGCGGCCACATAGTCGTTGCCGCAGGGCGGGGCGCCGGTGACGGTCTCGATGTCGAAGGCGACCAGCACCGCTTCGATGCCGTGCTTGTCCAGGTCGGCCACCACCTCTTCCTCGGCGCGTGGTTCCCAGGGCTTGTTCCAGTACTCCGCGAGCGCTGCCGGGAAGGGCTGCTGGGAGGCGATCCACTCGGCAGTCCCCGGATAGCAGTGCAGGTCGATCCTTCTCATCCTTGCCCCTCTTTCCGCCTGTGCAGGGAGTCAGTCACTCCCTCACGTTTCGTCCGCGCAGACCTCTGTACAGCGGGGCCCGGCTCGCCTCAGTGTGTACTACCTACCGTGGTAGTGACTAGCCCTTCGCCGGGGCGATTGTTCATGGGAGGCGCAACGACCGAGGCACCGTCACGAACCGAGGACACCAGTACGCGAGGGGGTGAACTCCTGGCCAGGTGGGAACGGTTGCCGTTCACCAGCGCCCACCGCAGGGCCTTTCAGATCCTGGGGACGGGAACGTTTTTCGACTCCTTCGACACCGTCGCGCTGGCGGTGACGCTCACCGCGGTCACCTCGACGATGCACATCGGTCTCGGTGACGCCGGGCTGCTCATCAGCGCCGGCTACGTCGGGCAGATCGCGGGCGCGCTCGGCCTCGGCTGGGCCGGCGAGCGCTACGGCCGCCGCCCGGTGTTCCTCGCCTCCATGGCCCTGTTCGGTGTGGCCGCCCTGCTGGCCGCGGGCGCGTGGAGCGGTCTGAGCCTGGGCCTCTTCCGCCTGGTGCAAGGGATCGGCCTCGGGGCCGAAGTGCCGGTGGCCGCCGCGCTGTTCAACGAACTCGTACGAGGACGCGCCCGCGGCCGCTCGGTGATGCTGTACGAGACCAGCTTCACCCTGGGCAACATGGCCGCGTCCCTCGTCGCGGCGGCCCTGTTCGGTCTGCTGCACGACGAAGCCACCTGGCGCACCATGCTCGCCCTGGGAGCGATCCCGCTGTTCGTCGCGCTCTGGGCACGCCCTCGCCTTGTGGAGTCCCCGCGCTTCCTCATCTCCCGGGGCCGGACCGCGGAGGCGGAGACGCTGGTGACCGCCATGGAGGCAGAGACTCTGCGCAAGGGACGTCAACTGGAGCCCGTCGAGGCGCCGATCGCGCCCGATACGCGGCCCACGCGATTGGCGGAGATCTTCTCCACGCAGTACCTCAGGCGCACCATGATGATCTGGACCGTCTGGTTCACCACCTACTTCACCCTCTGGGGTCTCACCACCTGGCTGCCGAGCCTGCTGGTCAACGAGGGCGGCATGCACCCGGCGACCGCGTCCCTGGCCAGCGCGGGGCTCCAGGCCGTCAACGTGGTGCTGGTGGTGACCATCGCGCTGACCGTGGACCGGCTGGGGCGCCGCTTCTGGATCACGCTCGGCTACGCGGTCTCCGCCCTGGGAGCAGCGATGGGCGCGCTCGTCACCTGGTCCGGGCAGACCCAGTCCCCGGGCGGCCTCATCGCCCTCGCCGTCCCCGTCCTGCTGGGCGTGAACGCGGTCGCGCCGATCGCCTTCATGTACACCGGCGAGCTGTACCCGACCCGGATGCGCGCGTGGGGCACCATGGCCGCCAGCAGCTTCCGCAACGTGGGAGCGGTCCTGGCCCCCGCGGTGATCGGCTGGGTCCTCGACGGCGACGGCGGCATGGCCGCCCTGTATCTCATGTTCCTCACCACCCTGGTCGTGGGTCTGGTGGTCTTCTGGGCGTTCGGGCCCGAAACCGCCCGGCGGAAACTGGAGACCCTGGCCTCCTAGCCGCCGATACACTCACTCTTACGGTAGTGACCCTGCGAAGTCCGGCTGACAGGAGTGCGAACCATGAGTACGGCTGACGAGACCGCGGCCCGACTGGTGGAGCTCGGCTTCTCCCAGTACGACGCGCGGGCGTACGTGGGCCTGCTCGGCCAGGAGCCTTTGACGGGCTACGCGCTGTCCAACGTGACCGGCATCCCGCAGCCCAAGGTGTACGAGACCCTGCGGCGGCTCACCTCGCGCGGCGCCGTGGTCAAGACCGGCGACTCCCCTGCCCGGTTCGTCGCCGTAGCGGCCGACCAGTTGCTCGGCCACCTCGAGACCGACTTCCGAAGGCGGGTCTCTGACGCCCGCTACGAACTCAACAGGTTCGTCGCCGAGGACCGCACCGAGCAGATCCGGCCGCTTCGGTCCATGAACGACCGCGCTTCCATCATCGCGCGGGCCCGCGGAATCCTCGCGGACGCCGAGCGGCACGTATACCTCTCGGGCCGTACGGAGGAGCTGGAAGCACTCGGCGACGAGGCAGGCGCCGCAGCCGAGCGTGGTGTGACCTTCGATGTGCTCTGCTTCGGCACCCCGCCCTTCGAACTGCCGGGCCGCACGCTCCGCCACGCCAGCACCGAAGGGGTCGTCTACCGCCACCACCAGGCCCGGCACCTGGCCGTCGTGGCGGACGGCACGGCGGCCCTGTGGGCGTTGGCACCCGGCGGCAAGGACTGGGACTGCGTGTGGGTCAACGATCCGCTGTTCGCCGCCCTCGTCAAGGGATACGTCCGCCACGACATGTACGTCCAGCAGATCTACACCGACCTCAGCGAACCGCTGAACGAGCAGTACGGCCCTGGCCTGGCCGGACTGACCGGCATCAGCGAAGAGCGCTCCAAGCCCGCCAAGTCCGCGGCACGGCCCAGGAAAAGCGTCCCGGGACGGACCGCGTAACGCCGGTGAGACGGCCGGCCGATTCCGGCGCCCTTGGGCCTGCCCGGCGAGAGGATGCCTTCACGTCTCGGTGCGGCGGAGCTTACGGTTTGTGGGTCACCCAGAGCAGTTCCGCCGGCCAGCGGTGTGCCCAGTCGGGTGGGTCGGTTTCGTTGTAGCCGTTGGGTGTTCCGAGTTCGGGCCGCGGCTCGATGAGGTCGTCGATGATGAGACCCGCGCCGCGCAGGACCTTGACCCAGTCGCCGTAGGTGAGCTGATAGCTGGTCGCGCCGTCGTCTTCGGCGATGGTGTTCAGGCCGAAGTAGTCCTGCTGCAGCGTCGTGGTCACGCGGGCAGCGGCTTCGTCGTAGCAGGCTTCGAACCATGGGCTGGCGACGTTGAACACCAGGCGCCCGCCTGGCCCCAGGACGCGTGCGGCCTGCGGGACGGCCAGGTGCGGTGGCGCCCAGCTGAGCCCACCGAAGTCGCAGAAGACCAGGTCGAAGCTGCCGTCGGCGAAGGGAAGTTGTTCGGCGGCGCCTTGCACCAACGGGTAGCGGTCTGCTCCCATCACGCGGCCAGCTGCGGCGAGTTGGGCTTCGGACAGGTCGAGCCCGACCACGGTGGCGCCCTCGGCGGCGAGCGCCCTGGACCACTGGCCGGCGCCGCAGCCGAGTTCGAGGACGCGCTTGCCAGTGACGTCGCCCAGGGCGTGCAGGTGCGAGTCGGGGATGGAGTACATGCCCCACAGCCGTGGTGTGGCGCCGATTTGCGGGTCGTGCTCGTGCTGGTAGGCGCTGCTGATCTGGTTCCAGAGCCGCCGGTTGGCGGGGATGCTGTCCACGTGCCGACTCCAGCACTGCCTGCCGGGGGCGGTCAACACGATTACGGCACTGGCAGGCGCTCGCCGCAGTCCGGCCCTGTCTCGGCTTGGCTCGGCCCATGATCCGCAGGACGAGCCCTCGCACGATAGTTGTCGGTCGTTAACCTCCCACCCCGACCTGGCTCTTCTCGAAGCACTGAGCACGGTGTCTGCGCCGTATTCGCATCGCTGTTGACGTGTTCCGTGCAAGCCAGTGAGGGCTCAAACCGCTGCCGTTGAGGAACGTGAACAGCAAGCGTGGCAGCACACGAATGCCCAGCTCTTCGGCCAGCTCCCGCGCGGCGGCCCGTTCATAGGACTCACCGACATCCACGGCACCACCGATCATGACCTCGTAGAGCCCGGGGAAGCGCGACAGCTGCTCCGACCGCCGGTGAACGAGGATCCGCCCACGCTCATCACGACACACCGTCACGGCGACCCGGTGCAGCCAACCCTCCCGGATGGCCTGGCGGCGGCTGACCAGCACCCCCAGCACACGATCTTGATCGTCGACACGCTCCACCAGTTCGTCCACGACGCACACCCTGGCAGAGCCCACTGACAACGCCGCTATTCGGAGCCCCGTGGAGGCCGACACAGGAGAACCTGCACCAGGAGAACCTGCACCTGGCGGCCGGACACCCAAAGCGGCGTTGACGATGACAAGCCTGCCGATGTGACGACTTCCGTGCTTTGGCTCGACGGCTCCTCACCTCGCCGACTTGAGAATCCTCAGTCGAGACAGAACTCGTTGCCCTCGATGTCCTGCATCACAATGCAGGACTCGTTCTCGCCATCGGCACGCATCGTTCGCACATGTACCGCGCCAAGCGCGACCAGCCGCGCACATTCGGCCTCGAGCGTGGCCAGACGCTCCTCACCCACGAGTCCGATACCGGCCCGCACATCGAGATGCAGCCGGTTCTTGACAACCTTCCCTTCGGGAACGCGCTGGAAGAGTACGCGCGGGCCTACACCCGAGGGATCACTGCACGCGAAGTAGTTCACCTGGTCCTCAGGCGGCAGCGAGCGGTGGTAGTCCTCCCAGGTAGCGAACCCCGTCGGGGTCGGAGGTACGACGTACCCCAGCACCTCGCACCAGAAGGCGGCGAGACGCGCAGGTTCCGCGCAGTCGAAGGTCACTTGGAACTGCTTGATCGTTGACATCGGCGCACGATAACAGGGGCCGTGCTCATCTCGCCGGGCGGGTGGATCCACACCCTGTCGCCCGGTCCCGGTTTCCATCTCGCCCTGTGCTCAGGGGCGTTGAGGTCGGTTACGAGCCGCAGCAGCCGTCGGCCTCTCGGCGGCCGGGTCGTCGAAGACCCCGGCGCCACCGCACACTCCGGTCTCCGCGAGGGCGACGGGCTCGTACGGTCCCCGCCCGCTGAAGCCCGCCGGAGGGCGGGTGGCGGGCGGGGCGCTGTGCCGCCGGGGAGTGCTCAGCGGCCGCGGGGCGGGTCGACCAAACGCCATGCGTGGGTGAGGTCGGGCTGGCCTCCCCACATCTGGCGGGGGTAGACGTGGTCGGTGGGGGAGGTGGAGGTGCCCGGCCGGATCGCGTGGTCGTCGTAGCTGTAGGGCACGATGGCCCAGTCGCTGGTGGTCCCGGGGACGTGGCGGATGTACCAGCTCTGGCTCGTGCTGCCGGTGCAGTTCCGCATTTTCACGTAGTCACTCGTGCTGGAGCCGATGGTGAGGCACTTCTTGTGGGGGTTGGTGCGGATCCGGTAGGCGCCGGGGTGCTCACTGTCGCGTGTGATCAACCACTTGTAGCCCTGGTCAGGGACCAGGTCCCCGTTCCAGACCTGCACCTCGTCGTCGATGTCGGTGTAGGCGTCGGGGAAGAGGTAGCCGCTGGACATCTGATGGACCACCATCTTCCAGCCGGTAGGCGGCTCGTCCTGCGGCGCCGCTTGTGCGCCCGAGGCGGTGACGGTCCCGGTGAAGGCCGTCGCCAACAGGGCAGCGGCGGCAGTGACGAGCTTGGTCCTCAACGAGCTGCGCATATGACTCCTTCGACAGACGCTGGTGGTCCTTCCTGGATAGCGGCACCGCAAGGCACGTAACACCGTTTCAACTGGTATGTAACTCCTTAGAGCTATAAGTCATATGTGCCTCGCGGCGGCGTAACGTTTCTGTTCACGGCTCGCCCCCTTGGGACGCTTGTGCGGCCCTTTGAGAAGAGGACACCGCATATGGGAGCACCGTGCCGGCCCAGGCCATCGGGTAAGGCCCCCTGGTGAACGGCCAGTTCAACCTGAGGAGCACACGGTGCCTTGTCTCAGTCTGACCTGCTACTGGAGTCACTACGTACGGCGGATGGAGCCGAGTCGAGCCGATCAAGGTGCTGTGCGAGCGCATCCTGCCGGAGCCCATCGAGGGCAAGAGACATCTGACTGACCTTCTCTGCACCGCAGGATCCAGGGGCGGCAGGTGGTTTTATGCGGCGGGCTTGGCAGTAGGCCCGTGGACTTCCCGGACGACAGCGGTGCCGCCGATGGTCCTGTCTTCGTGCATGGTGATCGTTTGGCCGGGCTGGAGGTGCCGCCACTGCGAGGGGTCGAGGGGTGCAAGTCGCACCGAGGCACGCTCGCCGGGCCCCAGGACGGGGGTGAACTCGGCCCAGAGGCGTGCGATGTTGAGGTCGTCCTCACCAGTTGGTGTGCGATTGCCGATGTTCCACATCGGCCGCAGAACACCGGCTCCGGAGAAGGGCGCCTGCCGCCTGCTCTCGCCGGTTGGCCGAAGCGTGAGGTCGGCGCGGATGATCCCGTTGCGGGACTCGTAGCAGCGCCAGTGGCACCAGGCCGCGCTTCTCTCCAGCCGCATCTGCTCGGCGGCCGTGGCGAGGCTTTCCCAGAAGTCGAGCGGAAGCAGGTGGACGTCCCCGAGTTCCTCCAAAAGCCCGAGGGCCACCTCCCACTCGTCATGGGCGAGGTAGTCCCAGACGTCGTTGATCGTGATGTCGTTCTCGGTGGCGATCTCGGCGGGGACCAGCAGGGAGACGGCTTCCAGCAGCTTGGGCACGTCCATGGGTTGATTCTGGACCACGGCCCCCTGGCGGCGGCAGCAGGTACCCGATGACCTCCATGAGCAGCACGCGGCCCCGGCGACCTTCGAGGCGGCGTGGCCGGTTCACTCCGTCGGTCACCACTCGCGGACCACGTGATCGGGCAGACCGACCACCAGGCCGAGGGGAAGGCAGCGCCGTCGGCGGCCGAGGGCGCCGACGACGGCTTCAGACAGGGCCGGATCCGTTCTACTTCAGGGCGTCCATTTTCACCGAGTAGAGCACCCTGTCCTCCTCACCCTCGGTGAGGCTCCAGAGTTCGTTGGTGGCGTACCAGAGGGAAAGGTCCTGCGGGCGGTAGGACCAGTCCTTGCGTGACTTGAGCGTCCATTCCGATGCGGCGCCGCCGACACCGGCCGTGGAGAAGCGGCGGTTGGCCACGGACCCCTTGGACATGTTGAAGTACAGCGTGTCGCCGTTGGCCTGGACCCCCTGGACATCGCTGATCGCGTCGCCGACGTTCTGCGGAACGGTGGATTTCCATCCCTGTACGGGCGTCCGGTTCAGCCGGTAGTCGTCGCCGAACCGATAGCGGTAGACCTCGGTGCCGGCGTAACTCCCCGTGGTCGACGAGGACCTGTAGTTGCCGCCGACCAGACTGGCGCCGCCGGCACTGTTGCGGTCCAACGAGACGTAGTCGAAGGAGGCGCCGCCGGAGACGTAGTGCCGTACCTCCGGCAAGACGTACTGGTAGTCGCCGCCGCCTCCGTCCTTCTTCTTGTAGATCTTGCGGGTGTCGAACACGCGGATGCCGGCCTTGCCCGCGTCAGGGCCCGGCTGCCCCTCCCAGTTGGAGGTGCTGGACATGAACAAGTACGGGCCGTACCAGGCCAGTCCGCCGCCGTGCCCGTAGATCCGCCGCTGCACGCCCGCTTCGTCCACCCAGACCGGGAGCACGAAGCGGTACTTCATGTCGTCCAGGTTGACGAAAGCCAGCTTCACCGAGTTGTGGCGGTAGTCCTTCTTGGGCGGTGGCGGATTCTCAGGGTCCGTCACCGGGTCCTGCTTCGTGTTCTGCCACGTCCAACTGACGATCGCGGCACGGTTGTCTCCGGTGACAGGAATGCCGCTCAGCTGTGCTTCGCCGGAGGTGGCGAGGCCCTGCGGTACCCAGGGCATCAAGTGTGCGTTCTCCGCCCCCTGCTTTCCCTGCATCACCGTGTCCCAGCAGTACGCCGCGCTGGTCGGCACGGTCGGTTGCGGCAACGCGTCGGCACGTGCCGCGCACTCCGGATCGCCGCTCCCCAGCATCGCGGTCCGGTCAGTGCCGGACAGCGCTCCGTTGATCCCCACGGGCGTGTACTCGGCGCTCGGCGGGGTCTGGTACGGGTTCACCTTCTCGGTCAGTGTGTAATGGCCACCCGAGACGTTCAGGCTCACCAACGGTGGCGGAGGAAGAGGGGCCGCCGCCGCGGGAACCGCTGTGAGTACGGCCATCACTGTGCTGCCGAACACGAACAACTGCTTCCTCACGTGCCACCCCGTCAGTCGCTTCGAGCATTCGAAATCTCGTGCGAGATTAACAGGGCTGAGGCACGACCCGACGCGCGCTTCATCCCCGAACGAGGGGGCCTCGCCAGTTGAGAGTGGCCTCGCGGGTGAGGTGGCAGGCCATGAAATTGATCATCGTGATTTCGTCGACCACGCGGCCTGGCTCAAGAGCCGGGCCCCTGAAGACGGCCAACTCGCAAGCATGGCGGATCCACATGATCGTCGCAGCGTTGCAGGCTCAGAAGTCCTTGTCGTACCGGACAGCGAGCCTCCACGTTCGAACCCGGTTCCGACCCCATCCGGCCACGCCTGCTGCCTGCCGTACTCTCTGCGCATGGATGTCACGGAATGGGGTGGAGGTCAGCTGACGGTCGTGCGTCCCCCCTCGGGCGGCTTCCCGCGGCACAGCCACGACGAGTACGTGATCAGCGTCAACCTCTGCGGCCTGGAGCGAGTCCGGCTGGATCACACCTCGTTCGACGTGAACCTGGACGAGTTCACCGTCTACAACCCCGGCCAGGTCCAGTCGTGCACCACCCAGGTCCCGCCCGACGCGTCCTTCGCTGCCGTGAGCTGGTATGTCCCGCCAACGGCGGTGGAAGCGCTGACGGGTGACGCCCCGGTCGACTTCGAACGGCCCGTCGTACGCTCTCCACACCTACGCGAGGAGTTCCTTGCTGCGGCCAGAGCGTTCCGCGAGCTAGCACCGGAGGGACACCCTCCACCTGCCGAATCTGCTGTTCTGGTCCAGGAACGGCTCATGCTCGTGCTGTCGCAGCTGCTCGACCTGGCTTCAGGACGGCGCGTGCGTGCTCCGGAACCCGCTGACGCCCGGATAGCCACGGTGCTCGCCCGGTTCCGCAGCGACCTGTCCGGCGCGCCGCGGCTGGCCGAGCTGGCCGACGAGGCCGGGATGTCCCGGGAGCATCTGATCCGCACGTTCACCCGTGCCACCGGCACCCCTCCCTACGCCTGGCATCTGTCGGCCCGGTTGGCCGAGGCACGGCGCCGGCTGCGCAAGGGTGAGCCCGTCGCCGATGTCGCGCACACGCTCGGCTTCGCCGACCAGGCCCATTTCCACCGCCACTTCGCCGCGGCCTACGCCATCACACCGGGCCGGTACCGTCGGCTGTCTCAGATCAACATCTGACAAGACCGCACGGCCCGCCCTCCGCCACTGTGGCCGGCATGACTGAGATCTTCATGGTGGCTCTGTGGTTGGGGCTGGTGTTCAACGCGACGCCGGGCGCGGTGTTCAGCGAGTCTCTTCGGCGTGGAATCCGGGGCGGGTTCGGCCCTGCCTTCGCGGTCCAGGTCGGCTCGCTGGTGGGCGACGCCGTCTGGGCGGTGCTCGGCCTGGCAGGGGTGGGGGCGCTGTTCGCGGTACCGGCGTTGAGCATGCCGCTCACCGTGGCCGGGTGCCTGTTGCTGGCCTGGTTGGGAGTGGCGGGCCTGCGCGACGCGCTCGCGCGGAAGGTGTCCGATCCAACAGCGGAGCCGTACGCCGGACAGGACCGCAAGGCCATGGCTGTGGGGGCGGGCATGTCCCTGGCGAACCCATGGAACGTTGTCTATTGGTCGGGTGCGGCTGGCGGGGTGGGTGCCGTGCTGGGCCCGGGCGGCGCGGCGGAGCTGGGCGTCTTCTTTGCCGGGTTCATGGCCTCCTCGATGCTGTGGTGTCTGGTCGCGGCGGGGTTGATCGTGGTGCTGCGCAGGGCGCTGCCACCGTTGGCTGTACGCGTACTTGAAGCCTGCTGTGGTGTCTCGCTCCTGGTCTTCGCGATTCTTCAGCTGAGCCGAGTCATGTGATATTCGCCAGCAGGCTCTCGACGACCCGTCATTTCCCGGTTCTGCCGGTAACAGGACGGTTGTCGGAGCGCCCGCGGCCGAGCCGATGTTGTCGGCGCGCTCATCGTCGAGTTCGTGGCGAGCCGGGCTCAGAATGCGCGGGACGGGTCCGTTCTGGGTCCGCCCCGCCCCGGCGGTGCTTGAGACGGACGACTGGGTGAAAGCCCGTGTCATCACGCAACCTTTGCCACGGCACGCCGGTTGGGTCCGGCGTCGGCACCCGAACGGGGTGCCACGCTATCCCCGGTAGGAGCGCTCAGTAAATATGAACTCTGTGAACAAGAAGGTGCTGTCGGGCTCGCTGCTGACCTTGGCCGCAACCGGTATGGCTGTCACGCCCGCCGTGGCCGTTACGCCCGCCACGGCCGACGCGTCGGGCCACGGCGACTACTCGCAGAACATCGAAATCATCGGAGACGTCTGTCCGACCGTCCAGGACATCGACGTCATCGTCCCCGCAGAGGTGCTGGACGAGGCTCGTGCTTTCCAGTGCAACGAGATCCGTCAGCACTCGCACTATGAGGACGAGTCCGCCGCCCCCGCGCTGCCGCTTCTCGGCAAGGTCCAGAACTGACACGTTCCTGTCGTGCTTGGCGGAGACAGGGAGCTTTGGCCCTTCGGGACCTCCTGGCCCCGGGGGAAGGGGTCGGGCTGGAACTGCAACGGCTGGCGGTCGCTGGCAAAAGACCGTTGGGGGTTGGCTGCCACCGACGTGCTTGACGGCACCAAGTTCTTCTTGCAGTTCAAGGGAACGACTCGCGCCACAGGCTTGATCGACTACTGAAGACCTCAGGCGCGATGAGGGGCGGGGCCGTCTGATCACAGGCTGTTTTCCCGCCTTCGCCGGCGCTGTGCTGGACCCGGTAGAAGTCGTTGCCCCGCATCGGCGCACGCCGCCCAGCTCCTCGCCGACGCCCATCAGCACGCCCAACAGGAGGCCCGCCCCAGTCGCCACTGAGGCGGGCCTTCGCGCCGTGCATGCATGAACCCTTCGTCCGATGATGTGCCGGAGATGATCCCTGGAAAGACCGCTCTTCTGCGACGCGGGGCCCGGCAGCGTCAGCCGCCTGCTGGCTCCACGCCCCTCGTGACCGGACCTGAGTGAGCGGCGCCGCCCGAGTCGACGGCCAGGTCGCGCATGCGGGTGGCGACCTGGGACTGGGCGGAGGCGTCGAGGGCCGAGAGGGGCTTGTCGCCGTTCAGCAGGCGGGGGGGGCGGGCGGCCAGCGCGGGGGCGATGGCTACGCGCCGGCGCTGGTGCTGGCCGCCGGAGGGTTCGTGCGGATTCGACGTCAGCGTGAGCGTGGAGTCGCCGCTCTTGGCCACCTCCACTCCGGCCAGGAGGAACGGCGGGTTGCCTTTCATGTCACGCAGGTGGGTCAGGGAGAGGTCCACGTCGTCGTCGGCGGTGAGCGGGGAGCCGTCGCTGAACTGCGCTCCCGCACACAGCTTGAAGGTGAGGACCTTGCCGTCGGCGGAGAGCGTGTACGGCTCGGTCAGCGCCGGCACCGGCTTGGTATCACGTCGTCGCCGTCGAAGATGAGCAGCGTGTCGTACACCGCCTTGCCCACGAAGGGGCCGGTGGCCTCGTACATTCGCCCCGGGTCGGCCGTCTTGAGGTCGAAGGACGGTTCGATGACCAGCGCGTACTGCCACCGGCCGCCGGTGTGGGCGAACCGCCACCGGAGCAGGCGGTCGGCACCACAGCGGTGACGAGCAACAGGGCCGTCAGGTTCTTACGGGGCGCCAAGAAGGACCTCCAGGCCGGACGTCAGCGCGAGGCAGTGGAAGTCACGCGGGTCGTGCAAGCCGCGCACATCAGCCACGTCGTACGGGCGTGACATGGCACCAGCGAACGTCAGGCCGGCCGTCGGGACGCCTCTTCGGACCGGCATGCGAAGGGACGTGCGCTGATATGTGCCGACGGCCACGAGGCACTCGCCCGGCCGGACGGCGGGGGCCGCCCGGTCGGGTTCGTACCGCGGCACCACCCCGCGGACAAGATTGCGTCCCGCCGTCCTTAGCCAGGGCGTGACTGAGCTCGGGAACGATGTCGGCTCCCGGAGGCAATGCCCGGGAGTACGTGTCAGCCTCGCTACGAAAGGAAGCCTCATGTTCCGTCGTTCCAGAGCTGTCCTCATCGCGAGCATCGCCGCAGTGGCCGTGGTTGCGTCGCTGACCGTGTCCGCATCTGCCTCTGCGCCTACGTCCGCCTCTGCGTCTGCGTCTGCGGAGACCACGACGAGGAACGACGCCGTCCAGCGTGTGCTCGACTGGGCGGTGAGCGAGCACGGGGCTCCCGGCATCCTCGCCGAGGTCCAGAACGGTTCCTCCCGGTGGTTCGGCTCCGCCGGCGTCGCCGATACCTCGACCGGACGCAAACTGGCGCCCTACGATCGCTACCGGATCGGGAGCACGACGAAGACGTTCACCGCCACGGTCCTGCTGCAGTTGGTGGGCGAGCGACTGCTCAGCCTCGACGACACCGTCGAGAAGTGGCTGCCGGGAGTGGTGAAGGGCAACGGTCACGACGGCAGCGCGATCACCGTACGGCAGCTGCTCAACCACACCAGCGGCATCTTCAACTACACGAGCCACTCGGCCATCCGGACCAAGCTGGTCGGTCAGGGTTTCATCGATCACCGCTTCGACAGCGTCCGCCCCGAGGACCTCGTCAAGACGGCGATGAGTCATGCGCCGGACTTCACACCAGGTACGTCGTGGGCCTACTCCAACACCAACTTCGTCCTCGCCGGGATGATCGCCGAGAAGGCGTCGGGACACTCATTCGCCACCGAGGTGACCCGGCGGATCATCGTGCCGCTCGGCCTGTCCCACACGTATCTGCCGCGCGAGAGCACGGGCATCGCTGGGGCGCACGGAAGGGGTTACTCCAAGCTCATGCTGGCCGACCCCGCGGCCCCGGTCCACGACGTGACCGAGATGAGCGCGACGTGGGGTGGCTCTGCCGGAGACATGATCTCCACGTCCGGCGACATCAATCGGTTTTACGGCGCCCTGCTCAAGGGCCGGTTGCTGCGTCCCGCCGAGCAAGAGGCGATGTTCACCGCCGTACCGACCGTGAACTGGATCCCCGACACCGGATACGGGCTCGGCGTGATGGGCCAGAAGCTGTCCTGCGGTGTGCGGGCGTGGGGGCACGGCGGCACGATCCACGGCTCGCTGTCGTGGTCGATGGGCCTGCGCGACGGCTCGAAGGTCGCCAGCACCAACATGAACGGTGACTGGGTCGACCAGGGCGGCATCTCCGAAGCCGTAATGGAGGCGGTCTTCTGTCCCGGCACCGGCGCCAGTGCCGGCACCGGTCAGGAGCGAGCGTCCACAGCCCCGGCGCCCCACCCCCTGCAGCTCTCCTGACCCACTCGCCGTGCCCCTCTGCCCGCCTCGTGCCCCGGCCGGAGACTTGTTCGCACTGCCCAACGCGGTCTCCGCGCTCCTCGACGGGCCGGTGACGGTCGAGGATCGCGACGGCCGGGTGCTGGCCCTTCTCCAGCCGCCAGGACGAGGGTGACGACGCCAGGATCGCGACTATCCTCGACCGCCAGGCCCAGGCGGAGAGACTGCGCGCCCTGGAGGAGCGCGGTGCGTTCCGCTCGCTCTACCGCAACGACGAGCCCCTGTATCTGGAGGGGATCTCGGAGAAGCCGCGGGCCGCGATCGCGGTCCGCGCGGGCGGAGAGATCCTCGGCTCCCTCTGGGGCGTGGTCAAAGGATCACGACCCAGGGACAACGAGCGGGCGCTGTGGGACGCCGCCAAGGTCGCCGCCCTGCATCTGCTGCGCCGCAAGGCAGGTGAGGACGTGGGCACCGGCTGCGCGCCGACCTGCTCGCCGCCCTCCTGGAGGGCGGCGAGGGCGCTCCAGGCGCCGCGACAGGCTGGGCCTCTCCGCCCAGCCCGCCTGCGTACTGGCCCTCGCCGCGACCGACACCTCGCCGGCCGCCGACCTGGTCGTGGCTGCCGACCGGATCGCCGACGCCTTCGCCCTCGCCCTCGCCCTCTATCTGAACGCGATCCACCCGATGACGGCCACGGCCACGCTCGACGGCGTCACCCACGCGGTCCTGCCCGCCGCGTCGGACGACGCGGCCCGGTGGCTCGCCGAGGCCTTTCTCGAGCGGATCGGCGAACGGGCATCGGTCGTCATCGGGGTCGGACGTGTCGCGGCCAGGCCGGAGGACCTGCGCCGCTCCCGCGCCGGCGTCGCAGGCGCGCAGTCGGACGATCGAGCCGTCCGGCGGGCCGCCGTCGGTGGCGATCCGGTCGGTCAGTTCGAGGAGCAGGGCATCCCCGTAGACAGCGGCGAGGCCGGTGGCCCTGAGGTCGGGCCGCCGCTCGCGCAGGACCCGTAGGGCCCGGTCGGCCTCGGCCTTCGGCGACGTCATCTCCGCCTCGGCCGCCATGCACGTCCACCCCAACACGTTCCGCTACCGCCTGAAGCGCCTCTCCAAGGTGTCCGGGATCGACGTACCAACTCGCTTGACCTCAAGTCTGGTTGATGTCTCATGCTGACACGCATGAACACAACGACAGCAACAACAGACGCACTCGCACAGTCCGCTGACCTCCAAGCGATCGAGCGGGTCATCGCCACGATCGAGCACTCACAGGTCAATGAGCTCCCGGACGAGTTCCTGAGCCTCTTCCGGTCCGATGCGATCTGGACGACGGCGCACGGAAAGCTGCTCACCGGGCTCGAGGAGATCGCGGCATTCACGCACAAGGCGCTACCCGGCTCGATGGCGAACGGTTCGGTCCGCTACGAACTGGTGGATGTGCTCTTCATCCGCCCCGACGTCGCGGCGGTCAAAGCGCGCGGCCAGTACCTGACGCTGGACGGCGAGCCGACCGGCAACCCGACCTCGCCGCTGTACGTGATGGCCAAGGAGGAAGGGCGCTGGCTGCTCACGGCCAACCAGAACACAGTGCAGCTCCCCGAATAGGCGCCGGCCCCCGGTGGCCGGCGCATCAACGCACCCATGCAGCCGCTCTGAACGCACCCATAGAAACGCACCCATGGAGTCGCTCTGTTTGACGCCCACGACTCGACCCAGGTCAGGAGCGGCGGCATCGAACGACCGGGGGCGGGGGCCGACTTGGGCAAGTCAGCGGACTGGCGGGGGCGGGGGCGCCAGGGCGCTGTACGGGAGTGGTGTCGACCTCGAAAGGACCTCATGTCAGCCGTTGTTGTCGTCGGTGCGGGAATCGTCGGCTCTTCAGTGGCCTACCACTTGGCACGTCGGGGCGTCCCCGTCACCCTCCTCGAACAAGGGCCCGCACCGGCCACGGGGGTCACAGGAGACTCCTTCGCCTGGATCCGCAGCTCGGGAGGCCACTGGCCCGGCGGCGCACAGGACTTCCGCGAGTACGCCCAGGCGGATTACCGACGCCTGGAGGACGAACTGCCACACATCACCATCCGCCGGACCGGCTCGCTGACCTGGGCCGGCACACCGGCGCCTGGCTCACGGCCGGAGCCAGGCCAGTTCCGTGTCGGACGAAGTGACATCGCAGCCCTGGAGCCCAACCTCCGGCACCCACCCGGCCAGGCCATCCACACCCCGAGCGACGCAGGCGTCGACCCAACGGCCCTGGCCCACGCACTCGTCGCAGCCGCCAAGGCCCACGGAGCAACCGTGCTCCACAACACCGCGGTCACCTCCTTGCGGATGACCAATCGACGCGTCGAGGGAGTACTCACCTCGACCGGGTCCCACGCCGCCGCAACCGTCGTACTCACTGCCGGAACTCAGGTTCCCAAGCTCTGCGAACCTCTATCGGCCGACCTGGCCATCGCCGCCTCCCCGGCCACCCTCGCGCGGGTCACCGCACCGCCTGGTCTGGTCAAGACCATCGTGGCCAGCCCTGATTTCGAGGTCCGGGAGGTACGGGACGGCGGCCTCCTGCTGGTCGTGCCGCATGTCGAAGGCACACCAGCAGCCTTTGCGCAGGCCGCTCAGGGCGCGCTCCAGCACTTGAAGGCGGCCTTCCGAGGAAGCGACCGGTGCCGCCTGCTCGGCCACCGCACCGCCCAGCGTCCCATGCCCGCTCACGGACCCGTCATTGGATACGCGACACACGATCGGTCCGTCTACGTCGCCGTCATGCACTCCGCCGTCACCCTGGCGCCCACCGTCGGACGGCTTGTCGCAGACGAACTCGTGACCGGCAGACCGGCCTCCGAACTGCAGCGTTGCCGCCCACGCGTCCACTGACATCACTGCTGATCAGTCGTTCCCCGTCACGGCCGCGTGCGCGGCCGCGAGGATCTCCTCGGAGAGCGGGGTGCCCTTGGTCGCGCGGGCCAGGACGAGCGCGCCGAACATGGTGCACAGACGGGCGAGGCCGTCCTGGTCGTCAGCGCCTTCCTCGCCGGCGAGGAAGGCGGCGAAGTCGCCCACCCCCTCCGCGTAGACGCGCCGGGCCTCGTCTCCCCCGCCGCCGCGCGCGATGTCGGTGGCGAGCGCGGCGACCGGGCAGCCGTCCGCCGCGTCGTCACGGTGCTCGACGGAGAGATAGGCGTCCCCCTCTGTCCCGACGCGGGACACGTCGGGATCTTCCAGTACCACGACGCCTTCGTCGCCCGCGCTGGAATTCCTCGAGGCGTAGACCTACCGGGGCACAGGGCAGCTCCGAGCCGGGCTCGGGCAGGAAGGGCCTGTCCGGACGGGCCTCTGCATCGGCCCGTATGCGGTTTTCAATACGTGGACGATATGTGCCGACTCCTAGCATGAAGTACATGCGTGTATTGATCGTCGAGGACGAGCCCTATATGGCAGAAGCCATCCGCGACGGCCTGCGCCTGGAAGCGATCGCGGCCGACATCGCAGGTGACGGCGGCACCGCTCTGGAGCTGCTGGGCATCAACACGTACGACATCGCCGTCCTGGACCGGGACATCCCCGGCCCTTCCGGCGACGAGGTGGCCAAACGGATCGTCGCCTCCGGCAGCGGCCTGCCGATCCTCATGCTCACCGCCGCCGACCGCCTCGACGACAAGGCCTCCGGGTTCGGGCTCGGCGCCGACGACTACCTCACCAAACCGTTCGAGCTGCGGGAGCTCGTGCTCAGGCTCAGAGCACTCGCCCGCAGGCGCGCTCACACCAGGCCACCCGTGCGAGAGATCGCGGGCCTGCGCCTGGATCCGTTCCGCCGCGAGGTCTACCGCGACGACCACTACGTCGCGCTCACCCGGAAGCAGTTCGCCGTGCTCGAAGTTCTCGTCGCCGCGGAGGGCGGTGTCGTCAGCGCCGAAGAACTCCTGGAACGGGCGTGGGACGAGAACGCCGACCCGTTCACCAACGCCGTACGCATCACCGTCTCGGCCCTGCGCAAGCGCCTCGGCAAGCCCTGGGTCATCGCCACCGTGCCAGGCGTCGGCTACCGCATCGACACGCAATCAGAGGCCGGACACGAGGGAGCCGAGCGTGGATAGGCGGCCCGGGTTGAGCGTTCGGCTCAAACTCACCCTCAGCTACGCGGGATTCCTCATGCTGGCCGGCGGCCTGCTGCTCGCTGCCATGGGAGTGTTTCTCCTACGACAGGGGTGGTTGCAGACCAACGAAGAGGGGGCATGGAGAGCGACTCCGGGCACCGACTTCGTGCGCGGGTTCGCCCCCATGGCAGCCGCGGTGATGGTGTTCCTCCTCGTATTCGGCCTCCTGGGAGGTTGGTTCCTCGCCGGCCGTATGCTCGCCCCGCTGAACCGCATCACCGACGCCACCCGCACGGCCACGACCGGATCACTCTCCCACCGCATCCAGCTGCCGGGCCGCCAGGACGAGTTCCGCGAACTCGCCGACGCCTTCGACACCATGCTCGCCCGGCTCGAAGCACACGTCGCCGAACAGCGGAGATTCGCAGTCAACGCCTCGCACGAGCTGCGCACCCCGCTCGCGATCTCGAAGACACTTCTCGACGTGGCCCACAACGATCCGACACACGACCCCGGCAAACTCGTCGACCGTCTTCGCGCCGTCAACGCTCGCGCGATCGACCTCACCGAGGCGCTGCTCCTGCTCAGCCGCGCCGACCAGCGGTCCTTCACCCGGGAGCCTGTCGACCTGTCCCTGCTCGTGGACGAGGCCACCGAGACGCTCCTCCCGCTCGCCGAGAAACACGGTGCCACCATCGAAACCTCCGGCGACATCGCCCCGGCTTTCGGATCGCAGGCGCTCCTGCTGCAGCTGACGACGAACCTCGTGCACAACGCGATCGTCCACAACCTGCCCGAGCGGGGCACCGTGTGGGTCACGACCAGCGCCGGCCCCGAGACCGCGGTACTCACCGTCGAAAACACGGGGGTGGAGCTCTCCCCAGAATGGGTCTCGACACTCACCGAACCGTTTCAGCGCGGCGCCGAACGCATCCGCGTCGACCACGCAGGTGTCGGCCTCGGCCTGGCCATCGTCAAAACGATCACCCAGGCACACGACGCGACACTCACCCTCGCCCCGCGCCCCGCCGGCGGGCTCCGAATCACGGTGGAACTCCCCGTGGCGGCCCCAACACACTGACAGGTAGCGAGTCGGGGATTTGGTCCGCGGCCACCATGCCCCACCTTGGAGGTGTGAACAATGATGCGGATCCAACTACGCGTAGCGGCCCTCGCATGCGCCGGCATCCTGGCGATCACCACCACCCCGGCCTGGGCCGCCAGTCAGCCCGCAGCCGGACAGCCTGCCCCCTGCCGGACCAGCGACCTGGCCCTCGACTGGACCACTGGCGGGACGGCCAAGCCCGACGGTTCGAAGCACCCGGCGAACTACGTCAGCCCCGTGTTCCGCTGACATCCCGCTCGAGAACCCACCCGGACACGCCGACCTACTGGGCACGGCAAAGAGACCGGTAGTGCTCACTGGTGTCCAGCAGTTCCTCGTGGCTGCCCGTGGCCACGATCTCACCCGCGTCGAGTACGACGATCAGGTCCGCAGCATGGATCGTCGAGAACCGGTGCGCGATGACCAGCAGTGCGCATTCCGCGCCGGTCCGGCGGATCGACCGGCGTAGCGCCGCCTCGTTCACCGCGTCGAGGTGGGCGGTCGGCTCGTCGAGCAGCAGCAGGCTGGGCCGGGTGAGCAGGGACCTGGCGATGGCGATGCGCATGCGTTCGCCGCCGGAGAGCGCCATGCCGTGCTCCCCGGCGTCGGTGTCGAGGCCGCGCGGCAGCCGGGACGTAAGCTCCGTCAGCTGGGCCAGCTCCACCACCCGGTCCAGTTCGTCGGCGCCGGCCTCGGGGGCGGCGTACAGCAGGTTCTCCCGCAGCGTGCCGTACATGACCGGGGCGTGCTGCTCGACGAGCCCGATCCGGGCGCGGTGCTGGGCGCGGCTGAGGCTCCGTACGTCGCGGCCCTCGAACAGGACGAGGCCGTCACCGGGGTCGTAGAAGCGCTCTGCCAGCGCGAAGACCGTCGACTTGCCGACGCCGGAGCTGCCGATCAACGCGACGTGACCGCGTGGTGGCACCTCGAACGACACTCCGCGCAGCACCGGACGCCGCGGGTCGTAGCCGAACCAGACATCCCTGAACTCCAGTACCGGGGGGCGGGTCACCTCGGGCGCCGGGGAGGTGATGTCGTACCGGCGCCCGCCGTCCGGCTCCTGCGGCAGGTCCAGGATCTCGGCGATCCGCCGCAGCGCGCCCGCGCCCTGCTGCATGGTGCTCACGGCCTGGAAGACCGAGCCGACCGGCCCCACCAGATAGAGCATGTAGAGCAGGAAGGCGGCCAGGTCGGCGACCGAGCCGCCCTGGCCCGCGACCCGTACGCCGCCGATGAGCAGGACCACGAGGAACGAGCCCTGGACCGTCAGTTCGATCGCCGGTGTGACCACCGCGTCCAGTTTCCCCACCCGTACGCCCGCGGAGAAGGCCGACCGGGCCTGTGCTCCGATTCGTTGCGCCTCCCGCCGTTCGGCGCGGCTGGCCCGTACGGTGCGGATGGCGTCCAGGGCCCGCTCCAGTTCCGCGGTCATCGATCCGGTGGCCTGCTGGGCGTGGAACGAGGCTCGGGCGATCCCGCGCAGCACCGAGGCGACGATCAGCCCGCCGAAGGCGATCATGGCGGTGACGACGAGGAAGAGAGCCCAGTCGAGCCAGATCATCAGAGCGACCACACCGGCCAGGCCGATGCTGCCGGTGAGCGCGTCGGTGAAGCCCTGGGCGATGAGCAGGCGCAGGGCTGTGCTGTCGGTGCCGGCCCGGGAGATCAGGTCGCCGATCCGATGCCGGTCGTACGTCCTCATGGGCAGCCGCAGCAGATGGTCGATGAGGTTGAGGCGTACACCCAGTACGACGCCTTCGCCGGTGCGCGCCAAGACGTAACCGGCCACCGCCCCGACCAGCGCCTGGGCGACGAACAGCGCGACCAGCAGGCCGACGGAGCCGGCGACGGCCGTTCCCGCTGCGGACGAGTCGATCACTCGCCTGACCACCAGGGGCTGGGCCAGTCCCAGCGCCGAGGCGATCAGCGTCAGCGTCACCGCGCCCGCGATCCACCGCCGGTGCCCGCGCAGTACGCGAAGGATCTCCCGCGGTGCGGTGAGGTGTCCGCCGCCGGGCACGCGGTCGCCACCCGTGCCGCTCATGGCACCGTGAAGAAGGCCCGGAAGTAGTCGGGCGGGGCGTCCTCGCCGACGGCAACGCCTCCCGCCTCGACCCAGGCGTGCGCCGCGAACGGCGCCACCCGCCGCACCCCCACGCACCACACCGGCCACCGTCCGTGCAGGCGGCACAGCATGGCAGTGGCCAGTGACCGGGGCAGACAGCCTTCCGGAGCGGCGCAGGCGAGGCTGACGGTCACCACGGTCTCGCGGGCGGCCAGGGCCTCGTCGTAACGCGCCGGACGGGCACCACGGCTGACGCGGCGGAGCACCGTCCGGATGCGTCGCGGAGGTTGACGGGCCAGCAGCCGGGCAAGGCCGACGACCAGCCGCACCTCGGCCCGGCGCCTCAGGGGCACCGCGCGCGGTTCGTGTGAGAGGGCTTGCGGAAAGGTCACCGGGGTTCTCCTTCTCCTACCGCTCCACCAGGCCGGACGAGTCAAGCGCCTCGACCAGGCCCCGTACGTCGTCGCGCGCGCTGTCGGCATCGACATCGCAGGTATCGGTCAGGTCCCGCACCGCCTGCTCCGAGGTGCCGCCGCGCAGCAGGATCCGCAGGACTTGGGCGCCGGTGGGGTTCAGCTCCCAGTACTGGCCGCTGTCCTCGTCGAGCAGCGCGATTCCGTACTCCGTGTCGGCGCAGGACACGCCGGTACGCAGCTTGAGTGTCATGGCATCGCTCCCGCGGTCGGTGGGGCGGCGGCCCGTTCCCAGGTGCGCAGCCAGAGTTCGCAGGCCACGCTCTGGTAGAGCCCGCCGTGCAGGTCGTGGGGATGGTTCGGGTCGAGGGGCCGGGTGCAGAGCCTGCGCAGTTCCGCCGCGTCGATCAGTCCAAGGCGGCCCAGCCGGGAGTCGTCCCACAGGGCGAGGAGGCCCTCCCGGTTCGTGCGCAGCGCGACGTTCAGGTCGCAGATTCCGCCTGACTTGGTCTGCCTCGTCAGGCTCGCCGGAGGGACGATGCCGCGCATCGCCGCCAGGATCAGCGGCTTGTACTGCCAGGGGGTGTCTTTCTCCTCGGGCCGCACCGCGAGGCTCGCTTCGAGCACGCGGTCGTCGAGGTAGGGCGCGGCGAGAGTGATTCCCGCCCGGTCGGCGAGCCGGCCGATCTGACGCACCGGGCGGGCCGCGTCCTGAATTCCCTCCAACTCGAAGTGCTGTCCCTGGAGCTCGGCGAGCGGCTCGGCGGCGGGCGCCTCCGAGCGGATCAACTCCCTTACGGCGCTGACCGCTTCCAGCGTGGCCCACGGCGGCAGACTCGGAGGGGACCCCCAGCCCAGCAAAGCCCCGTCCTGCGCGGCGGGTGTGGTGAGCCTGTCCGCCGCTCCCAGAAGCCAGCGGTGGTACGGACGACTGTCGGCCAGCTCCCGGAGCAGCTGCTTGCGGGACCACCCGTGCTTCGTCGCAAGGACGTTGAGCCGGCGCAGGGCGGCAGCCGGATGCGTACGCAGCAACGTACGCAGGTGGGAGGTGGAGGAGGCCAGCAGCTCGTCGCCGCCGAACCCCGTCAGGTGCAGCCGGCACCCACGTGACGCGGCACGTCCGGCGACGATGAGCCAGCGGGCGTGGTCGGCGATGCTCCCGCAGGGCTCGTCGAACAACTCGTCCACGTCCAGCAGCCCGTGGTAGATGAGCGGCATGTCGCCGGACGGGATGACGTGGTGCTCCACGTCACCGGCGAGCGCAGCCGCAGTGCGGGTTGCCCACAGCACGTCGTCGTCGAGCGGATCGGGACTGGCCGCGGTACAGGCCACGACCTTGGACCGGCGGGCCGCCAGGCAACACACCGACGTCGAGTCAAGTCCGCTCAGATCGCAGCCGACCTGCTCACGGCCTCCGGTACGGGCGTCCACGGCGGCCGTCAGCGCCGCGCGCAGCCGTTGCGCCCCCTGGGCCAACGGCAGCTCGGGCTCGGGCGGCGTCCACCAACGGATCCGGCGGGCACGGCCGCTCTCGTTGAGCAGCAGAAAACGGTCGGTGGGCAGGAAGGTCACGTCCCGCCATACCGGTTGGTCCGACAGGGGATGGAGTACGGGTGGTACCAGCAGATGAACGGCGAGCCGCCGTTCGTCCATGCCGGAGCCGAGGAGGAACGCGAGTACATCGGCCCGGTCCGAGGCGGCTGTGATTCCGTTGATCTCGGCGGAGTACACCCGCCGCAGGCCCGTGACGGTGCCCTGTACGCGTACTTTCCCGGCCACCGAGGCGATCACATGCGAACTGCCCGTCAATTCGGCGGCCAGCCCGTCGACTTCGCCGGGGGTCCGCACGCGTTGGGCGCTCCGGCTCACCCGGCGCCGGTCGGCGCTCGCGTGCTGGCCCAGCACGGTGATTTTGCTGTCTCCCGCCTCGCCGACGGCCATCTCGTCGGCGTCCCACCGCCCCAACACCCATGGCTTTCCCGAAGGGTGATCGATCGTCATTTCCGCGTAGCCGCGCAAAGCTCCCGCGATGGGCCCTGCGGCCGTGCAGTCGGGGAGAACGACGAACCATGAGGGAACCGCTGCCAGTCGGGTCAATGCGGCCATGGGGCCCCGCTTTCGCTGAACGGGCCTGGCGGCGGCATAAGCGCCGCCACCAGGGTTCCACCTTCTCTCGGGTGACTCAGCCGATCAGACGGTGACGATGGAGAAGGTCAGGCGGGCCTGTCCTCTTGACGCCTCGTCCGCCGGTCACCTTCCCGAACGAACCCATCGGAGTCAGCGTCGGACGCTCGTAGGTGCGCATCTCGGTACACCTCCTTTCGCGTTCCTCTCGACGCGCCGACCCACGCGGCCACAGCCGCGTGAGAAGGCACGGAACCTGAACCGGAGGGGTCTGGCTGGACATACGCCTCTCGAACGCGGGCGCGTCGTCAGCAGCGCGTCATCAGCCATTTGGCACCGACGCCATGCCCTGGGACATGCTCGCCGTGCGCCATTCCAGGCTAAGTCTTGATCCGCATTCGTGCCATTGCGCCCGCCGCGGCGCCTGGCGACGCCTCGCCTCCCACGTGGGGCGATGGCGCATGTGACGCGGTTGGACGCTCCGCGCCGGATCGTCCGGCCATCGTCGAACCCCGACCTGCCCCATGTCCTCGAAGGGCGTTCGGGCCCAGCCAGGGTCAGCGACGCGGCCTGTCCGCTACCGCCGCCCGATCATTTTCAGGCGGCTCGGCTGACGTCGAGCCGTTCGGACGACGGCTCGTATCCCGCTGCCCTGTAGGCGGCGACGGCGGCAGCGTTCGAGGTCGGGGTGGTGACGAGTGCGCTTGACGCACCCAGCTCACGCAGCGCCGCCGCAGCGGCGACGCTGATCGCCGTCCCGTAGCCACGACCGCGATGGTCGGCGTGCACGCCCACCGGCTCCAGCAGGCCGGGCTTGCCGGGCCCGGCCGACCAGACCGTCGCCGCGGCCACCGCGTTGTCCTGGTCGTCGTAGCCGATCAGGCAGCGGGCGTCGGCATAGGCCGGCCCGGCCGCGAGGACGTGCCAAACCTCCTCGGTGAACGCCGGGCTGCCGAACGCCGAGCGATGCACCGCGGTCCGCACCCCCGCCGTCTCCGGACCTGCTACCTCGATCCGCAGGCCGGAGTCCTTCACCGGCTCGGCGAGGTCGTGGCGCAGCGGCGTCCACGGCTCGTCCAGAATCCAGCCCGCCTCCAAAAGGACCTCGCGGAGCAAGGCGCCGTTGGGGATTTCGAGGCCGACCTTCCCGGGCGGCAGGACCCCGCGCTCCGGATCATCGAGATCCGCAAGGAGTTGGCGCGCCAGATCATCGTCCTGTCGCAGATCCGGCGCGGTCGTCAGGCGCAGCACATCAGGGTCGTCCAGATATCCGACGGCAACGATCCGTCCGTCCACGCTCCAGGTGCGGACGGCCGCGGCCAGCCTCTCCGCGCCAAGCGCCCAGGCCCAGCCGAGGTCTCCCGGATGGAGTTGCAGCGGCGTGCGGTCGTCCTGCCATACGCGGAGGGCATCCACGACCCCGGTCAGCCCATCGACGCCGGGCTCGTTCAGAACGATCGTCATGTCCCGCATCTCACACCATCGCGGCGACGGGTCGCACCTGGTTTTACGAACAGGCCCGCGCGCAGGACCGCAAGGCGCTCAAGGAGCCGGCCCCGCGAGGCCCTTGGCGACGAGGCGCCGTAGCGTCCTGGCCAGTCGACAGCGCGCCGGCGTCAGGAGTTGCGCGGAGTCACCAGGCCGGACTCGTAGGCGAGGACTACGAGTTGGGCGCGATCGCGGGCATGGAGCTTGGCCATGGCCCGGTTGATGTGGGTCTTGGCGGTCGACGGGCTGATGACCAGGCGGTCGGCGATCTCGTCGTTGGACAGGCCCTGTGCGGCCAGGGCGACGGCCTCGCGTTCGCGGCTGGTCAGTTCCTCCAGCCCGCTGCCGACGCGAGTGGGGGGCGGCTGGGTGACGTACCGGTCAATGAGCTTGCGGGTGATCGCGGGCGCGAGCAGGGCGTCGCCGCGGGCGGCGACGCGTACGGCGTGCAGGAAGTCCTCCGGCACGATGTCTTTGACAAGGAACCCGGCGGCGCCGGCGCGCAGCGCGTCGAAGACGTACTCATCCATGCCGTAGTTGGTCAGCACGACGACGTGCACGCCGGCCAGGGCCGGGTCCGCGGCGATGCGCCGGGTCGCTTCGATGCCGTCCATGACGGGCATCTGGATGTCGATGAGTACGACGTCGGGCAGCTGCTCCTCGACGAGCGCCAGGCCCTCTCGGCCGTCGGCGGCCTCGGCCACCACCTCGATGTCGTCTTCGAGGTCGAGCAGCGCGCGGAAGCCGCTGCGGATGAGCGGCTGGTCGTCGACGAGCAGGACCCGGATCACGACGCTCCGTTCGTGGGGAGTTCGGCCTGGACGGTGAAGCCGCCGGTGCCGCGCGGCCCTGTGCGCAATCGGCCGCCCAGCGCCGTGACGCGTTCGCGCATGCCGAGCAGCCCGAGGCCGAGCGTCGGCACGGGGTGCGGGGTGTCCTTTCCGTTGTCGTCGACGCGGATGGCGAGGGCGCCCGGCCGGTAGTCGACGAGCACCGACGCAGTGGTTGCGGCGGCGTGCCGGGCGACGTTGGTGAGCGACTCCTGAACGATCCGGTAAGCGGTACGGCCCACCGCGGCCGGCACGGCGTGCGGATGTCCTTCGATCGTCAGCGTCGTCTCCAGGCCGGTTGTTCGGAACCCTTCCACCAGGTTTGCGATGTGGTCGAGTCCGTGCGGCGGGGTAGTGTCGTCGTCGCGCAGCGCCTCGAGGGTCGCGCGCAGTTCCCGGCTCGCCTCCCGGCCGGCTTCGTGGATCGCCAGCAGGGGCTCTGGCACCTGCTCGCCCCGCCGCCGGGCCACGTGGACGGCGACCTCGGACTGCACCTTGATGACCGAGATCTGGTGGGTGAGCGAGTCGTGCAGCTCCCGCGCGATACGCAGCCGCTCCTCGTCGGCCCGGCGCCTGGCGGCCTCCTCGCGGGTGCGCTCGGCTTCGTCCGCCCGCCGTTCGGCCTGCCGCACCGCCTCCCCCGCGGCGAAGGCGGCGATCAGCCAGGCGATCTCGAGGGTGCTCCGGGCCTGCGCCACGACCTCGCGCGCGGGCCCGCCGTGGAAGACAAGGGCGGTGAGGTGGAGCACGGCCAACAGGCCCACGGACGCGACCACTGCGACGGCGCGGTGTCCGGCACGTACCGCGCCATAGACGGCGACCAGGTAGGAGACGGCGAGCACCTCGAACCCGGCCGCCAGACAGCCCACCGCAGACAGACCGGTGACGGCCAGGACCACGAGCGGTGCCCGGCGGCGCGCGGCCAGCGCCAGCCCGCCGGCCGCCAGCAGCACGTAGCCGGGCAACTCGCCGCCCCCGGCCGGGGTCGGCCCGGACAGCCCGGTGCTCAGCAGCAGCACCGCCACGCCCACGGCGATCGCCCAGTCGGTGACCGGGGCCGGGAGAGCGAACCGTCCTTTGTCCATGGGTGCACCGTAACCGGGTGCGGTTGTGGGCGAGTCCGGCTCTTGGACGAGCGATCGGCTACCGCGTGTGTGGTACCGGCGCGCCGCCCTGCCGCATCCGCGGTATCCGGATGCCGCGGATGCGGCAGTGGAAAGTGCCTGCGTCTGCTGGACGATCCGCGGGGGGCCGGCGCGCATGCTCAAGACGCATCGAACCTCGCAGTCAGCGACGGAGAAGGAGGAGAGCGGCATGAGTGCTTCAGCAGCTTCAGCAGCGCTGGTGGTGGCCGCCGAGGGCGGGATCATCGGCGACGGGCGGACCGGGGCCAACCTGGCCCTGGGGGTAGGGCTGCTCGGCCTGGCTATCGGCTGGCTGGCCCTGGCCCACGCCCGCGGCCGGTTCAGCATCGGCAACGCGCGCACCGGCGGGATCTCGGCCATCGCGGTGGGTCTGTCCGGCACGGCCCTCGCGGTGCTGCACCTGGCCACCTCCAGCGGCGGTCCCGGCACCGGCAACGGGCTCGTCGGCGCCATCATCGCCGTCCCGCTGGGGCTGGGCGCCGCGCTCCTCGGCCGCCGGGCGTTGACCCGCTCCCGCGGCGCCGACCGGCCGATCGACCGGATGACCGTCTGACCGCCACCGGGTCACGGCGTGCGTGCGGCCACCGCGCGCCGGACCCCGTAGACGGAGGCACCGGCGGCCGGCACCGCAGCCCCGGAGAGCGCGGAGGACAGCGGCGGAGCGAAGACCAGGAGCAGGCAACTGGCAAGCCGGACCACGGGGATGATCAGCGCACAGGAAGCATCCCATCCCCCGCCGACAGCACCTTCGGGTGGTGTTGCCACAACGAGGCGCCCAGCAACATCGTCTCCAAAGAACGGAGAGAACGTGTTCGTCGCCTTCGTCACGGTCACCATCCTCGGCGCGGTCTTCAACGGTGCCGCCGCCGTCACCTACCTGATCGGCCATGAGTACCCCAAGGCCCAGGCGGACATGAAGGGCATACCTCGGAAGTACGGACCGGTGCTGGGCGCGTTGCTGGCAGCGGGCACCGTGGGGCTGCTGGCCGGGCTCGCCGTTCCGCTACTGGGAACTCTCGCCGCCTCCGGCCTCGTGCTGTACTTCGTCGGCGCGATCATCGCCCACTTGCGGGTGGGCTCCCGCGACATCGTAGGCGGGATCGCGTTCCTGGCCACCGCGGTGGCCGCCCTCATCCTGGGCCTGCTCTACCACGGCCCCTGGTAACCCGCCGGATGCACGAGTTCTGTGCCCGCCGCCGCCACAGGCGAGGCGGGCGAGAGGGTGGCGGGCTCCTCCGGCGGCACACCGCCACAGGTAACGGCGGTAACAGAATTCGCCAGAATACTTCTCCTGGTTCATGCGGGGCTGGTGGGCTGACCGCGCTCAACTCACCGATCACAGGAGGCGCGCGTGAATCTCGTCGTCAACGGCGACGCGGAGAGCGGGACCGGCGGCACCGCCGACCCCGTCTCGAAGGTCCGAGGCTGGAAAATCACCCAGGGAGCCCCGGCGCTCATCGCCTACAGTCTCGGCGGCGGCTACCCGACCGCGTCGGACCCCGGCCCGGCCCGCCGCGGCAGCCGCTTCTACTCGGGCGGCAACAGCCCGCGCACCGCGCTGACGCAGGACATCGACCTGCCCAGGAGCGGTCCGACCGGACGCCGCGCCGTCGACGCGGGCAAGGTCCGCTACACCCTGGCCGGCTGGCTCGGCGGCTTCGCCGGACAGGAGGACGGCGCACGCCTCTCCGTGGAGTTCCGCGACGCCAAGGGCACCCCCCTCGCCCTCAGCGTCCTCGGCCCCCTCAGCGCGGCCGACCGGCAGGGCAAGACCGGCCTCCTGGAGCGCACGGCCGAGGCCGCCGTGCCGCCCACCGCCCGCTCGGCGCGGGTTCTGCTCGTCTTCACGCGCAGCGGAAGCGGAACCTCCAACGACGGCTACGCGGACGCCGTTTCCCTCACCCTCAGCGCCACCGGAGGCCGCCGATGACCGTCAACCGCCGTGACCTGCTCAAGTCCGCCGCGGTCGCCGGCGCGCTCAGCCTCGCCTGGCCGCTGGCCCCGGGCCTCACCCCGGCGCAGGCCCGCGAGGCCGCCGAGAACCTGGGGGCCCAGTACGACCCCGCGCCCTTCACGCTCGGCGTCGCCTCCGGTGATCCGCAGCCGCACTCCGTGCTGCTGTGGACCAGACTCGCTCCCGAACCGCTCGCCGCCGAGCAGAGACTTCCCGAGGTCGTCGAGGTCGAGTGGGTCGTCGCCAAGGACGCCCGGCTGCGCCGCGTCGTCGCCCGCGGCACCGCGCCGGCGTCGGCGACGCTCGGCCACAGCGTGCACGTCCCGGTGAGCGGCCTCGCCCCCGGCCGACACTACTGGTACGCGTTCAAGGCGCTCGGTAAGACGTCCCGCGTGGGGCGTACGAAGACGGCGCCGCGCGGCCGTGTCTCCAAGGTCACCTTCGCGGCCGCCAACTGCCAGGCGTTCCACGACGGTTTCTACGCCGCCCACCGCGGCATCGCCCGCGAGGACGTCGACTTCGTCGTCCATCTCGGCGACTACATCTACGAGCACGGCCAGGTCGGCGGCGTACCCGAGGAGCACGTGCGGGACCACGACGGTCCGGAGATCCTCACGCTCGCCGACTACCGCAAGCGGCACGCTCTCTACAAGGGTGACAAATCGCTCCGCGAGGCGCACGCCGCCCATCCGTGGTTCTTGACCTGGGACGACCACGAGGTCGTCAACGACTACAGCGGCACCGGCGGCGGAGCCCCGTTCATGCGGCGCCGCGCGGCCGCCTACCAGGCGTGGTTCGAGCACATGCCGCACCGCGACTCCTTCGGCGGGTCCGCGCTGCCCGACCCCGAGATCCACCGGGTGCGGCGCTGGGGCGACCTGCTGGAACTGGCCATCCTCGACCTGCGCTCGTACCGTACGGCGCAGAATCTGCCCGACGGCACGATCCTGGGCGCTGAGCAGAAGACGTGGCTGAAGGAAACCGTCGACCGCGCCCCCGACGCCTGGCACATATGGGCCAACTCCATCATGCTGAGCCAGCTGAGAGGCCGTCCTGGCGGCTCGTACATGTTCACCGACCAGTGGGACGGCTTCCTCGCCGAGCGCAAGGAGGTCCTCGGGCACGTGCATGACAGCGGCCTGGAGGACCTGGTCGTCATCACCGGTGACTGGCACTCGGCGTTCGTCGACGACGTCCGCACGGACTTCGACGAGCCACAATCTCCCTTGGTGGGCACGGAGTTCACCGCGCACTCGGTGACATCCGGCGCCTACTCCGCGGACTGGAACGCGGCCAACGGCCCCTTGATGGGCAAGGCCAATCCGCACCTGAAGTACTTCGAGGGCAACCGGTACGGCTACGACGTGTACGAGGTGACGCCAGAGCGGTTCAGCGCACACATGCGAGTCATCGATGACCGCCGCGACCCGCACTCGCCCATCAGCACGCTGACCACCTTCCATGTGGACCGCGGCAAGGTTGGGTCCTACGAGGACGAGGACACGAAGGGGTCGCCCGCGCAGTACCGCAGGGACTGACACCAACCACACCTGCCGACGTGCCCCATGCCCCCTGCCCCGACAACCCGCGGCCCGGCCGAAGCAAGCCGGGACGCGAGGCACGGGCCATGGGGCATGGGGCACAGGTCGAGGTGACGGTGCGCCCGTCGGTAGCGTGCCCGGTCAGCGGACCTTGGTCAGCTCACCCTTGTCCTTCAGGGTGGCGATCCCCCTGGCCCAGAGGCTGTTGACCCGCTGGCGCTCCTGCGCGTTCGGGTAGGCGTTGGTGCAGGACGGGCCAGGACCACCGCCGGACATCAACTCGCTGCACGGGCCGGAGTAGCGATCGGGCAGACCCAGCACGTGACCCGTCTCATGAGCCGTCACCCGCGTGGAGTTGTACTGCTGGTTCTGCCGGTAGTCCAGGAAGATGTAGCCGTGGCCGCGCCCGTCGGTGGAGGCGTACGAGCCGCGCGAGTCGTTGCCCTCGCGGTACTCGAAGTCGGCGCTCGTGCTGGACTCTTGGAGCTTCACGTTGCTGACGGAGGAGTTCCAGATCTGCGTGCTCTGCGCTATCTGGCTGCGGAAGCTGGGCGCCCGGCTCGTGCGGTAGCGGACGGTGACGACCTGGATGCCCGGCTGCGCCGCCTGCTTCTTCAGCGCCGACTTCAAGACGGCGTCGAAGAACTGCCGGTTGGCGGCCTCGTTCTCGGCGGAGCCCTCATACGCCGACGTAACGTTCGTGGAGGGGAGCGTGGCCGTGTCGGGCGCCGCGAACGCCGTCGGGGCGGCGAGCGAGCCGACCAGAGCGGCGGCGCCAAGGACGGCGAGGAATCTGCTGCGGGATCTGTTCATGGGGGTGAGTCCCTTTTTGGGTGTCCGGTGGCCTGGACGGCCAAGGCGGCCGGGAACTTTCGGGCACGGGGATGCCCGGGGTCCCGGGACCGGAGGCCTTCGAGTGCGGCCCGTGGTCGGGACGAGTATCGGGACAGCGGGGCCCGCCCGCACCGATACCACTTGGCGATAGCGCCAGGACATCAACTGGTCCGCCCAGTAAGGCAGTTGCCCCTCACATGCTCTCAGATGGGGGCGCGGTCGAGAAAGTTGAGCTCATCTTCGGCTAGCCCGGCCGCGGATCAAAAGTGACGCGCTCAGCCGCGCCGGCACTCCGCCGACATCGAACCCGCTGTCCCCCACCTCGTACGAGATGCCATGCTCAGCGCTGTGCACAGTAGCCATACAAGCCCCTTCTTCGTCGGCCGGAGCGCCGAGCTGGCCGCCCTCGGTGATGCCTTGTCCCGGGCGGACGCCGGGGAGCCCGGCGCCGTCTTCCTGGGCGGCGAGGCCGGTGTGGGCAAGACCCGGCTGCTTCGGGAGTTCCTCGGCCGGGCCACCTCAGGCGGGGCCGTCGTCGCCCTTGGCGGCTGCGTGGAAACCGGCGCCGACGCCCTGCCGTACCATCCCGTCTCCGCCGCTCTGCGCTCCTTGCGCCGACAGCTCGGCGCGGAGCTGGACGCCGCAGTCGCCGGCCAGGAAGGCGAGCTCGCCCGACTCCTGCCCGAGCTCGGTGACATGGACGGAGGCCGACCCGAAACCGACGGTCGTGCCCGGCTCTTCGAGCTCACCGTCCGCCTCCTCGAGCGGCTCTCCGCGGGCCGGACTCTCGTCGTGGCCCTGGAGGACTTGCACTGGGCCGACCGCTCGACCCGAGAGCTGCTCAGCTACCTGCTGCGTTCCCTCACCGACAGCCGCCTGCTCATCGTCGCCACCTACCGCGCCGATGACCTGCACCGCCGCCACCCGTTGCGGCCTGCCCTCGCCGAGTACGAGCGGCTGCGCACCGTCAACCGCCTTGAACTCCCCCGCTTCGAGCGCGCCGAAGTGCGCCGCCAGCTCGCCGCCCTCCACGGCGAGGCCCCGACCGAGCAAATCCTTGACCGTGTCTTCGCACGCTCCGAGGGCAACGCGTTCTTCGTCGAGGAGCTTGCCTGCAGCATTCGCGAGGGTTCTCCCGGCGGCATCAGCGACTCACTGCGCGACCTGCTGCTGGTCCGGGTCGAGGCGCTGCCGGAGGCAGTACAGCGCGTGGTGCGGACTGCTGCCGAGGGCGGCTCCGACGTGGAGTTCCGTTTGCTGGCCGCCGTGGCGGGTCTGGCCGAGGACGAGCTGATCGAGACCCTGCGTACCGCCGTCGGCGCGGCCGTCCTGCAGCCCTCCGACGAAGGCGAGTCCTTCCGTTTCCGCCATGCCCTGATGCGCGAGGCCGTGGCCGGTGACCTGCTGCCCGGCGAGCGCTCGCGGCTCAGTCGTCGCTACGCCAATGCGCTGGAGGCCGACCCCACGCTCGTACGGCCCGAGGAGCGAGCCGGACGCCTTGCCGGCTACTGGTTCAACGCCCGCGACCCCGCCAACGCCCTGCCCGCTGTGCTCGCCGCAGCAGGCGCGGCCCGCGGCCGGCATGCGTTCGCCGAGCAGCACCACCTGCTGGAGCAGGCCCTGGAGCTGTGGGACGACGTTCCTGAGGAGTTGCGCCGCCAGGCGATGCGACAGAGCGTCGACGACGGCCTCTGTCCGGCCATGTCCCTGGACATGGCCGGCGACTTCGTGGACCTGCTCGCTGCTGTCACCGTCGCCGCGCGCCTGACAGGAGAGCAGGAGCGAGCGCTCACGATCTGCAAGCGGGCGCTGCGCGAGCTGGAGGGCGCCGACCCGCTGCGGGCCGCCTGGTTGTGGACCGAGCGCTACCAGTTGATGCGCGACCTCTCCCGCTCGGACGGCTGGGATGAGATCTCCCAAGCCCAGAAGCTGCTCCAGGGCCTGCCCCCGTCCGTCGTACACGCCTATGTGCTGACGCATGCGGCGCACTGGTACGTGGTGCACCAGCCGGGGCCGAAGGCGATCGAGATCGCGGAGCGGGCCGTGGAAGCCTGCCGTACGACGGGCGCCGAGACCGCCGGTCTTACCGCGCGACACACCCTGGCCTGGCTCACCATCCACTCGGGCGACGTCGAAGCCGGGCTCGAGCTGGCCCGCGAGGTGTGCGCCCGAGAACTGAAGCCCGACAATGCCAACGTCCTGCTGCGCGGCTTCGGCAACCTGTCCACGGCGCTGCACGGCCTTGGCCGCTACATCGAGGCCGTCGAAGTCGCCGAGGAGGGAAGCGAGCTCGCCGAGCGGTACGGGCTGCCGGACACCGCCTCGTTCATCGACTGCAACCTCGCCGAGTCCCTCATCCAGCTCGGCCGCTGGGCCGACGCCGACGAAGCGCTCGACCGGGCCTCCGGCCGCCGCGGGGCGAGCTTGCGGACGCGCGGGCAGATAGCCGAGCAGCGGGCCGAACTGGCCCTGGCCCGGGGCGCGTACGACGAAACCCTGCGCCTGCTCGATGAGGCCGACAGCTGGGCCGCCGGCCCCCGTCCGGAGCTCCAGCACACCCTGGCCGTGACCCGGATCACCATCGCGCTGGCGGCCGCCGACGGCCGGATCCTGGACGTTCGCTCCCTGCTGGAGACAGCCGTCGGTGATGCCACCGCCCCCGGCCACCAGCGATACGGCTGGCCGCTGTTGTACGAAGCCGCGGCGGCGGAGGCACGAGCCTCCCGGCTCGCGGTGGCCGGGCCGGGGCGCGCAGCAGCGGTGCGGCGAATCCGCGACGCCATGAAGGGCCAGCCCGATTTCGCGCCGCTGTGGGCCGCGCAGGCCCAGATGATCCAGGCCGAACTACTCACCGCCGAGGGCGACGACGCAACCCTCCGATGGACGCAGGCGCTGGACGCCATCGAGCAGCTGCAGGCCCCGGTGCTTTTGGCCACCGCCCGATTGCGGCTCGCGGAGACGCTGATCACCCAGGGTGGCACCGGCTCCCGCAAAACGGCCGGTGAGCTGCTGCGACAGGCCGACGCGGCGGCACGTGAGCTGGGCGCGGCGCCGCTCTCCAGGGAGATCAGCACGTTGGCGGACCGCGCTCGGATCCCGCTGACACAGGACGACGGGGAGGCTGCCCCGCCCCCGACGCCGGCGGCGGCACTGGGACTCACCTTCCGCGAGCAAGAAGTGCTGCGGCTGGTCGCCGCCGGGCGGAGCAACCGGCAGATCGCGGAGGCACTGTTCATCTCGCCGAAGACGGCGAGCGTGCATGTCTCCCACATCCTGGCCAAGCTGAACGCTTCTGGCCGCGGGGAAGCCGCGGCCATCGCGCACCGGCTGGGGGCCTTCGACGCGTGACCACATGCGGCACCGAGCGCGATGCACCCAGTTACGTGAAAGCGTCAATCGTAATGACATCCATTTTCATGTATCGTCTGTCGCGCTCACCGATCGCACCGGAGGTCCTCATGGCCGTGCCCAAACGCAAGATGTCGCGCAGCAACACCCGGCACCGCCGCGCACAGTGGAAGGCCTCGACGCCTCCGCTGGTGACGGTCACGGTGGACGGGGTTTCCTACCGCGTCCCGCAGCGGCTCACCAAGGCGTACGAGCGCGGCCTGCTCCGCCCCGAAGGCTGAGCCCTGCATGACTCAGATCCCCTCGCCGCGCCTTCCCGTCACCGTCCTGTCGGGCTTTCTCGGTGCCGGCAAGACCACCCTGCTCAACCATGTCCTCACCAACCGCGAGGGCCTGCGCGTCGCCGTCATCGTCAACGACATGAGCGAGGTCAACATCGACGCCGACCTGGTGCGCGGCGGCGATGCGGCACTGTCGCGCACCGAGGAACGCCTGGTCGAGATGGTCAACGGGTGCATCTGCTGCACCCTGCGCGACGATCTGCTGGAAGAGGTGGACCGGCTGGCGCGCGAGGGGCGTTTCGACTACCTCCTCATCGAGTCCTCCGGCATCTCCGAGCCCATGCCGGTGGCCGCCACCTTCGCCTTCGCCCGCGACGACGGCACCACCCTCGGCGAGATCGCCCGGCTGGACACGATGGTCACGGTCGTGGACGCCGCCAACTTCCTGCCCGAACTGGCCGGCGGCGACGAACTGACCGAACGGGGCCTGGACCAGTACGAGGACGACGAACGCACGGTCAGCGATCTGTTGATGGACCAGATCGAATTCGCCGACGTCATCGTCCTCAACAAGCTCGACCTCGTCGACTCCGCGTCCGCCGACCGGCTGCGGGCCACCCTGGCCCGCCTCAATCCCGCCGCCCACATCGTGCCGGCTGTGCGGGGTCGCGTGCCGGTCGCAGAGGTCCTTGGCACCGCCCGCTTCGATCTGGAGCGGGCGCAACAGGCGCCGGGCTGGGTCAGGGAACTCAACGGCGACCATGTTCCCGAGACGGAGGAGTACGGCATCTCCTCGACCGTCTTCCGCTCCGCGACGCCTTTCCACCCCGGGCGGCTGTGGACGTTCGTGACGGGGGCACTGGACAGCGGCGTGCACGGGCAGGTTCTCAGGTCCAAGGGCTTCTTCACGCTGGCCAGTCGGCCGCGTGTGACGGGACTGTGGTCCCAGGCCGGTTCCGTGGCACGCTTCGAACCCTCCTCCGCGCGCGACACCGACAGCCCTCATGCCCAGGAACTCGTCTTCATCGGCACTCACTTGGACGCGGAAACCCTGCGGGCGGCCCTGACCGACTGCCTCATGCGGGAAGACGAAGCTCCGCCCGCCGCCGACCCTTTCCCCGCCTGGGACACCTACGGTTTCGACGAGAGCTGTGCGCACGAGCACGACCCCCTCACCACCGTGACGGGGCACTGAGGCTCCGGGCCGGTCGGTGGTCGCAGCCACGGCACCGCCCGGCCCGGTACACACCCGTGTCAGGGAGGCCGCTCATGGAGAAGGAAAGACCGCACCTGGGAACGGTGCAGGAGACACTCCTCATCCCGCTGTACGCCCGCGCGGTGGAGAACCGCAAGGAACACGCCCTGCTGCGGGACACCCGGGCCGAAGAGATCGTCGCCGCGATCGACTACGACTTCGGACGCTTCGACGACCTCCCCAGCCTCACCGGCGTACTGCTGCGCACCCTCCTGTTCGACCGATGGGTGACGGACTTCCTGGCCAAGCACCCCGACGCGACGGTGGTCGAGATCGGCACCGGGCTCAACACGCGTTACGAACGCGTGGACAACGGCCGCGCCCGATGGTTCGAACTCGACCTGCCCGACGCGATCGCCCTGCGCAGCCGCTTCTTCACGGACACCCCGCGCCGGACGATGATCGCGGCCTCGGTGACGGACGAGTCATGGGCCACCGAGGTGGCCTCGCGCACCGTCGGGCCCTGCCTGTTCGTCGCGGAGGCCGTACTGCCCTACCTGCACGAGCCCGATGTGCGCCGGGTCGTCGATCTGCTCGCCGACCGTTTCCCCGGTTCTCTCCTGGCCCTCGACACCGCCGGCCTCGGCTTCTTCGACACCCAGGAACAGCACGACGCCCTCAGCAAGGTCGACGCCCGCATGCACTGGTACTGCCCCGACCCGGCCGGACTGGCCAACTGGCGGCCCGGGATCGGCGTACTGGCGTCACACACCCTCACCAGCCTTCCCGGTCCCCTGCTGTCCGAGCTGCCGCTCCCCTACCGGCAGATGGTCTCCGCGCTCACCGCGCAACGCCTCCCCCAGGTCGAGGGCTACCGGCTCAACCTCCTGCGCCTGCCCTGACAGCCGGCGACTCCGCCCGCAGGGCCTTCGCGACGCTCGCGTGATCCCCCGCTACGGCAGTGCGGGACGCCCCCCGACAAAAGGTCGGCGGGCGTCCCGTGAAGAGCGCTCCGGAGAGGACCGGTCAGTGACCGGCCACCGTGCCGGACAGTTCGTTGGTGCCCTTCGGCAGGGTCACGGACCTCAGCTTCTCACCCGAGTCCAGGTCGAAGGCGTGCAGTTGGCGCTTGCCCGGGTCGGAGACGTAGGCCGTGTGGTCGCGGACGAACAGGGTGGGCCTGGGCTGCTGCCAGTCCAGGGGCTCCGTCCAGTCGCCGACCGCGTCGATCTTCTTCTCCACCTTGCCGGTCTCCGGGTCGATGACGTGAAGGACGCCGTTGGTGCCAAGGACGAGGGCCTCGCCGTGCGGGCCGCGGGCGAGCGAGCGGAAGGAGTAGCTGGTGCCGAGGTCGACCAGCTTCATCTTCGCGGTGCGGGTGTCGATCAGCGCTATGCGGGTGGGCCGTTCCAACTCCGCCTCGGGGTCGGTCTTGTAGTCGCCGAGGAGGATCGGCGAGGCGTCGCTGCCTGCCTGGTTACCGGTCCGGGCGTACTTGTCGGGGGCCTTGACCTTGGTGAACTTGCCGTCCTTGTAGAGCAGGACGCCGTCCTCGCAGCCGAGTCCGATCACCTCGTCCTTGGCCGCGGCCTCGCCGTGCACACCCGGGCAGTTCTCGGCGCGGGCGATCTCCTTGTTCTTCTTGTCGAGGATGAGGGCTCCGGTGCGCTTCTCCTCGGTGCCCAGCGTGGTGACGAGTTCCCCGTTGGACAGCTCGATCGCGACACCGTGGTGGGCCTTGGCGGACTTGTAGGTGCGGGTCTGCGGCTTGGCGCCGTCCCGGAGTTCGGCGGGATCGAAGACGTTCACTTCGCCGGTACCGTCGGTGAACAGGATCGTCTTGCCGGCGTGCCGTACGACGTGGCCGGGCTTGGCTCCCTTGAATTCGGCGTCCGTGAAGGTCTGCCGGGCGGCGTCGAAAACGCGGAAGCCGCTGTCGGTGGAGATGAAAACGTGGTCCTCGTCGCCCGCCGGGTTGACCCGGTTGAAGCCGGGCAGCTCGATCGTCTTCGCCAGCTTCAGGGTCTTGCCGTCGAGGACGTACAGTCCCCCGTCGTAGGAGGCGACCAGCGGGTTGTCGACCGCAGCGGCTTCGCTGCTCTTCTTCTGCTTCGGCTCGGCGTCGGACGAGGCGCCGTCGTTGCCGCCGCAGGCGGTCAGCGCCATCGATGCCACCAGGGCGAGGGCCGTGCCCGTGAGCGTTCTGGCGCGCGTCGGCTTGTTCATCGCGTGTGTTTCCTCTCCGGCCCCGTGCGGGGCGGGTTTCAGGGGTGGGGCGGCCGGCGTTCGGTCCCGGCCGGCCCGCGGGGTGGGTTGGTTCAGGCGGCGAGACCCTCGGCCATGGCCGAGGTGTTGGCGCGCATCATTTCCAGGTAGGTGCCGGCGCCCTTGCCCTTCTCGGTCAGCGACTCGGAGTACAGCGAGACGACGTCCACGTCGCCGCCCATCTCCTGGCGCAGGACATCGGCAAGCCGGGTGGGCTGGGAGGAGTCGGCGAAGACGGTGCGTACCTTGGCCTTCTCCATGGCCCGGGTGAGGGAGCGCAGGTCGGAGGAGCTCGGGGAGGCGAGTGTCGTGCCGCTGGGAATGACCGCGCCGATCACGCGGAAACCGAAGCGGTCGGCCAAGTACCCGAAGACATGGTGGTTGGTCACCAGGGCGCGCCGGTCCTGCGGGACAGCGGCGAAGGACTCCTCCATCCAGTCGGTGAGGTCGGCGAGTTGTCCGTCGTAGCGTTCGGCGTTGCCCCGGACGGCCTTCTCGTCCACGCCGTCCACGTGCTCGACGATCTGGTCGGCGATCAGGCCGGTGGCCTTGCGCACACGGTCGGGATCGGTCCAGAAGTGCGGGTCGGGCTCTCCGGCCTCCTCTGCCGGACCGCCCTCGTTCCCGGTGTGGAAGGTGAGCGGGTCGGCCGCCTCGCCGGCCGCGAAGGTGGCCACACCCGATGCGCGGGCCGCCTCCACGTGCCGCAGTACGTTCTCCTCCAGCCCGAGCCCGTTGTAGACGACCAGGTCCGCGTTCTCCAGTTCGGCGGCCTGCACGGCCGACAGGCCGAAGGAGTGCGGGTCGGCGTTGGGCTTCATCAGGACGCTGATGTCGGCCTCGTCCCCGACGATCTCCCGGGTGATGTCACCGAGGATGTTGGTGGTCACCACGATCCGGGGCCGGTCGTCGTCACCGCTCACGCAGCCGGTCACCGTACCGGCGAGGACGCAGAAGCTGACCAGGGTCAGCGCCAGGGCGCGCAGCCGCGCCGCTCCCACGCGCACGCTCATCGGCCCGTCTCCACCATCAGGGACGGCCTGACGTCCAGGTCGAACGTGCGGGCGACACGGAGGCCGTCGTTGTAGTCGATCTCGTACACGCGCTTGCCCGACGGGTCGTTGAGGTAGGCGCGGCTGCGGTCGACCTCGATCACCGCTGCCGCGGCCTTACCGGGGGCGGCGCTGGAGACGTCCTCCAGCAGGGGGTCCGTAACCGCGGTCTCCTTGCCGCTGGGTATGTCGTAGCCGTGGAGGGCTCCGTCGGTCTCCAGAACGACCAGCGGCGAACCCTCGCCCGCGGTGTTCGCGGCGATCACGGGGCCGGTCTCGACCCGGGTCCAGGCACGCTCGGTCACGTCCAGGACCCAGACGGCGTCCTTCCCTGCGAGTGCGGTGAGCGTGCTGCTGCCGGGACGTTGCCGAAACTCCGTGGCCCGCTCCCTCTCCGGCACGTCCTCGCCGTACGGCATCTTCTCGACGCTGAAGGCGCCGTCGTCCTCGTGGACGAGCAGGGCACCGTCGGCGCAGCCGAGGACGATCCCCCGCCGGGTGACCGCGTCACCCTTCGGGTCCTCGCACTCGGACGCCGGAGAGGCGACACGCTTGCCCGACCGGTCGAGCACCCTCACCTTCGCGGGGCCGTCCCCGTCCTCCGTGAGGGCGATGAGGTGTTCCTCGTACGGCACCACGGCCCCGGCGTAGGTGCCGGGAAGGCCGGCGGACGTGCCTGTCGCGCCCTTCTCCAGGTCGGCGCGGGGGTGGACACCCGCCTTCCCGTCCGCGCCCGTCACCACGGTCACGCCCGCGTCACTGCGGACGCTCGTGCCGTTGCCGCCGGGGAGTTCGCCGACCTCCTGGATCTTCGCTCGGTAGTAGTGCAGGTGATCCCCGTGGTCGACCATCCACGCGCCGCTGTCGAGGACATGCGTGCTGTCGGTGCCGTGGAAGTAGCCGAAGCGGCCGTCCGTGGTGAGTCCGGTGGCCTGCGCTCTGCGTGCCGTCTCGTGCACCTTGCCGGTGAGCAGGTCCAGTACGCGGGTCTCGCCCGTGGCGCTGTCGGCCAGGAGAAGCCGGGACTGCTGCTCGGCCGCCTCGGTGGCGCCTTCGACGTAGCCGTGGGGGGTGGCGGGAGAGTTGGCCCTTCCCGATGCGGGCTTGGGGTCGTCGTCCTGGCCGGTGCAACCCGCGGTCAGCAGGATCGCGGACAGGAGTGCCGTCGGCAGGGATATGACGTTTCTTCGGACGAACAAGGAGATCGCCTCAGGTTTCGTTCGGTCGGGTCGTGAGGGCGTTCGCGGGGATGGCGGCGGGTCGGGAAAGAGCCGCGCGGCGTCGGTGCTGGATCCCGGACGCCAAGTGGGACAGGAAGAAGAGGCTGACGGCGAGGGCCGACACCGTCGCGCCGGCCGCGGTGCTCAGATGCCAGGACAGCAGCAGGCCGCCGAAGGTGGCGGTCGCGCCGAGGACCGCGGCCAGGACCATGACGCCACGCACGCTGCGCGCCCAGGGGAGGGCGGCCGCCGGTGGGGCGATGAGCAGGCCGAGGACGAGCAGCGTTCCCACGATGTGGAAGGACGCCACGATGGCCAGGGCCAGCAGACCGAGCAGCACGGCGTGCGCGAGACGGGGGCGCAGACCGAGCGTCCTGGCCTTGCGCTCGTCAAACGTCAGCGCGAGGAAGGCACGGTGACCGAGCATCGAGACGACCAGTGCCAGCAGCAGTGCCATCCCGAGGAGGCCCAGATCGCTCTCGCGTACGGCGAGGACGTCGCCGAAGAGGAAGCCGGTGAGGTCCACGGCGAACGACTGCGAGCGCGACACGATGATGACGCCGAGCGACAGCATGCCGACGAACAGCAGGCCGATGCCGGTGTCCTGGGACAGCCTCGGAGTGCGGCCGAGGGCGGTGACGCCCGCGGTCATGACGGCCGCGCTCACCACCGCCCCCACCAGCAGATTGCCTCCCAGCAGCGCGGCGACCGCGACGCCCGGCAGCAGGCCGTGGGACATGGCGTCACCGAGAAAGGCCATCCCCCTCAGCACCACCCACGTCCCCGCGAGGGCGCATATCGCCGACACCAGAATCCCGGCCCACAAGGCACGCTGCACAAAGGCCACTTCGAAAGGGGCCGTCAACCACTCCATGCGATGACACTACAATGACAATCATGTTCAAAAAACAACGCCCGGGACCTCCCGACGCCGAGACGGGCCACCAGCGCGTTCGCATCACCGACTTGGACGCGGGTTACCCGGGCCGCCCCGTTCTCCGTCAACTCACCGCCGACATCAGGGCGTTGACCATGACGGCACTCGTCGGACCGAACGGGAGCGGGAAGTCGACGCTGCTCGGCGTTCTCGCCGGCGTGATCGATGCCACATCCGGGCAGCTCCGGTACGCGGAGGGCCGTCCGCCGGCTTTCATCCCGCAGCGCGGCGCCGTCGGCGACGCACTCCCCCTCACCGCGCTGCAGACCGTGGAGATGGGCCGCTGGGGCGAGCGCGGGCTGTGGCGGCGGCTGACCCGCCAGGACCGGGCCGTGGTCGACTCCGCGATGGAGCGACTGGGCGTCGCCGACCTCGCCGCCCGGCAGCTCGGCGAACTGTCCGGCGGGCAGCGCCAGCGCGTCCTGATCGCACAGGGCCTCGCCCAGCAGTCCGATCTGCTGCTCCTGGACGAACCGACCACCGGACTCGACCCCGAGGCTCGCGAGCGGATCACGGTCCTGCTGGCGGACCTGGTCGCCGACGGCACGACCGTCGTCCAGGCCACGCACGACCTGGAGGCCGCCCGCGCGGCCGACACCTGCCTGCTCCTCAGCGACGGGCGGCTGGCGGGCCAGGGCCCGCCCGAGCAGGTTCTCACTGTTACGGCCCTGTCCCGGATCTGGCAGCCTGCCTGAAGCGGCTGAAGCGCTGGAGCGGACCGGTAGCGTCCGGCGCGTTTACACCACCACCGTGCGTCCCGGGGGCGTTGGCGGGATTCACAGGACTTCGAGAACTCTGCCCGTAGGCGTCACGAACCGCCTCACTAAGCTGTCCGGGCCCGGCACTGCGTGATCAACGCGCCGACGGCTCCCGGCAGACCGGGCACGGTGGGCACCGATGGGTGAAGCGAGTGACATGAGCGATCAGAAGTACGCGGGGCGGCAGCGCGACGCCGCCGATGTCGTGCGCTTGGCCGTGCGGGCCTGTGTGCACATCCTGCTTGGCGGTTTCGCGCTCCTCACGATCGTCACGGTCGCCGGCGTCCTCGGGCCGATGCTCGCGCTCGATCTCTACACACCGCCCGTCGCGGCCTGGTGGACGGTGTTCACCGCCGTCGTCGTCCAGGGCGTTCCCTTCCTCTTGCTCGGCGCGCTGGTCTCCGCGGCCGTCGGCACGCTCGTACCCGATCGGATCTTCGCCCGCCTGCTGCCGCGCAGCCCCGCCCTCGCCGTCCCGGTAGCGGGCGCGGCAGGGGTGGTGCTGCCCGGGTGCGAGTGCGCCTCCGTACCGGTGGCCGGCAGTCTCATTCGGCGCGGGGTCGCCCCGGCCGCCGCGCTCGCGTTCCTGCTCTCCGCGCCCGCGATCAACCCTGTCGTGCTCGTCGCCACATCCCTCGCGTTCCCCGGTGAACCGATGATGGTGGTGGCCCGGTTCGTCGCCTCGCTCGTCACCGCCGTGACGATGGGCTGGCTGTGGGCGCGCTACGGCCGCACCAAGTGGCTGCGGCTGCCGACGAGGCCGGCGACCGACTCCGGTGCCTCCCGCGCGGGCTCCTTCGTCGCCGGGGTGCAGCACGACTTCCTGCACGCCGGAGGCTTCCTGGTGCTGGGCGCAGCCGCGGCGGCCACCTTCAACATCGCCGTCCCACGCTCGCTGGTGGACGTCTTCACGGCATCCGCGTGGGTATCGGTGCTGCTCCTGGCGCTGCTCGCCGTGGTGCTGTGCGTGTGCAGCGAGGCGGACGCCTTCGTAGCCGCGTCACTGAGCGGGTTCGGACCGGTGGCCCAGCTGGCGTTCATGGTGGTCGGCCCGATGGTCGACCTCAAACTGTTCGCCCTCCAGGCGGGCACGTTCGGGCGGGACTTCGCCCTCCGGTTCTCGTCCGTCACTTGGGTGGCCGCGGTGACGAGCAGCGTGTTCGTAGGGTGGTGGCTGCTGTGAGGCGGTACGGTCCCGCGGTGCTGTTGCTGCTGGTCGGCGCCGCAGTGCTGCGCATCTCGCTGTTCAGCGATCTCTATCTCCGGTACGTCCAGGCAGGGCTGCGGCCCTATCTGATCGTCTCCGGGGCGCTGCTGGGACTGCTCGGTCTGGTACGGGTCGCTCTGACCGCGCGAGCGGCACGGACGGGCACCCCCGGCGCCGACGGGCACGAACACCCGGCCGACAGTGAACCGCACCCTGGTCACTCTCACCCGGGCGGTCCGCGCATCGCCTGGCTGCTCACTCTCCCCGCCGTCGCCCTGCTCTGCTTTCCTCCGCCGGCGCTGGGCTCCTACAGCGCGGCCCGGGAGGAGGCCCAGCGCGCCGAGGAGCACGTCGGTGCGTTCCCCGCGCTGCCGGCCGGTGACCCCGTGGAGCTGAGTCTGGCCGAGTTCGGCTCACGCGCCGCCTACGACAGCGGGTACTCGCTGCGGGACCGCACGGTGCGGCTCACCGGCTTCGTCACCCGGGGCGACGGCGACACCTGGTACGTGACCCGATTGCGGGTGGCTTGCTGCGCGGCCGACGCGACCGCGATCAAGGCGGAGGTCCGCGGCGCGGGGGCGCCGGAGACGGACACATGGGTCACGGTGACGGGCACCTGGCACCCGCGGGGCGAGCTGGGGTCTGCGGCGTCCTGGCCCCCGGTACTGGACGCCACGACGGTCCGTGCGATCACCGAACCATCGGACCCGTACGAGGAACGCTGAGTCAAGAAAACAAGAGCTTGTCTTCAACCCCGGGAGCGAACCGCCGCCCCCCTTACCTGCCTACCTACCTGGGTTACAGGGCGATGTTGACCATCCAGGTGATCCCGAACTGGTCGACGAGCGAACCGGCCTCGTCACCCCATGACTGCTTCTCGAGGGGCAGCGTCACCGTGCCTCCGACGGACAGCCTCTCGAAATAGGTGCGGAGTTTGGCGTCGTCGCCGTCGAGGAAGACCGCAACGTTGTTGCCCGGGGTGTGCGGCATCTCTTCACGGACGTCCCACGCCATCAGCGTGTAGCCGTCCGGGGTGCGAAGCGTGGCATGCATGATCTTGGCTGGGTGAGGCACGTCCGGCGAGCCGTATTCGGCGTAGGTGCCCATGTCCAGCTGGCCGCCGAGAATGCTCTGATAGAACTCGATCGCCTGCCGTGCGTTCCCGTTGAAGGCGAGGCACGGGTTGAGTTGCGATCCCATCTGATGCTCCTTGGCGTGGATGATTTCGAACGGCTCGAACGTAGCAACGGGGTCTGACAACCGCGCCCTTGAGGCGATTCCAGGGTTCACTGACCACCGGTGACGGAACCCTTGCTTCATCTCCCGCTGCCTGCGCCCAAGTTCGCTTCTCCGCCCTGCGCCAGGGCGGCCCGCCGGGGGCACCGATTGCGACCTGCGCCCGGTACGTCTGGCTGCTCCTGACTTGGCGTGATCGAGGCCTGACCGGTTGTCAGTGGTGGCTGCAAGTATGGGCGGTTGGGCTGGGAGCATGGACAAAGAGGGGGCAGCACATGCCGTTTGTCAGGCCGTACACGGACCGTTCTTCCCGGCCGGGTCAGACAGCGCAGTATCCGGTCACGTTCCCGGACAGCGGCGAAGTGCAGAAGCAGGAGCCCGAACCATCGGTCTCCTACCCGATCCGTTTCACTCCTCAGGACGGTGCGCGGTGACGCGGCGTCCGCCCGTACAGCGGCGTCGTCGTCGACGGCGGCCGACCAAGCGGCAGCAGCGCCAGCAGGCTCAGCTCCTCGCGCTCCTCGCGGGAGGCGCCGCGGTGCTCGTGCTCGTCAACTGGCTGCTCGCGCACTGGTGGGTGCTGATCGTTTTGGCCGGGGTGGCCACGGTGGCGGGCGCGGGCGTCCTGTATCAACGGCGGCAACAGGCCATATGGGCAGACGTGCGGCGCCAGGCACTGCGCTATGAGCTCTCACAGATCGACTCACTGCACCACCGGGAGTTCGAGTTCGCGGTGCGCGACCTGATGCGCCGGGACGGCTGCGCCGATGCGCGCCAGATCGGTGGCGCAGGCGACAACGGTGCGGACGTGCTGGCGACGGACCCGCAGGGCCGCACGTGGGTCATTCAGTGCAAGCACCGCAAAAACGGGGCGCAGGGCTCGCCGGTGGGCACACCCGATCTGCAGCGGGTCAACGGCACGGCCCGGCAGCTCTACGGCGCCGACGTGGTGCTGGTGGTGACCAACGGACGCTTCTCCACCCGGTGCGCCCCGCTGGCCAGACAGCTGCGCATGCACCTGGCCGACCGCACAGTGGTGGCGCACTGGGCGGCGGGCTCCCGGCCGCTGTGGGACCTGTTGCCCAACATCCCTCCCCCGCACCGCTCCACACCACTCAGCTGAGAAGGCCACCAGGCGAGCGTGGGCGAGGCGAAGTCACACCCCGTAGCCGGAGCCCCAAGCCCCAGACCACCGGTACGAACGGAATCGACGCTGAGGCTGAGGTTGAGGTCAAGACATGGGCGGCGGGACCACTCGATGTGACCATCCCCCACCACCCTGCGGGCGGACAGGAGCGAGCCATCTGGGCGGCCCGGGGGGCGACAGGCTCCGCCGTGTGCGGGCAGGGCAGCGGAGAGGAGCGCGAGGCACGCTCAGCGGCGCCTCACCGCTGCTGCGGGAGGCTCGGCCAGACCAGACAGGCCCCGCCACACCAGGGCCTGGGCGACGATGACCCTCTCACCGTTGAAGGTGACGGCGGGGCCTTCGTGCAATTCGTAGCCGAGATCCATCGCTTCACTCACACGTCGGCAAAACGCGGCATCGTCTGGGCCGGTAATGACCCGGTAGACAGGCAATCCCTCTGGCGGTGTGCTCATGAGGACAAGGGTCTCAGACCCACCCGGCAACCGATCCGGCGGCCGACACGCCTTTGCAATGGCTTCCCCGCACGCCAAGAGCATCGGCCGCTGAAGGCAGGTTCTCAAGCGTGCACTCATCCCCGGGCGGACCCCGATGGCTGCCGCTGGACGGCCCGACCACCGCTGGTGACGGCGTTACGCAGTCCGCATCGCTCACCCGCTGGCGCTTGCTGCGCACACCAAAGATGCTGGGCCCCACAACCAGCGAGCATGTCGTGAAGTCCAAATTTGCCTGGCCCCCGGGGGCCGCTCCGCGTCGACGTCATTCATGGCCAGCGATGAGTTTTACCGCCTGCCTCCGTCTGACCTGGTGAACGCCAACAAAGCGGAGGCAGGGTATGAGCAAGAACACCCACATCACACAGGTGGCGACAGTCGGGGTTCGCGTCACCGACCAGCAGAAGGCACTCGAGTTCTATGTCGGTGAGCTCGGTTTCGAAGTACGCCGGGACGTGCCCTTCGGCAGCGGGCGCTGGATCGAGGTGGCCCCGCCTGGAGCGACGACGACTGTCGCGCTCGTTCCCGAAGGGCTCCCGGTCGGCATCCGTCTGACGACCCGGGACGCCGACGCCGACCACGCGGAGCTTCGCGCACGCGGTATCGATGCGGATGCGGCAGTGCTACGCATGGGACCTTCCGTGCCGCCCATGTTCGCCGTGCGTGATCCGGACGGCAACGACCTCATTCTCGTCGAAAGCTCCTGAACAGGTGGTATCCATGATGGACAAGCAATTCACCGCGACCCTGCAGAGGAGCCCGAACAAGGGCGGCTGGACCTACGTCGTGTGGCCCGACTCGGCTGAGTTCTTCGGCACCCGCGGCCTGGTGAAGGTCCGGGGCACGATCGACGGCCATCCGTTCCACAGTTCGTTCATGGCGCTGGGGGACGGCAGGCACAAGCTGCCTGTGAAGGCGGACGTGCGTAAGGCGATCGGCAAGGACGAAGGAGACACCGTGACCATCCGCCTGGAGGAGCGCATGGACGCCTGACTCCAGGCACGATTGCTCCCGCTGATCTGACGCGCCCCCCACGCCGCCGACGAACGCCTGCTGAAGTCGCCGACACAGCGAACGTTGCCCCTCGCGGGCACGAGACGGGTCCTCGAGAGAGCGCGGGCGAAGGCCGGATGCGCGACCCCGGTGATCATGGAGTCTGAGTTCCTTTTGCAGGACGGGAGAGGACGCCGGATGACCGCGTACAGCGGGGCTGAGGCGTGCCAGGGGCTGTCGTCGGCGGCACTGCAGCAAGGCTCTCACTGACCCTGCCCGAGCCGTACCGGGCGCGTCGTCCGCAGCCCTGACGGCCGACCGTCGTGATCACCGCCATCACGCTGATTGACCCGCGCCGCACCCCAACGCCCGGACCGCAATCAAGCACCCTCACCATGTGCCATGCGCCATGCACACGACGATGTGCGATCCGTTCCGCATGTAGGCGATCGGTACGTTGCGCGGGTCCGTCCTTGGTGACGTAGGCGAGGCGGGTCACGTCACGGGGCAGCGGCTCCTGACCGGTCGGGCGGGTCAGAAGCTCGAAGATCTCGTTCGGCTGCCGCTTCCTCCTTCTCAGCGCAGTTGCTCGGCCAGTCCGACGATGATGCCCTCCGGGCCACGGAGGTAGCAGAGCAGATGGCTGTCCTCGAACCGGGCGATCTCCCCGACGAGTTCGGCGCCGTGAGGGCGCAGGCGGGCAACGGTGTCCTCGATGTCGTCGACGGCGAACATGACGCGATGCGTGCCCAGAACGTTGTGCGGCTGGTTGCGCGGCCCGGCGCTGATCGCCGCGGGGCTGCGGTACTTCGCCAGCTCGAGCCGGCTGTGACCGTCCGGGGTGCGGACCATCGCGATGTCACAGCGGACGCCGTCGAGTCCGGTGCACTGGTCGGCGACGAGGCCCTCGACCTGCGCCCTGCCCTCCAGCTCCATACCGAGTTCCACGAAGAACGCGACGGCGGCATCCATGTCCTCGACGACGATGCCGACGTTGTCCATCCGCTGAATCGCCATGCTGGTTTCTCCTTCTTCCTCGTGCGGCCGGTGGTGGCCGCTGATGTCCCTGGGACGGAGCCGGTGGCCCATTCTCGACACTCCCAGACCACCGAACTCGAACTTCGGACATCTCGATCGTGCCTCAGCATCGATACAGCAGACCCGCGAGCCAGACGCCACCACCGAGGAGAGGGCGGTCCAGGCGGCGCGTCGGGCGCGGGAGGCAGCGGCGAGCTGAGGTCTGCCGCAAGCAAGCAGGCGTCAGAGCCACGTACTTGAGGTGAGGACCGGATCGTCTCCCGCCCTCACCTCACCCGTTTGGGATCCCGGGCTCGTGGGCGTCCCGGGCGTGCCGGGTGTCCCCCATACCCGCCTGCCGTTTGCAGCAGTTGGTGAGCCCCTCTAGCAGTTGGGAGGGTTCCCCGCTCCGAAGTCGATCAGGACGTTGCCCGGCCAGTACACCCAACCAACGACGCCTGTGGCCCTGTTGGTGATGTACCACCAAGGGTTCCCGGTGCAGTGGACGGTGATGGCCTGCCCCTTTTGCCCGTGCCCGAGGCTTCGGTACGGGGGCTTCCTGGGCGTGGGCGGAGCCTGCGGTCACGGAGAGCCCGAGCGTTGCCACGGCTGCCAGACAGACGGCCGCCCCGCGGATTCGTATAGCTGACGCTGACGTGTAAAGAGACCTCATGGTTGTACCTCCCGAACAGAGTGCGACGGGACGAGGATCTTCACTGCCGTACGCAGGCGTCCAACTTTTCGACCGTGCTCGAAACGATCTCCCCTCCGTCGGCATCGTCGTACGGGTGCCGAGCCTTGAGACTCGCAGCGCGGATGGTTTCGATCACCGGTGAATACATGGCCGCGCCCCTGCCGCCTCGGCAAGGATGTGCCAGGAGGTACGGCGTGCAGCGCGGGGGGCTGCACGCCGCCCGCCTGTCAGGCAGAGTCCCCCGCCTGCCAGGGGCGCCGCTCAGCTTGGAGGAGGCCCTGTCCTGTCAGCCGAGCTGGGCGTGGGACTCCAGGAGGGTGATCCCCAGTGACGTGGCAGCGTGTAGCACGGCCTTGCCGTCACGGGTAGTGGTGATCAGATGGGCGTTGCGCAGCACCTTGGCGTGGTAACTCGCCGCTGCCGGCGAGACGTTGAGTCGACGGGCCAGCTCCAGCGTGCTGCATCCGCCGACCGTCGCCTCCAGCGTCTGCGCCCTGGTGTGCCCCAGCAGGTCGCCCAACGACCCACCGCCGTGCCCGCCGGTCTGCCACAGGGCTCTCGCCGCCTCCGCGTCGCCCGCGGCGGTCACGGCGGGCACAGCCAGGACCGGTGCCAGGGCGGGATCCAAGGGAGCCACCAGCAATTCCACCTGCGGGGAGGAGAACATCGTGGGTGTGATCACCAGGCCCCGCCCGTTCAGGTAGACATCCCCGTCCCGCGGGTGGCTCATTTCCAGGACGGGTGGCTGCCAGCGCAGCATCGGCCCGGGGAGCGTGGCGAGCAGCTGCTCCACTCCCCCCTCGCTGAGCGTGCGCGCGTATGCGGAGCGGACCGCCGCCAGATGAGACCGGATGCGCTGCCAGTGGGGTGCGACCGTCACGCCGTGGCAGGCCCGCAGCGCCGAGGCAAGGTTTTGCACGGTCTCGCGATCGCCGTCGGCCAGCAGCCTCGCCCACGGGAGGTGCTCCCGGTCGAACGCAATGTGTTCCAGTTCGGCGCGCAGCAAGGCGCGGGGGGCTGCGACGAGGGTCTGCACCGCCTCCTCGATCGAAGCGGAGTCTCCCGCGAGACTCACCACGTCGACGGCAGGCCCATGTGCGGGCATCAGCGCGGTCAGCGGCCCCAGCCGGTCAGCCAGGCGGTTGCCCAGCGACGCGCGCCACGGGCCGAACGCGCGTCGTATGTCTCGTTCCTTGAGGAGCTTGAGGCTGTCGAGGGTCTCCGCCGCCGCACCGATCGTCGAACCCAAACGGGTCCGCGCGATGTCCTGGGCCGTGAAGTGGATCCGTTTCACCGAGCGTTCCGTTCCGGTCGTGCCTGGCTCACAGGCTCCCAGCAGACGCGGGAGCCCACAACAGGCGTTCAGGACACACGCGTTGCGACTCCGCGCAGCGATGCGCCCGCCCGCACCGCAGCAGCCCACCGATCAGCCAACCGCATCATCGGGAAGGGGAAAAGGAAGGGCCTGCACGCCTGGAGACGTGCGTCATGGGGCACGTTGGAGGCATGGGTTTTCACCTGCGTAACGGTGCACATGGCTATGGGATTGTCACGAAGGTGCTGCACTGGGCGGTTTTCGTGGCGATGGCCGCGCAGTTCGCGGTGGGATATCTGCTCGATGTCGACGACAGCGGCCGGGGCCGTGGGCGCGGACGCGGCGAGGGCTCGGGCAGGGGACGGGGCCGTGGCGGCGGTGCAGGGGAGGGGTACGACCCCTTCGGTGATGACGCGCTGCTCACCGTGCACGTCGTGCTGGGAGCCATAGTGCTGCTCCTGGTCCTGATCCGCCTCGCCTGGCGTCTGGCCACACCGCTCCCGCCGTGGGCGCCCACCCTGACCCCCACGGAGCGGCGCCTGGCACACGGCACCGAAACCGCCCTGTACGGGGCCACGTTCGCCGTCCCGCTCACCGGTGTCGCACTGGTGCTTGGCGGAGACGACCTCCTTGGCATCCACATCGCCGCGCACATCGTCTTCTTCGCAGCGCTGGCGCTGCACATCGGGATGGTGCTCAAACACCAACTGATCGACCGTGACCATCTGCTGCGCCGCATGACATGAAGCACGCGAGAGGTGGGCGGTTGACCGGGCCGGCGCTGATACCGGCCGGTTGAAGACGGGTGATCCGAGTCAGTACGGACGTGCGGAGCTGCACGAGGGGCCAGAGACCGGACCGGTCGATCCGGCGCCCGTCTCGCCGGTTCTGACTGATCGGTGGGCAGAGTGAAGGAGAGGGAGCCCGGGGCGAAGGCTCTGCCGCCGCGTCGGCTCACACCGAGGCGGCCGCGGACGGAAGCGGCGTGGAGTTCTGGCTCACCGCCGATTCGTCCTCGACAGGGGCCGGGTGCAGCAGGGACTCGCGGTGGGCCCGCGCCGTGGCCACCATCTTGTCGAGGGTGTCCCGAGCCCGCTGAAGATCGTCCATCTGCGCCGTGATCCGCTCGCGTTCGCGGGCCATCCGCTCCAGCGTGGCGTCGGAGTTGTGCTTGCTCGGGGCGTCACGGCATGGCATGAGTTCAGCGATGGTGCTGCTGGAGAGGTTCGCCGCGTACAGACCCTGGATGAAGTGGACGCGATCCACGTCGTGTTCCGTGTACTGCCGTTGTCCGCTCGGCGTGCGGGTACTGGTGAGCAGTCCCCGCTGCTCGTAGTAGCGCAATGACCGCACGCTCACTCCGGCGCGTGCCGCGAGTTCCCCGATTCGCATGACTGCCTCCCGCGGTGGTCTACAGCACCGCACGACCTGTGGTGCACCCCACACGAACCCGCGGTGCTTCCCGGTTGCCTCTGACACCGGCGTCAGGTTTTAGCGTACACACGTGCTTCGGCAACCGGAGCACATGTGTACGGAGGAGAACCGGCATGCCGCCCCTGTTCAGCAGTTACCGTCTCGGCGAGCTCACGCTGCCCAACCGGACCGTCATGGCCCCCATGAGCCGCGTCCGGGCCGCCGCCGGCGGTCTGGCCACCCCTTCAATGGCCACCTACTACGCGCAGCGAGCCACGGCCGGACTGATCGTCACGGAGGGCGTCCAGCCCAGCCGAGTCGGGCAGTCCAACCCGGGCACGCCCGGCCTGCACACCGCCGAGCAGACGGATTCCTGGCGGCAGGTGACCGACGCGGTCCACGTCGGCGGAGGACGCATCTTCGCCCAGATCATGCACGGCGGCCGGGTGTCACACCACGAGACCACGGGTCTTCAGCCGGTCGGCCCGTCGGCGGTGGCCGGCGAGGGCAGCGTATTCACGCCGAACGGCCCGCAGCCGATGCCCGTGCCGCGGGCTCTGGAGACGGACGAGGTCGCCGAGCACGTCCAGTCCTACGCACACGCCGCCCGCGGCGCCATCGACGCGGGCTTCGACGGGGTGGAACTGCACGGCGCCAACGGCTACTTGATCTCTCAGTTCCTGTCCTCCAACGCCAACCTGCGCGACGACCGATACGGCGGTTCGATCGCCAACCGGATCCGTTTCGCCGTCGAGGCGGTCACCGCCACCGTGGAATCCGTGGGCGCGGCCCGTACCGGCATCCGCCTGTCGCCCGGCGGCGGTATCTGGGGTGTGACCGAGGACGACGCGGCCGAGCTGAACACCGCTCTCCTTACGGAGCTGGCCCGCCTCGACCTCGCTTACGTGCATCTGGAGGCCACCGCCGACGAGGAAATACTCCTCCAGCTGCGCACGGCCTGGCCGGGCACCCTGATCGTCAACCCCACCATGCCCGGTGGTCCCAAGCAGACCGGGATGGCGGAAGCGGAACACTGGCTGGGCCTGGGCGCCGATCTGATCGCCTTCGGCCGCGGCTTCCTCGCCAACCCCGACCTCGTCGAGCGTCTGCGCTCCAACCTGCCGGTCGCGCCCGCCGACGAGAGCACCTTCTACCAGGGCGGTGACGCCGGATACATCACCTACCCGACGTACCAGCACACGGCCGCCTGACCGTCTCGCCGCGGGCAACGGAAGCGGACTCCACGCGACAACTGATCCGGGGGTGCTGGCAGGCAGAGTCTTGGCGTTGCGATTCTGCGAGCAACCGCTCGGCACGGGTCTCGACCGAAGGCTGAGGAGTTGCGCGCGCATGGGTGGCCGATAGCAGGGCACCCGGAGGCAGCACGACAGGCTTCAACCGCCGCAGATCACGTGGACGCCCCATTTCGGCCCGGGTACGCAGCGGGCCGAAAGAGGCGCCGTGACGCTGGCGAGGCGAGCCCGGCCGTACCGAAGAGACTAGGCGATCGGAACCCACATGATTCTTCTCGGTGTCATTCTGCTCATCATCGGCCTGTTGGTTGGCATCTCACTGCTGACGACCGTAGGCGGTGTGCTCATCGTCGTAGGCGCGGTCCTCTGGGTCCTCGGAGCGACCGGGCGCAAGGTGGGTGGACGCAAGCATTACTTCTAGGTGGACGGCGCTAGGCCTTCCTCGATCCTGGACAACCGAGGACTGTCAACTGTCAGGCGTTCGCCACCCCGCTTCCTCTACGTGCCATACGCGAGGGAGGGCGTGTAGCGAGGAGTGCGGTCCTCGATGGCCTGTGCGGCGTCGAGGATGCGCTCCTCGGCGAAACGTCCTCCGATGATCTGGACGCTGACCGGCAGCCCCTCCGCGAAGAGTGACGGGACGGTGATGGCGGGGAAGCCCAGGACGGGGACGGCGGTCATCGGCCACATGGCGGCGACCAGTTCGGCGGCGCGCTCCGGGGAGGAGACGTCGGCGTCCTGCTCGAAGGGCAGTTCGGCACAGACCGGGGTGAGCAACATCCGTTCAGTGCCCAGGAGTTGCTGGAGATCGGTGATCAGGGAGGCGCGCCGGGACCAGCCCCTGATGTACGCGTCCAGTGAGGGCTGCTCGCCCCACACGGTCGCCGCGGCGGCGAAGGAGTACTTCAGGGAGGTACGGATGCCTTCGTCCCCGATCTGGTCCACCACGGGCAGCATGGAACGGAAGTCCTCGTAGATCAACAGCGACCAGAGGCGCGCGGCCTCGGCGAGCAGGGGCAGGGCGTCGAGTTCCTCGACCTCGTACCCGGCGTCGGCCAGCCGTGCGGTGGCGGCGTCGATGGCCTGGTCGACGGCGGGCTGGTTCTTGACGGTGCCGATGCCGCGGACGACGCTCACGCGCTGCGCCGCACCCCGCGGCAGAGGGCCGGGCACGGCGGGGATGCCGTAGGGGTCCCGCAGGTCGGGGCCGGTCATGACCTCCAGGGCGAGCCTGGCGTCGGCCACGGTGCGGGCCAGCGGTCCCTCGACCGCGCAGGCCTGGACGGTGGGCGGCATGTCGAGCCGGGCCTTGCCGTCGGGTGTGTCGACGTAGGCGGGCGGCCCCCAGTTCGAGACCCGGCCGACGGTGGGGCGGATGCCGACCACACCGCAGCACGCCGCCGGGTAGCGGATGGAGCCGCCGATGTCGTTGCCCTGCGCGATCGGGGTCATCCCGGCGGCGAGGCTGCTGGACGCACCGCCGCTGGATCCGCCGGGAGTACGGGCGGGGTCCCACGGGTTGAGGGTGCGCCCGTGCAGATCGTTGCTGGAGAACCAGCGGTAGGAGAAGGCCGGGGCGTTACTCCGGCCGAGCAGTACGGCGCCGGACTCGCGCAGCGCCGTGACACAGGCCGCGTCACCCTGTGCGGGAGCGGCGGCCAGGGCGGCCACGCCGTGGCTGGTGGCGTAACCCTCCTGATCCGTATTGATCTTGATCGATACGGGTACGCCGTGCAGCGGGCCGAGTTCCTCGCCCGCGGTGACGGCCCGGTCGGCGCGGCGGGCGTCGGCCAGCGCCTCGTCCGGGCGGACGTCGACGAGCGCCGCGAGGCGCGGATTGGTCTCTTCGATCCGCGCGAGACAGGACCGCACGACGTCGACGGACGAGACCTCACGTCTCCGGATGGCGGCGGCCAGTTCGGTCGCGGTGCGCTGCCACAACGCGGCAGGCGGATTCTGGGATTCCATCTTCGCCTCGATGAAGGGAGGCCGACAGCGCCGAGCGATGGCTCGGGCATGCGGCGAGGGCGTCGGAGTACCGCTCCGCTACGGAGAAGCAACGACGTAATACAACGTCGTTTTATGTGCCGCACAGCCTCACTGTCCGCACGCGGCCTGTCAAGACCCGGACGCCCCGCCGCTCGTCGCCTCCGCGGATGCGCCGCCCCGGAGCATTTCGACCGCCGCCTGGGCGGCCTTCGCCCCGCGCTCCGCCGGCCACCCCTCCGGGTCTTCGAGGGCGGAAAGCCAGTAGCCGCGGAACAGCAGATGCAAGACGTCCGCGGCGACGTCCGGGGCGGGGACGCCCGCCTCTGCCACCACGCCCCGCAGCTCCTCACGTTGAGCCCGCGCGAGCTCTCTGACCTGCTCGGCCTCACACCCCGCGGCGGACCCCGCGGCGACGATCTCCATCAAGAGCCGGCGCATGACCTCGTCATCGTCCACGGTGGAGCACATCCACCGCGCGAGCACCGACAGCCGCTCGAAGCCCTGCACGTCGCTCAGTAGAGCGTCCGCTTCGCGCGCCCACTCCCGCTCCGCGTGGCGCAGCGCGTTGACCATGAGGTCGGCGCGGCTCGGGACGTAGTTGGTCACCACCGCGGTGGAGCCACCGAGCCGCTCGGCGACGGCGCGGATGGTCACCGCGCGCACCCCCCGCTCGCGGGCGACCTCGATGGTGGCGGCGGCGATCTCGTCGAGCCGGTGGGCTGCGTCTACCTCGATGGGCATCTCGTCGACCTCTTCAGGGATGTTGACGTGGTGGCGGGCAGCTGCAATGTTGTCATACAACGCCGTTACACAACGGTGTTGTACTTCATTTGGCTGGAGATCACCCATGCCCTTCGCCTTCGAGCGGATCAGTGCGGCTCCGGTAGCCGCAGACGCCCGGCAGTACATGGCCCGCATGCGCGACGGCGTCCGCCTCGCCACCGACGTCTACCTCCCCGCGGGTGAAGCGGACGCCGACACGACGTTCCCCGCGGTGCTCGTACGCCTGCCGTACGACAAGAACAGCCGCTACGTGTACTGCGACCGCTTCGCCCGCCTGTTCACCGACCGCGGCTACGCCGTGGTGGTGCAGGACGTGCGCGGCAAGTTCCGCTCCGGCGGCAGCACCATCCCCTTCCTGCACGAGCCGCAGGACGGCTACGACGCCATCGACTGGGTCGTGCACCAGAGTTGGTCGGACGGGCACGTGGGGATGTTCGGCGACTCCTACTACGGCTTCACCCAGTGGGCGGCCGTCGCCACCCAGCACCCCGCACTGCGGGCGATCGTGCCGCGCATGACGGCCGCGGACTTCAACACCATCTGGCAGCCCGAAGGGCAGCGCCAGCCGGTATGGCTGGAGGGCATCAAGTACTTCGCGCACCACTGGGTCGACAACAACTCCTACGAGTACGACGTCGACCCCTCCCACCGGCCCGCCATCGACCAGTTCGAGCAGGCCTTCGGCGCCATCGGCGCCCGCTCCCTGTGGTTCGACCTGCTGGCACCCCGGCTCGCGGGGCTGCGGACCCAGGCGGGCCTGCACCCCTTCGACGCACGGCCTGTTCCGGTGCTGCACTGCGTCGGCTGGTTCGACAACCTCATCGGCGCACACATGCGGGACTACGCGGAACTCGCCTCACGGCCGGGCTGGGACGCCGCGCAGTATCTGTGGGCGGGCGCGGTCGACCACGAGAACTACCACCTCGCGCAGGCGCCCGTAGGTGAGCACGACGACCACAACACCAACGACGACGCCCTCGCCCGCATGCTCCCGCGCTACGCCAATCCGGCGCTCGACTTCTTCGACGTATTCCTCAAAGGCGTCCGCCCGTTCTCCTCCCTGTCCAAGGTGACCTGGGAGCTGGGCCACGAAGGTTGGCGGACCTCCGACGTCTGGCCCCCGCGCGGCAGCAGCACCAGGACCTTCTGGCTCGCCGACCCGCAGGGCACGGCGGCCCTCGGCCCGCTGCCGGGCGCGGGCCTTGCCGACTCCCCCGCCGAGGACGAGGCGACCACGCGATGGACCCACGATCCGGACGCACCGGTGCCGTCCCTGGCCGACGATTCCTTCGCTCTGCTGCGCTCCTACCCCGACCTCGCGCCGGTCGCGGGGCGGGACGACGCCCTGGTGTTCTCCGGGCCCGCGCTGAGCGAGCCCCTTGACCTGGCCGGACCCATCGAACTCGACCTTCACGTCGGCAGTAGCGCGCCGGAGTTCGACGTGTTCGCCAAGGCCGTGGACCTCGCCCCGGACGGCCGGGCCCACCTGATCGCCCGGGGCCAGGTCACGGTTCTCACGGAAGAGGCGTCGACCGCGACCCACCTCGATCTCGGCCACACCGGCTACCGGCTGCACCCCGGGCACCGGCTCGCGCTCCTGCTCACCAGCAGCGACTTCCCCCTGTTCCTGCCCGCCCCCGGCACCGGCGAGAACCCCTGGACGGCACTGACCGCCAAACCCAGCACCCAGAGCCTGCGCACAGGCGGCGCACACCCCTCCCGGCTGACCGTCACTGTCGCCCCGCACGACCACCCCTGAGCCGGACTGGGCCTTGGTCCCGCACCGTTTCCCGCACCGCCAGAGCCCAACTCGCTCCTGCGAACCCACCTCCCACCGGCACCGCACGCACACCGCTCCAGCCCATGGAATCCACCGTCGCGACCCTCTCCCGAGGAGCTCCTCATGCAGGCTCCCAGAACCACCGTCACCACCGCCGGCGCCCTGTGCGTGCTTCTCACCGCCGGCGCCTGTTCGTCGGGCGGCGGCACCGAAGAAGCGCCGAACGCCCCGAAACTCACCACGACCACGCCCGCGGCCTCCGGCTCCCTGGACCACGTCACGTGGAACCTGCCCACGGGCGAGCCCACCACCCTCGACCCGGCCAGGGTCGGTGACTACGCGCCGAGCACCGTGGAGGCCAACCTCTGCGATCCACTGCTGCGGCAGAAGGCCGACTACTCCATCAGCCCGGGCCTCGCCACCGCGTGGGACCAGCCGGACGACACCACCCTGATCCTGAACCTCCGCAAGGGCGTGAAGTTCTGGAACGGCCACCCGATGACCGCCGACGACGTGGTCGCCGGCCTGCGGCGCCAGGGCCGGCCCGCCACACGCAGCGTCAACGTCAGCCTTCTCGCCCACGTCGAGTCGATCACCGCGACCGGCCCGCACCAGGTGACGGTGCGGTTCAAGAAGCCCGACGTGCTGTTCCTGAAAGCTCTTGCGGGAGGCTTCGGCGCGGTCAACGAAGCCGCGTACGTGAAGAAGGCGGGGCGCTCCTACGGCAGCGCCAAAGGCGGCCTGATGTGCACCGGCCCCTTCAAGCTGAACCGCTGGAAGCCCGGCGAATCCATCTCCGCGGAGCGCAACCCCGCCTACTGGGACACCTCGCTGCGGCCCAAGGCCAAGAAGCTCACGTTCAAGTTCATCACCGACGGCTCCACCCTGACCAGTGCCCTGCTGTCCGGCCAGATCGACGGCAGCTACGAGATCAGCTCCGCCACCGCACGAGCCCTCGGCTCCTCCGACGCCGGCACCGTCTACTACGGCCCCTCGGCACAGACCAACTTCCTCACCGCCACCAGCCCCGACTCACCGCTCACCGACCCCAAGATCGCCCGAGCGCTCTCCCTGGTCGTGGACCGCGACGTACTGATCAGAAGCGTCTACAACGGCGCCGCACAGAAGACCAAGACCTTCGTCCCGCCGCTGGTCTGGCGCAACAGCGAAGCCGCTGACATCTACAACAAGGCCTACAAGGCCCTGCCCGCGGTGTCCGGACCCGACCTGGAGGGCGCCAAGAAGCTCGTCCAGCAGGCCGGTTCCAAGAAGCGCACCCTCGCCATCGCCATGGCCGCGGGCGACCAGCAGTCCCAGCAGATCCTCACCTTCCTCCAGGCGGGCGCCAAGAAGATCGGCCTCGACATCCGGATCAAGCAACTGCAGCCCACGCAGATGTCCGGCCTGTTCTACGACCCCTCCCTGCGCAAGGGCCTGGACGCGACCATGGTCCTCGGCTACGTCGAGCTCCCCGACCCCGGCTCCTACGCGCAGCTCATGACCGACCCCAAGGCCCTGTTCAACTGGACCGACTACCGCAACCCCGAGGTCACTTCGCTGCTCGCCCGCGCCCAGACCACCCTGGAGCCCAAGAAGTCGGCGCGGCTGTTCAACCGGGCCCAGGCGCTCTACACCAAGGACCTCCCCGTGGTGCCGCTCGTCTCCCCGTACGAGCGCATGTTCCTCAACAAGCGCCTGAGCGGCGCGCCCGCGTCGTTCGCGTACATCCGCATGCCGTGGGCGGCCCAGCTCGGCGGCACCGGCAAGGGCTCCTCGTGATCACCCGTTTCATCGCCCGCCGCGCCGCGACGCTGGCACTGACCCTGCTCGCCGCCAGCGTCGCGATCTACGGCGCGCTGTTCCTGGCCCCGGGCGATCCCGCGACGCTGCTCGTCGGAGGGGGCAAGGAACCCAGCCCCGGTCTCTTGGCACAGATCCACCGCGAGTACCACCTCGACGACCCGTTCCTGGAGGGTTACTGGCGCTGGCTCACCAACATGCTGCACGGGGACGCCGGACAGTCCCTCAGCTATCAGGACTCCGTCACCGGCCTGCTGGCCGACCGCGCGGGCAACACGCTCTTCCTCATCGGCTACGCGGCCCTGCTCATCGTCACGCTCGGCGTCACCCTGGGGACACTGGCCGGTCTGCGCGGCGGCTGGGTCGAGACCGCGGTGACGGTGATGGCCACCACGCTGATGGCGGTGCCGGTGTTCGTCATGTCCGTGGCGCTGACCTGGTTCCTCGCGGTTCGCCTCGACTGGCTGCCCGCCTACGGCAGCGGCAGCGGCTTCACCGGCCGGCTCGAACATCTCACGCTGCCCGCCGTGGCCCTCGCCGCCTCCTGGCTCGCCTATGTGGCGCAGGTGACCCGATCGGCGGTCCGGGCCGAGCTGCTCTCCGAGCACGTCCAGACGGCCCGCGGCCGGGGCATCGGGGAACGCTTCATCATCCGCAAGCACATCCTGCGCAACGCCTCCGCGCCGATCACCTCGATCTCCGGGGTGGCCGTCGCGGGTCTGATGGCCGGTTCCTCGATCGTGGAACAGGCCTTCGGACTCAACGGCGTCGGCGCCCTGCTGATTCAGAGCGCCGCCAAGCAGGACCTCGCCGTGGTCCAGGCCGTCGCCCTGATCACGGTGGTGGCCTTCGCGGTGATCAACACCGCGGTGGATGTGCTCACCGCCGCCCTCGACCACCGCGTTCCGCTGGGAGGACACGCGTGAGCACCTATCAGTTGGCTCCCCTGACACCTCATCAGGCCCGGCTCGGCCGGTTCCGCCGCCTCGCCCGCGGCCGGGGGGTGCCCATCGCCGCCGGCGCCGTCGTCGCCCTGGTGGTCCTGACCGCCCTGTCGGCCCCGCTCATCGCACCGTACGACCCGAACGCCGTGGACCCGCTCGCCGTCTCCCAGGGCAGCTCGGCAGCGCACTGGCTGGGCACCGACGACACCGGCCGGGACATCCTCTCCCGCCTCCTGCACGGCGCACGGCTCAGCCTGCTCGCCCCGGCGCTCGTGACGCTGATCGCCGGAACGCTCGGCACCGCGCTCGCGGTCACGGCCGCCTGGCTCGGCGGCTGGTGGGACCGGCTGATCTCCGGCGCCCTCGACCTGATCTTCGGGTTCCCCGGCCTCATCCTGGCCGTGGTCGGTGCGGCGGTCTTCGGCGCCGGCCTGCACATCGCGGTGGCGACCCTCTCGCTCGCCTTCCTTCCGTACATGGCCCGCACCGTGCGCGCGGAGGCCCTGCGGGAGCGCTCGCTGCCCTACGTCGTCGCACTGGGCATGCTCGGCATGTCGGGGCGGCGGATCTGCCTGCGCCATCTGCTGCCCAACCTGCTGCCCCTCGTCGTGGTGCAGACGACCGCCTCGTTCGGTTACGCACTGCTCGACGTGGCGGCCTTCTCCTTCATCGGCCTCGGCGCCCAACCACCCACCGCCGAGTGGGGGTTGATGGTGGCCAACGGCGCTCCCGGCATCCTCTCCGGACGGCCCGAACAGTCGCTGTACGCCGGGCTTGTCATCGTCGTCTTCGTCATCGCCTGCAACCTGCTCGGAAGCAGCCTGTCCCGCCGCCTGTTGGGAGAAGGCCGATGAGCGCCGCCACCACACCCCGGCCACAGACCGAAACTCCTCTGCTGGAGTTCGACGGGCTGCGCATCGACCTGCCGGTCAAGGGCGAGCACCGCACCGTCGTCCACCGCGTCGACCTGGCGATCCCGGCCGGCAGCGCCGTGGGCCTCGTCGGCGAGTCCGGTTCCGGCAAGTCGCTCACCGCACGCTCGGTCCTGCGGCTGCTGCCGCCGGGGGCCCGCGTCGGCGGCGATGTCCGCTACGACGGGAAGTCCGTCCCCGCCATGGACCCGGCCGCCCTGCGCACGCTGCGCAGCCGGGAGACCGCCATGGTCTTCCAGGACCCCCGGGCCCACATCAACCCCCTGCGGACCATCGGGGACTTCCTCACCGAAGCCCTCGTCACCGCACGCGGCGAGCGCCGCAAGGCGGCCGAGGACAAGGCCGCGGCGCTGCTGCGCGAGGTGGGCATCGCCGACGCGGCGCGCAGACTGCGCCAGCGCCCGGCCGAACTCTCCGGCGGGCTGCTGCAACGAGTGATGATCGCCGCGGCGCTGCTCGGCGGGCCCAGGCTCCTGCTCGCCGACGAACCCACCACCGCCCTGGACGTCACCACCCAGGCCGAGGTGATGTCCCTCATCGACGAGGCCCGCACCCAGCGGGGTCTCGCGATGCTGTTCATCACCCACGACCTCGCCCTCGCCGCGGCCGTCTGCGACCGGATCGCCGTCATGTACGCGGGATCGGTGACCGAGCAGCTCCCTGCCGCCCGGCTGCACGACGACGCCCGCCACCCCTACACACGTGCCCTGCTGGCGTCCCGGCCCGACCCGGGGGACGGTGCGCGGCCCCTGCGGGCGATCGGAGGCAACCCCCTCACGGCGTACGAGGCCGGGCCCGGCTGCGCCTTCGCGCCGCGCTGCTCGGCCACCGGGGCCGGCTGCGAGAGCGAACGGCCGCGTCTGGAACCGCTCGGCGACGGCTTCGCCGCCTGCCACTACCCGCACCACCCGGCCGCCGTGGCCCCCGGCACGGACAGGAGCACGCGACATGCCTGACGACGCCGCAGTGTCTGACGAGGCCGCCGAAGCCGCACGGCCCGCCCTGGAAGCGGTCGGCCTGTCCAAGTCCTTCGGCGGTTTCGTCGCGGTCGACGATGTGAGCCTGGCGTTGACCCCGGGCGCCTGTCTGGCCGTGGTCGGCGAGTCCGGATCGGGCAAGACCACCACCGCCCGCATGCTCGCCGGGCTCGAGACACCCACCGCCGGCACGATCCGCTGGGCGGGCCAGGACCGGCCGGGGGCGGGACGGCGCGCTCGTGCAGCCGAGCGCCGACAGTTCGCCCGTGACGTACAGATGGTCTTCCAGGACCCCTATGCCTCACTGGACCGGCACCAACGCGTGGGCGATTGCGTCGGCGAGGTCCTCGCGCTCCACACCGACCTGCGGGGAGCCGCGCTCGCCGGGCGCGTGAGCGAACTGCTCGGCCAGGTGGGGCTCGGCGCCCAGCAGGCCCGCTCCCTGCCGCGCGCCCTGTCCGGCGGGCAGCGCCAGCGCGTGGCCATCGCGCGGGCGCTGGCCGTGCGGCCCCGCGTCCTGGTCCTCGACGAGGCGGTGGCCGCCCTCGACGTCTCCGTACAGGCACAGATCATCAGCCTGCTGCGCGATATCCGCGAACAGACCGGGATCGCCTACCTGTTCATCACCCACGACCTGGGCATCGTGCGCCACATCTGCGACGACATCGTGGTCATGCACCGGGGCCGGATCGTCGAGCGCGGCACCACCACCGCCGTACTCGGAAGCCCCCAACACCCCTACACCGTCGAGTTGCTCGAATCCGTACCGCGCAGAGGCTGGACGCCGCGCCGCAGGCCGGCGGCGGCACTTGGCGGCCGGCCTGTCCCCAGCGAACCCGACTGAACCCGATCGAACCCACTGAACCCCACCCGCAGCGAACGGAGTTCCTCCATGCCTTCCTCACCCGTCACGTCCTCGCCCCCCGCCCTGACCTTCGCCTTCGAGATCCGCGCCGACCTCTCGCCGTCCCTGCACATCGGCCACGGCGATGGAGAGGTCACCGAGTTCACTCCGATCGTCGGAGGAAGCGTCGACGGCCCGCTGCTGAGCGGAAAGGTGCTCTCGGGCGGCGGCGACTGGAGCAGCACACGCGGCGACATCTGCCAACTCGACGCCCGCTACCTGCTCCAGGCCGATGACGGCGCCGTCATCGACATCGTCAACCGCGGCTACTACCACCCCGACCCCGAAGGCCCCGACCAGTACGACGACGGCATCCAGATCTCCCAAACGGGTCACTACTACCGCACTTCTCCCGTCTTTCGCACCGATGCCCCCGCCCACCGGTGGCTCGCCGAAACCGTCTTCGTGGGACTCGCCCGCCCCCATGGCGAGGACGCGGTCGTCATCCGCGTGTACGCGCTCCGGTAGCGGCGAGGGCAGCGTTGGTGTGCGGCTCGTACACGCCCGGCGCGGTGACCCGCATCGCCCGCCCGCCGCACTCGGCGGGCGGGCGATGCGGCGTCGTCAGTCCATCGCGGTGCGGCGGGCGTAGGCGCGGGCGGCGCGGGCGCGGTCGCCGCAGCGCGTGGAGCACCACTGGCGGCGGCCGTGCTTGAGCAGGAAGCGGTTGCAGGGAGGGGAGGCGCAGGCGGTCAGGCGGGCGGCGTCGGGTGACGTGAGCAGGTCGGCGGCGTCGGCGGCGATGACCGCCAGGGCGTGCTCGACGATCGCGGTGGTGGGGTGCGGTGTGGCACGACGGGGGCCGGTCTTCTCGTCCCACAACAGCAGAGATGCGGTGGGGACGCGGGTCATCGCGTCGTTGATCGCCGCGACGGCGGCGGGCAGGGCGGGCTGCCCCGCGACACGCGAAGCCAGTAGCGACCTGACCTGTTCGCGCAACGAACGCAGCTGCGTCGCGCACACCTCCGCCAGGCCCGCGCCGACCGGGGCGAGGTCGCGCCGCGCCAGCCACTGCTCGGCCTGCGCCGGGGTGCTCAGGAGGTCGGCCGTATGCCCCCCTGGCAGTGCGACGGCGCTGTTGACCAGGGCCAGAGCTGGGTGCTCCGCCTCGCCCGGTGCCGACGGGAGGGCTGCTTCTTCCATCACGGTCTCTTCCACGCTTCTCATGGTACGGGTTGCATTCATCCGTGAGGCATGTCTACAGTCACATCACGGTTAATACGCAATCTATCCGTGAGGAACTCTTCTCGTGTCTTCTCCCACCCCGCAGACCGCCCCCTTCCCTGTCCGCGTCTTCGGCGGCCCGACTGCCCTCTTCGACTACGGCGGCCTGCGCTTTCTCACCGACCCGACCTTCGACGGCCCCGGCGAGCACCCGGCACCGGCCGTCATGCTGACCAAGACGGCGGCGGCCGTCGGCAGTCCGGCCGATCTCGGCCGGGTCGACGTGGTCCTGCTCTCGCACGACGAGCACGCCGACAACCTCGACACCTCCGGGCGGGCCCTGCTCGCCGATGTCCCGCTGACGCTCACCACCCCCGGCGGCGGCGAGCGACTCGGCGAGAAGGCCACCGGCCTGGCCGACTGGCAGTCGGTCGAGCTCGAGCGCCGGGACGGCGGGCCCGGCACGGTCACCGTCACCGGCGTGCCCGCCATCCACGGCCCCGGCAAGCGCGAAGAGGTCGAGCCGATCTGCGGCGAGGTCGTCGGGTTCGTCCTGACCGGCGAGGGCCTGCCCACTGTCTACGTCAGCGGCGACAACGCCTCTCTCGACGCGGTCAAGGAGATCGCCGAGCGCTTCGCCCCGGTGGACACGGCCTTGCTCTTCGCCGGAGCGCCCCGCTTTTCCGAGGTCTTCGACGGCGGACTGATCGTCCTGGACAGCGCCCAGGCCGCAGAGGCCGCGAAGATCCTCGACGCCGGCCGCGTGGTCCCCGTCCACTACGACAGCTGGGCCCACTTCACCGAGGGCCGCGACGAGCTCGTCGCCGCCTTTGCGGCCGCCGGTCTCGCCGACCGCGTCGACTTCGGCGCCCGCGGCTGACCGCACGTACGTCGGACCCGTACGCCGGACACGGCCGGGCGTCGGCCGACAGAGACCCGCCGCATCTGTCGGCCGGCGCCCGGCGCCCCACTTCCCCGCGCGCCGGACGCCGCGCGTCGCACGCCGCACACGTTGAAACCGAAGGACCGCACGAGCATGACCGACCCCATCCGCGGCATCCGCCACGGCTCCGCCCCCGCTGCCCTGTCCGTACTGGACTCCGCCATGACCGGCACCGGCCAGAGCGCCGCTCAGGCACTGGCCGGCAGCATCGAACTCGCCCGGCTCGCCGACCGGCGCGGCTTCACCCGCTACTGGATGAACGAGCACCACGCCATGCCGGGCGTCTCCACCTCCAGCCCGCCCGTCCTGCTCTCCCGGCTCACCGCGGAGACCAGCAGGCTGCGGCTCGGCGCGGGCGGAATCATGCTGCCCAACCATCCGCCGCTGGTCGTCGCCGAACAGTTCGGCATGCTCGACGCCCTCGCCCCCGGCCGCATCGACCTGGGCCTGGGCCGCGCCCCGGGCACCGATCACGCCACGGCCGCCGCCCTGCGCCGCGGCGCGAGCGACGCGGAGGACTTCCCCCAGCAGGTCCTCGAACTCCTGCACTTCCTCGGCGACGACTTCCCGGCCGAGCACCCCTACGCCGCCGACCGCGTCTACGCCGTGCCAGGGCCCGCCCAGGACCGGCTCAACGACGTCACCCCGCCCACCGGCCACCTGCCGGTGTGGTTGCTCGGCTCGTCCGGCTACTCGGCGCAGCTCGCCGCCCGGCTCGGCCTGCCGTTCGCCTTCGCCGCCCACTTCAACCCGCGCGACGTCGTGGCCGCCCTGCGGCTGTACCGCGAGCGGTTCACTCCGTCCAAGACCCTGTCAGAGCCGTACGCGCTGGTCAGCTTCACCGTCGCGGCATCCGACGACGAGCGGGAAGCCCGCCGCCAGGCCGGCACCCTCGCGCACGCCATGCTCCGCATGTTCCAGCGCAAGTCCTACCTGCTGCCGTCCCCCGAGGAAGTGGACGCCTACGCCTACGACGCCCAGGAACGCCAGGCCGTCGACAACTGGCTCAGCCACGTCCCGCACGGCACCCCCGCACAGGTCACCGCCCACCTGAACCAGGTCCAGCGGGACTCCGCCGCCGACGAACTCATGATCGGCAGCGTCGGCCACTCCGTCCAGGCCCGGTTGCGTTCCACCGAACTGATCGCCGACGCCTACGGAATGCCCGACAGCCCGCACTGACGCGGGAACGGGCGGACCTCCGCCCACCGACACCGCCCGCCCGCCCGACCGCCCGCCATCGCCAAGTCCCCTGATTCCCCAGGAGTGTTCGAGGAGTTACCGTGGCCACCGTCCTCGCCCTGTCCGGCAGCCCCTCCCGTACGTCCCGTACGGCTCTCCTGGCCGAGCACACCGCCGCGGTCCTGCGGGCCCGCGGCCATCGGACCCACGTACTCGTCCTGCGCGACCTGCCGGCTGCGCCCCTGCTCTCCGCTGACACCCATGACGCGTCGGTCGCCCACGCCGTGAGTCTGGTTGCCGAGGCCGACGCCCTCGTCGTGGCCACCCCCATCTACAAGGCCGCCTACTCCGGCCTGCTCAAGACCTTCCTCGACCTGCTGCCCCAGCACGCGTTCACCGGGAAGCCGGTGCTTCCCCTGGCCACCGGCGGCAGCCCGGCCCACGTCCTGGCCCTCGACTACGCCCTGCGGCCAGTCCTCACCGCGCTCGGCGCCCAGGTCTGTCAGGGCCGGTTCGTCCTGGACCGGCACATCACGACCACTCCGGACGGAGCCTTGGCTCTCGACCACGACGACGAGAGCCAACTGGCCCGCGTCACCGACCAGTTCGCCCACGCTCTCCCGTCCCGCGCGCCCCTGACCACCGCCTGACGACCACCGGCCGCCCCGCCCCATCCCGACCGGTGCCACCACCCCGGCCTTCCGGAGTCCCGGCATCCCGGCATCCCGGCATCCCGAAAGTACGGACCCCATGGCCCACCTGCCCCTCTCCCCCACCCGCACCCCGCCCACCGCCGCTCCCGCCCCCGCCATATCCGCGGTGCAGAAGCGCACCCTGACCGTGCTGCTCGCCTCGCAGGTCCTCAGCGGTGTCGGCCTCGCCGCCGGTGTCACCGTCGCCGGGTTGCTGGCCGGGCAGATGCTCCACGACACCTCGCTGTCCGGACTGCCCATCGCTCTGCTCACCGCGGGCTCGGCCTCCGCCGCCGTCGTCATCGGACGCGTCTCCCAGCGCCTCGGCCGCCGCCCCGGACTGGCCGCCGGATATCTCACCGGCGCCCTCGGCGGTGCGGGAGTCGCCGTCGCGGCCGCGCTCGGCAGCCCCGCGCTGCTGTTCGCCTCCCTGTTCCTCTACGGCGCCGGCACCACCTCCAACCTCCAGGCCCGGTACGCAGGAGCCGACCTCGCCGCACCCCATCAGCGCGCCCGCGCCACCTCCACCGTCATCGTCGCCACCACCGCCGGCGGCATCGCCGGACCCCTGCTCGCCACCCCCGCTGAGGCCGCACCCGCGGATTCCCCCTCCCGGTCCGGGCCCGGACTGCTCGTAGGCGTCGTGGTCCTGGTCCTGAGTCAGCTCGTCATGGTCGCCGTGATGACCATGACCCCACGCTGCTCGCCGCGGGAGTGGCCGCCGCCCTCGCGCCCGGCCACTCCTTCACCCTGATCACCGTCGCCCTCGTCCTGCTCGGCGTCGGCTGGAACTTCGGCCTGGTCACCGGTACCGCGATCGTCACCAACAGCACACCCCTGGCCACCCGCGCCAAGGTCCAGGGACTGGTCGACGTCGCCATCGCCGTCGCGGGCGCCGTAGGCGGCCTGGTCTCCGGCATCGTCGTCGCCTTCGCCAGCTACCCGATCCTCGCCATTGTGTGCGGCGTCCTCGCCTTCGCGGCTGCGCCTGCGGCCATCGTCGCAGCTCGCAAGGGATCCGCGCGCGCCTGACCGACGTAACTGGCATCGGTGCGATGGATACGGAGCATCGGGTTCCCCCACGGCACCCTGCGCCTTTAAGGCAGGCCTGAAACCCCTGGCTGACCGTGCTCCCGTTCAGAGATGCTCAGGGGGCGAAAAGGCGCGACGACCAACCAGCGCCACGACTCGGGGGAGTGCGTTGCATCATGCGGCGAGCGTTCGTTTCGGCATGCACGGCCACGGTGATCGCCTTGGGCGCAGTGGCCGGCTGCACCACCAGCACGAGCGAGCAGTCGAGTGGGACCGACCCGCAGCGGAACACTGCGGCCGAGGCCTCCGGGAACGGAGCGCGGGAACTGACCGACGCGGAGCGGATCCAGGTGCGGCGTGCGGAAGAACTGCTCGTCAAGAAGTGCATGGAGGGGAAGGGCTTCAAGTACTGGGTGGCGCGGGTTCCCACCGTCGAGGAACGCAAGGGCCAGAGTTACGCCCTGGATGACGTCGCGTGGGCGAAGCGGTACGGATACGGCGGAGAGCTGGAGAAGAAGGCCGAGAAGGCCCGGCTGAAGGATCCGAATCTCGCGTACCTCGACAAGCTCTCCACCGCTGAACGCGCCAGGTACGACAGGACGCTCGACGGCGACGACGCGGGCCGGATGCTGTCGGCCGAACTGCCCACGGGCGGCACGGTGCGAACTCCCGCCGACAGCTGCCGCGTCGCTGCCGGTGAGGACCTGTACGGCAATTACGAGACCTGGTACGGCGTCCAGAAGACCACCGACAACCTGACTCCGCTGTACGTTCCTGATCTGCTCCGCGAAAAGCGCTTCGTGACCGCGCTCAAGGCATGGTCGGCCTGCATGCGCAAGGCGGGACACGCCTATGCCGATCCGCCGGCGGTCCGTGCCGACCTCGAAGAGCTCGTCGATGGAAAGAGCGACGCGAAGGCCCACGCCATCGAGGTGGAACTGGCTGTCACCGAGGCCACCTGCGCGAAGCGGACGGCGCTTGCCACCACAGCACGCACGCTGGAACGCGAGTACCGCGCCAAGAAGCTCCCCCGCCGCTACAGCGAAGCCATCGCCACGCGCCGGACGCTGGAAACCAGCGCCTTGGCCCGAGCCGAGGACATCACCGGCTCCAAGAGCTGACGCCGAGCCGCCTCCAGGCAGCAACCACTAGGCAGCAACCTTCAGGCGACAGCCCCTCGGGCAGCGATGCCTGACCCGGATTTCGGGCTGTCGCGGCACGGCCCGTACGGCGTCCCAGGAATTCCGCAGCGGCACAGCTGCGGGGCACCCACAACACCCACGTACAAGGAGTGATGCAACATGCGCAAGACCCTGGCCACAGCAGCGACCCTGGGCCTCGCGACGCTCGGGATGCTGGTCCCCGCAGGCGCCGCGCAGGCCGACGCTTCAGCCGCCGCACCGGCCGCCCGGACCTGTTCCGACAACTACGGCGACGCGACCATCGGCTACATGTACGCCTACTGGAACGACCAGTGTGAGGGTTACCTCGGCAGGTCGTCGGGCGTGGACTCCGACTGGGGCAACAGTACGGGCGGGTTCCAGGGCGATGACGAGAACCGCGCGACATCGCTCCTGAACAAGGGGTCGTCCGGCCTCGCTGTCGCGTTCTACCGGCTTACCGGTTACAGCGGCGGACACATCTGCCTCACCCAGCAGGAGAAGTACGCCTCCACCCTCGTCGACGGCGGCGACGACTACGGCTTCGACAGGTTCTCCACCGGCTACGTCGCGGACAACAGGATCAGCTCGCACCGTTGGATGGACAAGGACGACTGCAGCAAGTTCATGCGCTGACCCGAGCGGTCACGGCAACCCGTTCGGGAGCCGATGACCCGGCTCGCAACCCTCCTTTGGCCATCGGGCCGGGCCAGAGGAGGGTTCCATTCGGTCAGCGCACCAGCTGGGCGTCCCGTCACCGAGCCGCGGTCAGGACTGCAGGACGCAGGCAGTCGGAGCGATGTACACGGCGCTTCACGCTGCCTTGGACAGGGTGGACCGGTCCGTGCTCGCCGCGTGCCCGGCGGGTGTCACGGGGCTGGTCATGGCTCCACGTCCGTCGTGGCGCGGCCACAGGAGGAGGGCACCGATCGCTCCCGCTCCGGCCAGGAGCGCAAGGACGGACCAGGCGAGGGTTAAACCGGCGGTCGTGCCGAGCCATCCCGCGACGGGATAGGTGATCAGCCAGGCCAGGTGGGAGAGGGAGAACTGGGCCGCGAATGCCTCGGGGATCGCGTTCCGTGCGACGGAGGCGCGCAGGACCTTGCCGGTCGGCGTGATGATCAGTGCCATGCCGAAGCCGATCACGGTCCAGATGATCGCCGTACCGGTCCAGCTGGCCAGGCCGGCCGCGATGAGCGTCACCGCGGCGGTCACGCCGCCGACCAGGACTCCGGCGCCGGTCATCATGACCGTGCGGGCGGCGATCCGGTCGAGAACGCGGGGCAGTACGAGGGCTGCCAGGAGGGTCCCCGTGCCGGAGGCGGCGAGCATCCAGGCGACGTTCGACTGCGAGCCGCCGAGCTCGTCACGGACGTAGTTGACGGTGTTGACGACGACGATCGACCCTGCCGCCGCGACCACGAGGTTGAGCGCCATGACGCCGCGCAGCCGCGGCGTCATGAGGAAGGCCCTGATCCCCGCTGCCGCCTTGTCCCATGCCTTCGTATGGCTACTGGGGCGGGCGTCCGGGATGCGCGTCGCCAGGACGAGCAGGGCCGAGACGAGAAATCCGGCGGAGGTGCCCAGGAACAGACGGTCGAAGCTCATGAACGTCAGTGCGACGGCTGCGAACACGGGGCTGAGCAGGCTCTCCATGGTCGAGGCGACCTGCGAGGCGGACAGGGCACGCGTGTAGTCGGTCTCGTCGGTGACGATGTCGGGGATGACGGCCTGGAACGTCGGGGTGAACGCCGCGGATCCGGCCTGGAGCAGGCCGATCAGGACGTAGATGTGCCAGACCTCGGTGACCAGCGGCAGTGCCAGGACCACCGCACCGCGGACCACGTCGAGGAGGACCAGGAGAGTTCTCCTGGGGAGCCGGTCGACGTACGCAGCAGCCAGCGGGGCTATGACCACGTACATGACCATCTTGATGGTCAGGGCCGTGCCGAGGACCATGCCTGCGCGCGGTCCTGCGAGGTCGTAGGCGAGCAGCCCGAGGGCCACGGTGGTCAGCCCGGTGCCGAACAGAGCGATGACCTGGGCGCTGAACAGGCGGCGGTAGTCGCGGATGGCGAACAGTCGCATGGCGGGTTCCTTCCGTGTCCATGCGGTGGGGCACGGCCCCGGGGCGGAGTCCGTGCCCCTCGAGTACAGGCGGGGGTGTCTCTACGCACCGGTGTCGCTCCCCGGTGTGAGACCGGCGAGGAGGTTGAAGGCGCCGGTGAGGGTGTTGAGTGCGACGACGCCGACGACGTCGGCTATCGCGCGGTCGCTGTAGCCGTGGTCCCGCAGCGCGGTGACCTGCTCGTCGGTGATCGACGTCGGCTCGCGATAGATCTGGAGGGCGAGGGTGATGATCGCCGCGATCGCGGGATCGGCCGAGGTGCCCGCGTGGGCCAGTTCGATCTCTTGCTCGTCGACTCCCAGGGCGCGGGCGGCACTCACATGCGAGTCGAGGCACAGTCCGCATCCCTGCAGGGTTTGGACGGCGATCGAGATCCGTTCGCTGGTCTTGCGGTCGAGTTTGGCTCGTCCCATGGCCCGGCTGAGCTGGAGGTAGCCGCCGAGTACGGCCGGCGAGTGCGCCATCGTGGAGACCATGTCACCGATCTGGCCATGGCGGGAGACCAGGTCGGCGAGGAGGTCGCGCGAGGCGCCGACCGCCGTGTCGGGCGTGAGTCGGGTCAGGCGGGGCATGACGCTCCTTCGATGTGGCGTACGTGCGTTCATGCGGTCAGTGGTGTGCGTGGTGGCCGTGGTGGCGTTCGGCGTGCTTGGGGGCGGCGGTGGCGGTCCGTACCGTGAACTCGGCCGTCCGGACGACGTCGTTGTGCTGGAAGTCCAGGTACAGGCGGTAGGTGCCGGCCGTGGGCGCGACCGCCATGAAGGCGATCCCGGGACCCGGTGCGGTGGCGCCGTCACCGGGTTCGCCCTCCGGGTGGACGTGGAGGTAGCCCAGGTCGCCGACGCGCAGTGCCACCAGGTGCCCGTACGCGGCCAGGTAGGGCTGAAGGTCGGCGACGGGGCGGCCGTTCCGGCTGACGGTGAGGGTCAGTTCGCTCGGCTCTCCGGGCAGGAGTTCGCCGTCGAGCGCGACGGTGTACTCACCGATGTGTGCGATTCCGGTGGCCTCGGGGAGCGGCCGCGGGTCGTACGGCCCGGCGACCGCGACGTCGATGCCCAGCGTCATGGTCCCGTCGTGGCCGACCGGGTGGATGTCGGTGAAGAACCGCCAGTCCCCCGGTTCCAGGGCCAGTTCGACGCTCCAGGTGCCCTTCTCGTCCATGACCGGGTGCACGTGCTGGAATCCGGCCGTGTCGCGCCGGACCGCGATGAAGTGCAGTTCTCTGTCGTGCTCCGAAAGGAACTCGGTCACCGCTTGCCCGTCGGGGCCGATCACCCGGAAGCTGACCGGCTGCACGCCGGCGGTGAGGATCGTCGAGTCGAATTCAAGGGTGTAACCGTGCTCGGAGACCGACAGCCCACCGGGCTGGGCTCCGCCGTGGCCCTCGTGGTCGGCCTGGTCGTGGCCGGAGTGATTCCTCATGACATCTCCCATGGGTGTGATGCGCCTTCGGCGTCGTCCGTTCAGGCTGCTGATGTGAACCATATACCCCGGGGGGGTATCTTGGCGAGCCTTGATGGTGGGAATCTCACGGGGAGGCTGACCGAAGTGGATCCCCACCAGTCCCGCCCATCGCCGCAGTCGGGATGACCGGCACCCAGTCACCGACACCGGACCGCCCTACGCCTGCCGGGTCCTGCCGCTTGAGTACGTGCCCGGGCATGACCGTCCGCCGTCCGCCAACTCGGCCGTAAACCCGACCACAGAAGGAGGCCGCTCGATGTCCGGTGAGACATCGAGCGGCCCCTGTTGACAGTGGTCGCGTGCGGTCGTCCGGCGGCCCACCGGCTACACGCCGATCTGCTCTTCTGTGGACTGCGCAGCGGACGCCTGCTGTTCGGCGGCCGTAGCCTTGTCGCCGCGCATCACAAGCAGGGTGATGAGACCGCCCACAGCGGCGATCGCGGCGGCACCAAGGAACGCCGCGCTGAAGCCGTCGGTGAGCGCCGGGAGGTTACCCAGCTGCCCCGCGCCCTGAGATGCGGCGAGGGCGGTCAGGGCCGCCAGGCCGAGGGCCGAGCCGACCTGGTAGGTGGTGTTGACGATCCCGGAGGCCAGACCCGCCTGCTCCTGCGGGGCGCCGGACATGGCGGCCATCATCGCCGGGATGTACGCCATCGACATGCCGAGGGCCGCGACCAGTGACGCGGGCAGGACGTCCACCACGAACGAACCGGTCGGCTCGACGGCCGACAGCCACAGCAAACCCGCCGCGAGGACCAGCAGACCCCCGCCGATCAGGGGCTTGGCGCCGAACTTGGCGAGCAGCTTCGCGGTGATCGCCGTCATGAAGATCATCAGGAGCACGGTCATCGGAAGCAGCGCCGCGCCGGAGGCGAACGCCCCGTAGCCGAGCACCTGCTGCAGGTACAGGTTGAGGAAGTACCACATCGGGATCCATGCGGCGCCGAGCAGCGCCATCGCCAGGTTGGCGGACCCGAGACGCGGCACCCGCCAGATGCCGAGCGGCATCAGCGGCTGACCTGCCGACTTCTGGATCACGAAGAACAGGACCAGCAGGACTGCGGCGCCCACAAGCTGGAGAACGGTGGTGCTGGATCCCCAACCCACGTGCTCCGCACGGACGATGGCGAACACCGCGAGGGCCAGACCTGCGGTGACGGATGCGGCACCGAGTACGTCCACTCGGCCGCGGCGGGACTCGACGACGGGCAGCAGCTTGGTGGCCGCGAGGGTGGCGATGCCGATCGGGACGTAGATGATGAAGATCCAGGGCCAGCTGAGCCACTCGGTGAACACACCGCCCAGGAAGACTCCCGCCGTGCCGCCGGCGGGGGCCGCGGCGCCGTAGAGCGCCATCGCCTTGCCCAGCTCCTTTGGGTCGTGGGCGAAGAGGATCATCAGCAGCGTCATGGCGGCGGGCGCGATCAGCGCACCGCCGACGCCTTGTACGGCGCGACCGACGACCTCCACCCAGGCTGTCTGCGCGGCCGCGGCAACGACAGAGCCCGCTATCAGGACGACCCAGCCCGCGTTGAAGACCTTGCGGGCACCCAGGAGGTCGGAGAGCCGGCCGCCCAGCAGCAGGAGACCGCCGAAGGCGATGACATAGGCGTTGAAGACCCACTGCAACTCGCCTTGCGAGAAGCCGAGTTCGCGTTGCATCTCGGGGAGCGCCACTCCGATGATGCTGGTATCCATGATCACCATGAACTGGGCAGCGGCGAGCACGAGCAACGCCCACCAGCGCCTTGGGTTGACTGTTGGCATGATCCCATCCCCTCGTCCTGATACCCCGGTGGGGTATCTTGAGCGGGAACCTAACATACCCCCCTAGGGTATGAAAAGCTCATGGTTCGGCATGGGGTCTCCACGAATTCGGGCGCACTCGAAGTGGGGACGGGCGACTGGGTTGCCCCCGCCCCCACCGGTTGTGTGCGGAATCGGTCAGACCGTCGCGGGCTTCGGCTCGGGAGCGGGGCGTGTCAGGCGTCCGGTCCGGTGCAGCCCGTAGAGGGACGCCGAGCAGGCCAGGCCGAGGCCGAGCAGCGCGAGCCAGGGCAGCGCGGACATTCCGGCGGCCCGGGCAGCGTCGAGGGCTGCGCCGGTGAGCAGGTTGCCGAGGGTGATGCCGATACCGCAGATGGTGTTGTAAAGGCCGTAGTGGGTGGCGACGAGGCGGTCGCCCGAGAGCCGGACGATGGTGTCCATCTCGAAGGGGTACGCGATCATCGTGCCCAGGGCCAGCATGAGTGCGGCCAGCGTGGGCGGTGCGGCGGTGAGCAGCCGCAGGCCGACGCCTTCGTCCGGCACCGGCACGGCCGTTGCGGCCAGGAGAGGTGTGAACGCCGCTCCCATGATCAGCAGGCCCCAGGTCAGGGCGCGGCCGGGTTCCAAGTGCTCCTTGCACCAGGCCGTCACCCGGGTTTGGCAGACAATCGTGGTCAGTCCGGAGGCGGCGAACAGCAGTGCCACGGCGACGGTGCCGAACTCGCCGTCGCCGCCCAGGCGCCGTACTTCGAGCGGCAGCGCGAGATAGACCTGGAAGGAGAGGACGTACGAGCCGATCATCGCGGTGGAGAAGAGCAGGAACGCCCGGTTGGCGATGACGCCGCGCCACTGCGCCAGTACGCTCTCCCGCTCACCGGCGCCGTCATCTGCGCGATCGTCGCCCCTGCGGGCGGGCAGCGCGCGGATCTGCACCACGCTCAGCAGACCGAAGATCGTTGCCGAAACCAGGCAGGTGACACGGAAGTCGACTCCGGTGAGCAGCATCCCGATGAGCGGGCCGAGCAGGATGCCCGCCTGGTAGAAGACGTTGAACAGGGCGAATGCCTCGACCCTGCGCTCACCCGCGTCCGCCGCGAGGTAGGCCCGTACGGCGGGGTTGAACAGCGCGCCGGCGAAGCCGGTGGCCGCTGAGGCTGCGATCAGCGACGCGACCGAGTCGACCAGACCGAGTGTCGCGAATCCGACCGTGCGCAGAACACAGCCGGCGACGATGAGCGGCTTGTAGCCGAACCGGTCGGCGAGGGTGCCGCCGATGAGGAACATGCCTTGCTGGCTGAAGTTCCGTACCCCCAGGACGAGCCCGACCATCCAGCCCGCGAGGCCGAGCGACCCGGACAGGTGCTGCGCCAGATACGGCATCAGCATGTAGAAGCCGAGGTTGATGGTGAACTGGTTGGCGAACAGGAGTTGCACGCTCCGGTCGTAGGAGCGCACTTGCGCGATCGTGCCCTTCACCGGTCCCCGCCTTCGAGATCGTCGGTCCTAGCCGGCAAGGAGAGCGGATCCGCGACCACGGCGCAGCGGGTCCAGCGGGTCACTTCCTTCTCGTCGGGGCGGTGCACCACCTCCGGTTCGGGAGCCGGGGCCACTCCCAACAGCCCCTTCTCGGCGCAGTACTGGTCGTCGTAGATGGTTTCCAGATAGCGCTGAGGCCCGTCGGGGAAGATCGCGACGATCCGCGTGTCCCGAGGCCGCGTTCGTGCCAGCCACCCGGCCACGAGCGCGACCGCGCCGACGCTCCAGCCGCCCGTGGCGTAGTGCGAGGTCGCCAACTGCCTGCACGTCCACACGGATTCGGCCGGCGCCACCCAGTGCACCTCGCTGAAGTTCTCGTACGCGACGTTGCGCGGGTAGATGCTGGATCCGAGCCCCCGCATGAGCCTGGGCCGGGCGGGCTGCCCGAAGATGGTCGAGCCGACGGTGTCCACGCCCACAAGGCGCATGTCCGGGTACAGCTGGCGCAGTGCCCGTGAGATGCCCGCGGAGTGGCCTCCGGTGCCGACGCTGCAGACGAGTACGTCGATGTGGCCGATCTGGGAGGCGAGTTCGAGGCCGAGCGGAGTGTAGGCGGAGACGTTGTCGGGGTTGCCGTACTGGTCGGGGCACCATGCTCCGGGCTCCCGCGCGAGCAGTTCGACGACCCGGTCCTGGCGGGCCTGCTGCCAGCCTCCGGCGGGGTGTGGTTCGGGCACCATGTCGACGGTGGCGCCGTACGCGGAAAGGAGACGGGTCATGGACGGCTCCAGACCCGGGTCGGTGACGAGAGTGACGGGATGCCCGTAGACCATCCCGGCCAGGGCGAGCCCGAGCCCCAAGGTGCCACTCGTCGACTCGACGATCGGGCGGCCCGGCAGCAACTCGCCGCGGGCGCGGGCCCGTTCGACCATGAACAAGGCCGGGCGGTCCTTGATGCCACCCGGGTTGAATCCCTCCAACTTGGCCCAGAAGCCGCGGTCGGGCGTGGTGAACGGCTGGGCCACCCGAAGGACGGGGGTGTTGCCGACCAGCCCTGGAAGGCCGGATCCGGCAGGAGTGAAGCCACTCGTGGTCAGAGAGTGCATCTGATTCGCTCTCATTTCGCTGTAGAAGCTGCGCGGGTGCTCGTCTCGCACCGCCCACCTGTCGGGCGAGCGGCGCGGCGGATCGACTACGGCCGACCGCGAAGGCGGCTCCTAGATCAGCCACCTGCACAGGACGGCCGGCCTGGTCCGGCCGCCATCCGGTATCCGGCTGCGCGCAGCACCGAAGTGCTCAGCGATGGGGGGTGTGACGGAGGTTGACGGGTTCTCGAGCGCGCTCGCGTACGGCAGACCGCGTACGGGAGCAGGAGCGGTTCCGGCGGTTCCGGGATCGGAGACGGAGCAGTCGGCCGGTGACTCGGGCCCGTCGAGCACTTCCGTCGTGCGCCGCTCCTCGGGCGGGGTGAGTGTGCGCGACAGGGCACCGAGGTGGCCCTTCGACTGCTCACCGGCGTGCGCCGTCTCGGCGGCGCACCGCACCAGAGTGAGCAGAAGAACGGTCACCGCGGTCCATACGAGTCGGCGCTTCCACAGCACCTGGGCTCGCGACACGGCCCAACTCCCCAGGGGCGAACACGCCCGCGCGGAAGGGGACATCAGTTCAGCAGAGCAAGGCGGCACAGATCCTCCGTGCGGCGGCTGCCCCTGCCGGATCGTCCAGGGCAGGGCAGCGATGGGTGGGGGTGGTGACAAGCCGTCGAAACCATCCCCGAGCCGCCGCAGCAGGGCGCACACAAGGGAAGGTCAGACGCCGGGCACCGGTCGACGGGAGGAGGCACGACGACGGCCTCGGGCCGCGTCGGCCGGCCTCAGCGAGGCGTCGGCCGATGGAGAAGGGGGCGCTGACCTAGATACGTAGAACTGGAGACTCCGCCGCGTGCGGTATCGGAACGACGAAGCCCCGCACGGCTGAGGGGCGGACGTGCACGAGCGGCGGCACCACGGTTTCCGCCGCCGAACCCAGCGAAGTGAGGCACGGCAGCCCGAGCACGGGGCCCTGTGCCGGCTGACCGAGTCCGCATTCGTCGAGGGAGCTCTGCCGCCCGTGGCCGTCGCCGCCATGGTGATCGACCGGCGCTTCGGTCGCATCCCGCGTGGCAGTCGCAACAGGCTGCTCCGGCCCGAGTTCAACGTGGCCGACGATGGCCGCCGAGGTCACGCTGCCTGATGCGAGGTGACGCGCCGTGCTCTCGGGGCTGGCCGCGTGCGCATACAGAAGGCCGAAGAGGATCAGGCCAAGGCCCAGCAGGCGCAGCGGAATCGCGGTTGAGCGACTCCGCAGTACGCGGGAAGGAGACCAGGCCGTGATCACGCCGTGATCCTAGCCTCTGTCTGTCTGACTGGCGTAAGGGACGGCACGAACCGCGAGTGAACAAGCCATATGTGCGGCGGAGCTCGTATCGGGGCCGTAACCGAGAACAGACCCGGATCAGAGAGAAATGCCGCAATGATCGCGGTGTCGTACATTCCCGGCTCGGCGTTGGCTGACATGCTGCCTGGCGGTAGTGACGACGCAAGGGTGGTCATCGGGAAGGGGCCCGCACCGGTCCGATACCTGGCATGCTGAGAATCACTTCGGCGTACTTGTGCTCGCGAAACCGAGACTCGATGAGCCTGTCGACTTCTGCGAGCTGCGCGTTGAGGGACGTCACTTCCTGCGCCAGCGTGCGAACCAACTGCGCCGCGAGCTCTTCGGCAGGAAGCACGACATGCTGACGCTCGGCAGCGGCCGTGGCCGCAGTCGCGAGTTGGGCGGCGTTACGCACCTTGCGGTTCCGTAGCCAAGCCTCGAGGCGGCGGGGCCCGAGGCGCTGTAGTGCACTCGGCGTCTGGTAGCCGGACAGCAAGGTCAGCGGCCCGGCGAGGGTCATGTCCAAAGCGCGTTCCAGAGCCGGGAAGATGCCGGTCAGTTGTGCACGGAGACGGTTGATGGTGCGGGTGCGGTCACAGCCCAGATCTGTGCGGCGCGAGGTGAGAATCTTGAGCTCGGCAACAACTTCGTCCCCAGGCCGTAAGGGGAGCAGATCGCGCCGCATGCGCGCCTGGTCCGCGATGATCGCGGCGTCGCGGGCATCGGTTTTTCCTTCACCGCGGTAAGCACCAGCTGCGCGGTTCACGGTGCGACCCGGGATGTAGAGCAGTTCCTGGTCGTGGTTGATCAAGAGCATGATGACCAGGGCGGCTCCGCCGTCGGCCAGGTCTACTGCCCAAGTGATGTCGTCACTGATGGCGAGCACATCGGCAACAAGTTGGAGCAGCTCCGGCTCGTCATTGCTGACTCGACGGGAAAGCATCTTGGTGCCGTCTTCGTTGATGACGACACAGTGGTGATGGGTCTTGCCGGCGTCCACTCCGGCCCAAATCCGGCTCATTGCGCCTCCGGAAATCGTCGCATACTTGGTTGCCCACAGACGACTTCGCCGACGCGTCCCTACACAGCATTCTTGCTCGCACATCCCAATTGGCGGCCGAGTCGTCGTGGGGTGCCGGGCGGCCAATCGGTTCGAGCCACTGACGGCAGACGAAATGAAGCCTCACCCGACACCCCTGGGGGCTGAACTATACGAGGGGCCCGACCACCCATGTGGAGGGTAGGGACGAAATGCGGTTCACGAGGTGACGGAATACGCGAAGTGCGTCAGCGACCGGAGCGTGTCCGGCGGCGGCTGTCCTTTGCCATCCAACCCAGGCGTTTGACAACGAACCCAGTCGACTCAGCCGAAGCAGGCGCCGTTAACCCACACTTGTGGGCGTTCCTCGGCAGGTCAGCGGGGCTCGTCGAGCGTCGGGCCGCTCATGCTCTGCATTCATTTCGCCGAACTCGATCGAGTCAGGCCCGCGTAGCGGCGTGCCACTCCGCCGGGAAGCAGGTATTCGGCCAGCAGGTTGTCGGCGCGGCGGGATGGCAACCCCATGTCATGCAGGAGTTCGTCCGCGCAGTGGATGTCGTAGGGGCCGAAGTCGTAGCCGCCGGAGCCTGGCAGTACCTGCTCCTGCCAGGCCAGGCGAGCGTCGATGGCCTCCCGCATCCCCTGCTCGCCCGGGGTGGTGCGCAGCGTCGCCCGGAAATGGCTGGTCAGCCAGTGCGCGGTGAGTTCCATTCCCATGATGTTGTTGAAGACCTGCCGGAAACCGACGAACCCCAGCCGGTCGGCGCCGGGTGGCACGATGCCTCGGTAGAGCCGCAGCCGCCCGTCGTCATCGTGCACGCGCACGCTCGAGTCCAGGAACGGGAAGACTTTATGGTGCCCCGTGGCGAACACGATGACATCCGCCGCCACTTCCTCGCCGGTCGCCAGTCGCAGCCCCTTGTCGGTATACGCCTCGACGGCACTGACCTTGGGGGCGATCAGGCCGCGGCGCACGGCCCGCGCGTAGCCGCGTGGCATCACTCCCGCGTGGGCCAGATGGAAGGGGAGCGCGTGAGCGGGCCGCAGCTGCCTCGGCAGCCGGTACAGCCCGGTGGAAAGCAGCACGTCGCGGGTGATGAGCCACCACAGAGCCCGCTTGACCCGCTCGTCGATGCGGTCGATCGGACGGACGCAGGCCGGATCGTGGTAGCGGGGCAGGAGCGCCTCACCGAACCGGGTGAACAGGATCCACTTGTAGCCGACCAGACCGAGCAGGAACCGCTCGGGGATCATCCAGTTCACCTTGCGCTGCACGATCGTGGCCGAGGCCGCCTCGTGTGCGGCGCGGGTGATCAGGTCCAATGCGGACTTGCCGCCGCCCACGACGACCACGCGCCGGCCGGCGAATGTCCCGGCCCGCACCTCGTTGGAGTGCAGCACGGTCCCGCGGAACGACTCGCGCCCGGGCAGCTCGGGCAGTTGGGGATGATGATGAGCCCCGCTGGCGACAACGACATAGTCGAATGTCTCGCGATGAACGTCCGCCGCCTTGTCCCCGGTGGGCCGGGAGTCGACCGACCAGCCGCAGGCGCCCACCCGCCCGGGTCCCTCCACCGGCCGGATGGAGATCACCTCGGTACCGGGCCGGACGCGGTCCAGTACACCGAAGATCTCGGCGTAGTTCTCCAGGTAGCGTTGCGTGTCCACCGCGCTGGCGAAGTGCAAGCGGTTGGGCAGGTCCGCGAACTCGAAGATGCGGAGCGCGGACTGGTTGGCCAGCCCGTCGTAGCAGCCCTCTGATGACCAGATCCCGCCGACCTGCTGGTACTTGTCGAAGACCGTGACGTCGAAGCCGTTCTCCAGCAGCACCTTGGCGGTGACGATCCCCCCGGGGCCGGCCCCGACCACACACGCTCTCATCAGCTGTCACTCCCCATGGGCGATCGCCGTGTCCAGCTCGCCCATAATCCCGGTTGCGGGCCTCCCTGCCCAGGGCGCCCTCCGGTACCTGAGGCATCAGAAGCTGAACGAGCACGGCCACACCCCAGGACACGACGTACACGGTCAACGCCCACAGACGGAGACGACCACGCGCATCACGGTGCGTCAGAGCGTTCCTGGAACGCGAACTCGGTGGCCATGGCGAGGGCCTGGCGGGCCGCCTCGGTGGTAGTGGAGGGCTGGTTGCGTTCACGAGCGTGTCCGCGGACGGCTCGGACGAAGCTCTCCAGCCATCCGGTGAACCGTCCTCGCTTGTCCGGGCTGTCGCGGTCGTCGATCGTCTCGGCGATCTCTCCGATCCAGTACGAGGCCCAGCCGTCCATGACGATGCCGTCGCAATGTTCCAGGAGGAGTTGAGCGATCCGCCGGGCGACGGGGAAGCGCCGTTCCTGCACGAGGAGCAAGGCCCGCTCGGCCCGTTGCTCGGCGGCCGTGCGGTCTTCGTGCTAGCGGGCGACCTCGGGCGCTCGGCGTTCGCCGGGCTCGCGGACGTCCTCGGCCTTCAGCCGTCGGGCCTTCTGGTAGGCGCCTTGTTTGGAGGTGACGCAGAGCGCTTCGGTGAAGTGGTGCCAGGGCACGCCGGCGGCCCGGCCGGTCTCGATTGCCTTCAGCTGCCCGGCGTCGGCCTGTTCGCGCAGGTACTGCCACAACATCGCGCGCAGCACCGCGGCCTCCCCGATCACGTTGACCGGGCTGTTTTCCGGCTGTGCCAGCTTGTCGCCCCATCTCTGTGCGTGTTCCAGCACGAGGAACAGCTCCTCGGCGGCCGGGAACCGGCTCAGGGCACGGTCGTCGCCCAGCTCGTGCAGAGTCTTCGTCCCCAGCCCGTTCCCAATCTGGGAACGGGCGTTGACCACCCGGATCGACGACACAGCCGTACGGAAGTTCACCGGGAAGCTCCGCATCTTCCCCGGCGACACGGCCGAGCACACGATTCGCGCGGCCCCCGGTAGGGCAAGCAGCACCGGCCGAGGCACGCCCGCTAGGAGGCCTTCAGCTGGTACTTGCAGCCGCCCTTTTTCCCGCCTGCATTCTTCTCAACGGTCTTCCCGTCGACCTTGATGGCGCAGGGAGGGAACCCGTACGTCAACCCATCGGTGCCCGGGACGCCTTGAGGGGTAAGGGCCAGCAGCCTGCCGACCTTCAGCTCGGCCCCCTCCAGGGTGACCTTGACCGTCTTCGTCCAGGGCAGAGTGACCTGATTCTCGAAGTGATTGGTGTCCGCCATCCATCCCAGCGACGGCTTGCCCTTGCCCGTGACCTCCAGTGTCACTTCAAAGGACTGGGGCGCTCCCCACTTGCTGGTCTTCTCCTTCGGCGTAGCGGGCGCGCCGTTGCTGTGTTGGTCGCCTTTCGTGTCTTCGCCCCCGCCGTCGCCGCCGCACCCCGCCAGTAGCACGGCAGTCGTGACCAGGGCTATGCCAGTGACCGTCTTGCGCATTCATCCTCCACGTCAACTACTGTCTCGGCGCGACTGATACGCCCCAGTGATCCACTTGAAGGTATCGGGTTATCCGGGGGTGAGTGGCAGCGCCTGCCTGGGCAGGCCAGTGGCCGGCACCGCCTCCGGCGTCGCCGCGGCGGGCCGGCGCCAACCATGGGCTGTAGCGGATGCAGCCTGCGCCGTGCGAGTGGGCACCGCTGTCAGCGGGGCCCACACCCCCACGTATACGTGCACCAGTGCCGTCGGCAGGTGCCGATTGGCCGGCCGCACACGGTTGTCGACCGGGGGACTGTCCGCCCCCGGCCTCTGGACGGCGCGATGCCTTTCCGCGGCAGCGCTATCCGTTCGAGGAGGACCGCCGGCTCCGCTTGTTCCACGGGACGTGGGTGGCGAGCATGTCGCCCACTGTGCCGACCACGTTGACCGCCAGCCAGCCCACACCCTTCAGGACTCGCACCACCGTAGAACTCGCAGCCTCTTCCACCTTCTGATCCTCTCGTGTCCATCCCCGTGTCCTACTTCGATCTTGGAGACGTACTCCGTCGCCCATCGGTTGCCTCAAGGGGGATTCCCCGGACCCGCACGCCGCGGATCGGGCGGGGGGAAGTCTGCGCACGGGCGCTGAGCGGCGGTCCCACCACAGCCGCCGACCCGGTTGGCCAGCGTGAGGAGCGTGGTCGCCCGCCACGGGGTACCCGAGGCCGTAGAAAGGCGACGCGTGAGCCGGGCTCCGCTCGCGGCTGAGGCTGTGACCAAGGACCCTGCCATAAAGAAGGGAGCCCACCATGGGTGAAGAAAATCAGTCCGAGGACGAGACCAACGAACCTGCGAACAGGGACAGGACCGGAAGGGGCACCTCCGACAATGAGGCGCAGGAGAACACCGGGCGGCCCGAGAACGGGGCGAAGGATGAGGCCCAGGGTGTGCGGGACGAGATCGAGGGCGGTCACCCCGAGTCCGGACAGTAGCCCGGCGCGCCACCGCGACTGCCACCCGGCCGACCGCGGAGGTGGTCGCGGCGCGCGTCGAGGACTTCCACCGAACCACGCTCAGCCGGGGCCACCGCCGACACCTGGGAGGCCGGTGGCTACTGCAGTGCGCGGACCGTGGCTGTGAACACCGAGGGCATCCGGGCAGCCGCGGGGACGATGAGCCGGGAGGTGCCGGAACGCCGGCTCGCGGCCAGCAGGGCCCCGGTCAGGAGCCGGTGGCGCCGGGTCAGCAGAGTCCAGGCACGCTCGTACTCCCCCGGCTGTCCGGCAGCCAGGGCGTGGACGGCGGCTCGGGCCGTCGCCAACCCGAGGGCGATGCCCTCACCCGTGAGGGCATCCAGGTAACCGGCGGCGTCACCGACGAGCAGTACGCGTCCGGCGACCCGGCTCTGCACTCTCTGGCGCAGCGGACCGGCTCCGCGTACATCTGTCGCGACGGGGCCGCGCAGCGATGCGGCGAGCGCGGGGAAGTCGGCCAGATGGGCGTCGAATCCACGGCGGGTACGGCTGAGCACGGCGACACCCACCAGGTCGTCGCCGACCGGAGTCACGTAGGCCTCGCCGTGACGCGACCAGTGGACCTCCACGAAGTCGGTCCATGGCTCGACGCGGTAGTGCCGGCGCAGTCCGTAACGGCGGTGAGGGCTGCCCGGCAGTTCCAACGCCAGACCACGTCGCACCGGGGAGTGCAGGCCGTCGGCGGCGATCAGCCAACGGGCCGTGACCCCGGCGGCGGTGACCGATTCCGCGCTCTGATGTACGTCGCCGACCTTGCCGCGAACCATGCGCACGCCGAGGCCGAGAGCACGCTGGTGCAATGCGCGGTGCAGTGTCGTACGGCGAATCCCCAGCCCGCCGCTGCCGCGGAAGGACGCCTCGGCGCGGGCCGAGCCGTCCACGTAGCGGATGCCCCGCAGTTCGCGGCCGGTGACATCGACGCCCAGTGCGTGGAGCGCGGCGACGCCGCCGGGCATGACACCTTCTCCACAGGCCTTGTCCACCGGCCCTGTCCGGGGTTCGACGACCACGGTCTCAAAGCCGTTGAGCGCGGCATGGATGGCAGCGGCCAGGCCGGCGGGACCGCCACCGGCCACCAGTACGTCGATCATGCGGGAACGGATGTGGTCGGGGCGGCCAGTGCCCGGTTCTCGCAGCGGATGCGCACGGTGAGCAGGGCGGCGTTGAGGACCGTGAACACGGCCGCGGTGGCCCACGCGGTATGCACCAGGGGCAGGGCGACGCCTTCGGCCACGACGGCCAGGTAGTTGGGATGTCGCAGCCACCGCCACCTGTAGGGGCCCGCCTTCACCGACGGCAGGCCCGGGACGACGATGACCCTGGTGTTCCAACGGGGCCCCAGGGTGTGGATGCACCACCATCGCAGCGCCTGGGATGCCGCCAGCACGAACAGCATCGGCCAAGCCAGGGAGGGTAGGAACGGCCGGTCGGCCAGCCACGCCTCGGCCGGGCAGGCGACCAGCAGGCCGGTGTGGAGGGCGACCATGGCCGGGTAGTGGCCCTGCCCGGCCACGATGGCGCCGCGAAGCATGCTCCACCGCTCGTTGCGGCGGGCGACGACGAGCTCGGCGACGCGCTCGGCAGCGACGGCGGCCACCAGCAGGCCGTACCAGATCATGTGTCCGATACCTCTCGCACGTCGGAGCAATTACCAGCGCAGCAGGACGAGTTCGCAGGCGAAGCCGGGACCCATCGCCAGGAGAACCCCCGGGGTGCCGGGCGGCGGGCGCCGTTCGGCCAGGGTGTCGCGCAGTACGTGCAGCACCGACGAGGAGGACAGGTTGCCCACGTCGGCCAGGTGACGCCAGGTCACGTCGAGTGCTCCGTCAGGCAGGTCCAGGGCCTCGGCGACCGCCTGCAGGACCTTGGGGCCACCGGGATGGCACACCCAGGCGGTCACGTCCTTCGGCTTCAGGCCGTGGTCGGCGAGGAAGCCCGCCACGTCGTCGGCGAGGTGACGGCGCACCACGTCGGGAACCGTCGGGTCGAGGACGACCTGAAAGCCGGAGTCCTTGATGTCCCAGCCCATGACGCGCCCGGTGTCCGGATACAGATGGGCACGGGTGTCCACGATCGTCGGGCCGGCGTTTTCGTCCGGACGGTCCGCGCCGCAGGCGATGACCGCGGCGGCGCCGTCGCCGAACAGCCCGGTGGCGACCAAGTTGGCCATGGAAGCGTCGTTCCGCTGGAAGGTGAGCGAGCACAGCTCGACCGACAGCAGGACCGCCACGTCGTCGGGCCGGCCCAGCAGATAGTCGTGCATCCGGGCCAGGCCGCCGGCGCCGCCGGCACAGCCCAGGCCGAAGAGGGGAAGTCTCTTCACGTCCGGCCGCAGTCCCAGGCGGCCGACCAGCCGTGCGTCGATCGACGGTGTGGCGATGCCGGTGATGGAGGTGTAGATCAGCAGGTCCACGTCGGTTGGGCTCATGCCGGCCGTGTGCAGCGCGTCCCGGACGACTCTGGCCCCCAGGCCGGGGGCGGCTTCGACGAATACGTCGTTGGCAGAGCCGAATCCGTCCAACTCCGCGTACCGCTGGAGCGGCAGCGTCATGTGGCGCGAGCGGACCTGCGCGCTGCGGTGCAACCGGTCCAGGACGCGGCGGTCGCCATTCTCGGGCAGGCAGGTGCGGGCCACTATGTCGGTGATCTCGGACTGGGCGTAGCGGTGCGGTGCAAGGGCACCGCGAACGGCGGCGATCCGCGTCATGGCTTTCCTGTCCGATGTTCCGACTGGAGTGCTGCTCTGCACCTGTTCCACGATCCAGAGCTTGCGCACCATGGATCGCCCATCCGGGGGCTCGGCCGGGCCGCGTGATCGGGTTGGCCGGTGGCGGGCCACCTACGCTCGGCCGGGTGGGCACTCCCGAGCGATCGACGGCTCGCCCGGCCGGCAGGTGGGGCGGCCGGGCGGGTGGCCTGGCCGGCGCGTGCCACCCGGGTCCTGTCGTGGCGGTCACCGCCTTGATCACTGCCTTGGCCGTCACCGCCGGACAGGGCCCGGCGCGTTCGGCCCTGACCGCCGCCGCCGTCCTGACCGGGCAGTTGTCCGTCGGCTGGTGCAACGACGCGTTCGACGCGCGCCGGGACACCGCTGCGGGCCGCTGCGGCAAACCCGTCGTGGACGGCGCGGTTCGGGCGACGGAGGTGTGGGCAGCCGCGCATGTCGCGCTGGCGCTGTGCGTGCCCCTGTCGCTCGCCTGCGGCCTGTGGGCAGGAGCCATTCACCTGGCCGGAGTAGCGGGGGCGTGGGCGTACAACCTGCGCCTCAAGGCGACAGCATGGTCGTGGGCACCGTACGCGCTGGGCTTTGCCGCACTCCCGGCGTTCGTGACGCTGGGGCTGCCGGAGCGGTCTTGGCCTGCCTGGTGGGTCGTCACCGCCGGGGCGTTGCTGGGGGTCGGGTCCCATCTGGGGGACGTACTGCCGGACATCCGCTCGGATCTGTCGATGGGCGTACGAGGATGGCCGCAGCGGATCGGCCCGGACCGCGCGCGCCTGTTGCTGCCTGTTCCGCTGGTGATCGCGTCCGCGGTTCTGACGCTGGGTCCCGCCGGGCCCCCCGGCAGCTGGGGAGTCACGGCGCTCACGCTGGTCGGCCTGATCGCGGTGGCAGGGACGGTGCTGGGACGCCGCTGGGAGCGGGCTGCGTTCGTGGCCGCCGTCGCGGTGGCGATCGTAGATGTGGCGTTGCTGCTGCTGCGCGGCGTCGCGATCGCCTGACGGGCCTGCTGGACCGCCCCGATGGCTACACGCCCGACGGCGCCACTCGCCTCACCCACGGTGAGGCGACAGCCGTTGACGGCTGGTCATGAGAACTGCGGAACGGTGTATGAGCAGGGGGACGTCGCTTGTCGAGGCACTCGCACTCTCCTGTGGGCGGCATCAGCCATGCTTTTGGTGAAGGGTTCCGGTCATGTCGCAGCGAGGGAGATCAAGGGTGAACTGGTCACTTGGCGAGGAGTTCGAGACGTCCGAGGGCATGGTGCGCTGGAGGGCCTTCGGCAGCGGAGACCCGGTCGTGCTGGTGCACGGCACCCCGTACTCCTCCTTTCTCTGGCGGGACATCGCGCCGGCACTCGCCCGTACCCGCACGGTCTTTGTCTTCGACCATCTCGGCTTCGGCCAGTCAGACCAGCGCGAGGGCCAAGACCTCAGCCTGGCGGCCCACGCGAGGACCTTCGCCCGGCTCCTCGACCACTGGGAGTTGTCCTGCCCCAGCGTCGTCGCCCACGACATCGGCGGGGCCGTGGCACTGCGCACGCTGCTGCTGGAGGAGAGAAGCTACCGGGACCTGACTCTCTTCGACGCGGTGAGCGGCGGAGAGTGGGAGCGAGGGCTCTTCCGACTCATCCTGGAGCACGCGGACGTCTTCCAAAAGCTTCCGGACTACGCTCACGAAGCACTGGTCGCCGGCCATATGCGGCACGCGACGCACATCGGCTTCCGGCCGGAAGTCCTCGACGCGTTCCTCGCGCCGTGGCGCGGGGCCGAGGGGCAGGCCGCGTTCTACCGCCAGTACAGCCAGATCAGGCAGGCGGACACCGCCGCGTACGAGAAGCTGCTGGGCGGGATGTCGCTGCCGGTACGCCTCATTTGGGGCCGGGAGGACCGCATCCTCCCCCCGGAGTACGCCACGTGGCTGCACGAGCGCATCCCTCACGCCGAGCTGCACTGGATCGAGGGGGCGGGTCACCTCCTCCAGGAGGACGCACCGGGGCAGCTGTCGGCCTACCTCACCGCCAAGTTCCCCTCGGAGAGGTGAGAGGAACGGCAGGAGCGCGGGGCCGCTGGCCAGTAGCCTCGGGTCTCAAGGTCCGGATCTGGCGCACCCGGCGAGGCGCACTGCTTGATGCCGGGCTGTTCGGCGAGGCCAGAGGCCGACTGGGCACGAGTCGGCCTACGCTGGCTCCATGCGGCTGCTGCTGACCTCTGACACGCATGTGCCGACGCGGGCGAAGGTCCTGCCCGAGGCGCTCTTGACGGGCATCGACGAGGCCGACGTGGTGATCCACGCCGGGGACTGGACAGATGAGGCCACGCTCGATCTGTTCGAATCCAGGTCGCGTCGGCTGATCGGCGTGTTCGGCAACAACGACGGTCCACCACTCCGTCGGCGTATCCCCGAAGTAGCCCGCGCGGAGCTGGATGGCGTGCGGTTCGGTGTCGTGCACGAGACCGGGGCGGCCACCGGCCGTGAGCGCCGATGCGCCGAACGTTTCCCGGACTTGGACGTGCTCATCTTCGGCCACAGCCACATTCCCTGGGATTCCGCGGCCCCAGGCGGCCTGCGGCTGCTCAACCCCGGTTCGCCCACCGACCGCAGACGTCAGCCGTACTGCACGTTCCTCACCCTGACCGTCTCTGACGGCGCCCTGCACGACGTGACGCTGCACCGGCTGCCGCCGAGACGTTGAACAGGGCATCGGTATCCTGCCACTCGGCGTCGAGACCGGGTCCGGCCCTGCCTCGGTGGAGAAGACCGTGCCGAGCAGAGCTACGCCGGCGTCACGGGTCTGACCTGGGATGCGAGCGCTACCTGCGCCGGACCCGGGGACCCCTGAAACAGGGCCCGCCGACGGTCGTGACAGGCTTGACCCACGTTCTCGCTCACGTCGGCGGCGCCGGGCGTGTCGTCTGCCCCGGCACGTCGAAACGCCTACTGCCGCCTGACGTGAGTCCGCCGATTTCTGATCCGCACCAAGGCCGCCTGTCGAGTCCCGACCCCAGACCGCCAGGTGAGACTGTGCAACCCGTTACCCTGTGCATTGTCCACGGCGTCAAATAGCGGGCGCCGAACACTGGAGGAAATTTTTCATGCTGATCGCTCAGCGTCCCTCGTTGACCGAAGAGGTCGTCGACGAATTCCGCTCCCGGTTCGTGATCGAGCCGCTGGAGCCGGGCTTCGG
>NZ_JBFALJ010000016.1:0-201836 GCF_040660195.1 Streptomyces sp. NPDC050147 | reverse complement strand
CTCCAGGGTGCCGCCGGGCGCGCCGTCGATCTCGGGCATGCCCGAGGTGTGGATCTGCGGCTTGCGGCGTTCCGCACGGCGGAACGCCTGCCCACAACCCCACCCGCGCCTGCCCACGGCACCGTACGGCCGACGGCCCGGCGCTAGGCCTCGGCCTCATCAGGAAGGGCGGGCTGGGGGAACGATCCCGCCGCGCCCCAGCCATACTGAACCCGCACGTCAGAACAGCAGAGCCGCTCCATCGCCGCAGCGGCCGGCACGATCCCCCCGCCTCGCGAGGAGCCTCCCACCATGGCCGAAAGCCCCGCCTACCCCGTAGGCCTCCGCCTCACCGCCCGCCGCACGGTCGTGCTCGGCGGCGGCCAGGTGGCCCAGCGCCGTCTTCCCGCCCTGATCGCGGCGGGCGCCGACATCGTCCTCGTGTCGCCGAGCGCGACACCCTCAGTGGAGGCGATGGCGGACGCGGGAGAGATCACCTGGGAGCGCCGCCCCTACGCGGAGGGCGACCTGAAGGACGCCTGGTACGCCCTCATCGCCACCAGCGACAGCGAGGCCAACACGGCGGCCTCCGCGGAGGCCGAGGCCCGGCGCGTCTGGTGCGTCCGCTCGGACGACGCGGACGCCGCCACCGCCCTGACCCCGGCGACCGGCCGCTCCGAAGGCGTCACGGTCGCCGTCCTCACCACGGACATCCACGGCCGCGACCCCCGCCGCACCGCTGCGATCCGTGACGCGGTCGTCGAGGGCCTGCGCGACGGCACCCTCGTGGCGCCCCACCACCGCACCCGTACCCCGGGCGTCGCCCTGGTCGGCGGCGGACCCGGCGACCCCGACCTCATCACGGTCCGCGGCCGTCGTCTCCTCGCCGAGGCGGACGTGGTCATCGCCGACCGGCTCGGCCCCCGCGACCTGCTCGACGAGCTCCCGCCGCACGTCGAGGTGATCGACGCCGCGAAGATCCCGTACGGCCGTTACATGGCTCAGGAGGCCATCAACAACGCCCTCATCGAGCACGCGAAGCAGGGCAAGTCGGTCGTCCGCCTCAAGGGCGGTGACCCCTTCGTGTTCGGTCGCGGCATGGAAGAGGCCCAGGCGCTCGCGGAAGCAGGCATTCCGTGCACCGTGGTGCCCGGCATCTCCAGCTCGATCTCCGTGCCCGGCGCCGCGGGCATCCCCGTCACGCACCGCGGGGTCGCCCACGAGTTCACGGTGGTCAGCGGCCATGTGGCCCCGGAGGACGAGCGCTCCCTGGTGGATTGGGCGTCGCTCGCCAAGCTGCGCGGCACCCTCGTCGTCCTGATGGGCGTGGACAAGATCGGCAGGATCGCCGAGACGCTCACCGCGCACGGCCGGTCGCCCGAGACCCCCGTCGCCCTGATCCAGGAGGGCACCACCGCGGCCCAGCGCCGCGTGGACGCCACCCTCTCCACCGTCGCCGCCGAGGTCACCGCCCATGAGGTGAAGCCCCCGGCCGTCATCGTCATCGGCGACGTGGTGAACGTGGGCCCGCACAGCCCCGCGTAACCACCCCGAGCCTCTCGTAACCACCGGTAACCCAACCCGCCCCAAGGCGTTGGCACCACACCCAGGACAAGGCAGTATCACCCTGTGGCTGATCTCATCACCATCGACGACCCCGCCGACTCGCGCCTGCGCGACTACACGGGCCTGACCGACGTCGAACTGCGCCGCAGGCGCGAGCCCGCCGAGGGCCTCTTCATCGCCGAGGGCGAGAAGGTGATCAGGCGCGCCAAGCAGGCGGGCTACGAGATGCGCTCGATGCTGCTCTCCGCGAAGTGGGTCGACGTCATGCGGGACGTCATCGACGAGGTCCCCGCCCCGGTGTACGCGGTCAACCCCGACCTGGCCGAACAGGTCACCGGCTATCACGTGCACCGCGGCGCCCTCGCCTCGATGCAGCGCAAGCCGCTGCCGACCTCGGACGAACTCCTTGACCGGGCGCGCCGCGTCGTCGTCATGGAGTCGGTCAACGACCACACCAACATCGGCGCGATCTTCCGCAGCGCCGCCGCCCTGGGCATGGACGCGGTGCTGCTCTCACCGGACTGCGCGGACCCGCTCTACCGCCGCTCGGTGAAGGTCTCCATGGGCGCGGTCTTCTCCGTCCCCTACGCCCGCCTGGAATCCTGGCCCAAGGGCCTGGATGGCGTGCGCGAGGCGGGCTTCAACCTCCTCGCGCTCACCCCGGACGAGAAGGCGAAGACCCTGGACGAGGCGGCACCTCACCGCATGGACCGGGTCGCCCTGATGCTCGGCGCGGAGGGCGAGGGCCTCACCACCAAGGCCCTGATGGCAGCCGACGAGTGGGTCCGCATCCCGATGGCCCACGGCGTCGATTCCCTGAACGTGGGAGCGGCGGCAGCGGTCGCGTTCTACGCCGTGGCGACGGGCCGCCCTCAGCTCTGAGAGCCCGGCCCCGGGTCCGACCGCTGGCTCTGCTGCACGTCGCGCACATCCTGCACGCCGCTGCCACCGAGCCCACGGGCGGGCCCCTGGCATCCCTGGGCGGCCGCGATCCCCAGGGCCACGAGCAGCGTCACGACCACGAAGACGAAGAGCCGCTGGCGCAGCAGCCGCGGATTGGCGGGTCGCCGCGGGCCACCGGAGCGCGTCGTGTTCCGCGGCTGCCCCGGACGCGAGCCGGACCGCGAGGAACTGGACCCGCCCCGCGAGGGGTGGGGCCGTGAGGAACCTGTCCGCGATGAACCCGTGCGCGAGGAACCGGTCCGCGACGGAGTCGGCCGTGAGGAGCTCGGCCGCGGCGGGGGAGTGCCCTGCGGCTGACGCCGCTGGGTGCGCTGGTCCGCGTACTCCGCGGCCATCCGACCCGTCGGCCGGTCCTGGTCCTGCCGGGGCGCGGGCGGTCGCGGGTCCGTCAGGCCCTGTGCCTCGCGGGCCGCGATCTCCTTGAGCCTGAGCGACAGTTGGAGCGTGCTGGGACGCTCCTCGGGGTCCTTGGCGAGGCAGGCCCTGATCAGCGGGGCGAGCGCGTCCGGGACCCCGCCGAGCTGCGCCTCCTCGTGGACGACGCGGTAGAGCATGACCTCGGAACTGCCGTGCCCGAAGGGCGAGTCCGCCATCCCCGCGTACGCCAGCGTGGCGCCGAGGGCGAAGACGTCCGTGGCGGGTGTGACGGCGGCGCCGCGCACCTGCTCGGGCGCGAGGAATCCGGGCGACCCGACGGCGGTGCCCACGTGGGTCAGCGTCGAGGCACCGGTGGCCCAGGCGATGCCGAAGTCGATGATCCGCGGCCCCTTCGGGGACAGCAGAATGTTCGACGGCTTCAGGTCGCGATGCACGACACCGGCTTCGTGTACGGCGACGAGGCCTTCGGCGAGCGCCGAACCGACGACCGCCACGTCGGCCGCGGAGAGCGGCCCCTCGGCGGCGACCTTGTCGTGCAGGGAAGGGCCGGGAACGTACTGCGTGGCGAACCACGGCCGGTCGGCGTCGAGGTCGGCGGCGACGAGCCGCGCGGTACAGCCGCCGCGGATGCGCCGGGCGGCGGAGACCTCGCGCGCGAAGCGCGACCGGAACTCCTCGTCCTCCGCCAGATCGGGCCGGATCACCTTCAGGGCGACGCGCTGCCCTCGCCGGTCCGACCCCAGGTAGACGACCCCCATGCCGCCGGCGCCCAGCCGCCTGTGCAGTCTGAACGAGCCGACGACACGCGGGTCCTCGCGCCGGAGCCGCATCATCGCCATGTCCATCCCCGCTGCCCGGTCCGTTGTCGTGCCACAGCTTACGTTTCCGTGGCCGGGCAGGTGCAGAGGCCGCGCCCTCGCGGCCCGACCGATTGTCAGTGCCGGGTGGGAAACTTGAAGAGTGGTCAGGGCGCTGGGGGAGAGCGGCCGTTGCCAGGGCCGCCGACCCCAACCATCCGTCGCTGAAGGGGGATTGATCCCGTGAAGGGTGATCGCGTGGAGATAGTCGTCGACGCCGGGGACACGACAAGGACGTACGAGGTGGTGGCGAGCCGGGCGGGCCGCCGGGTGGAGACGGCGGTCCGCAGGGGGGTGGTCGAAGTGAGCGAAGTCACCCGTAGCGGGTCAGTCGTGCGGACCGCGCGGTTCATGGCGACGCGCGTCCTGGCTCTGGTCGAGCAGCCCATCCCCCGGGAGGACACATCCGAGCAGGCCGCCCGCCCCCTCCGGGAAGACCCTGAGACCTAGGACCCCGTCTCCACCCCTGGGAGTACATGACCGACGATCGGTCATCCTCGGGGAGGCCCGGCAATCGGTACGAGGGCATGACGCCCCAGGTCCTCGGCGCACCTAGATTTGAGGTCAAGCGGCGGGTGTAGCACTCGTCCCCCGAGGTCAGACACCCGCCGCTGCCACATGCATACAGACTCGGTCAGGAGAGGAACCATGGCGGACACGGCACCGCGGGCAATGATCCGCACGCAAGGACGTAAGGCCTTCGCCACGTTCGGCGTCCGCCCGTCCGGCACGCGCCACCCCTTGGTGGCCACGGCCATGGTTCTTCCTCTGGCGGCCCTGCTGGTGGTCGTCTTCGGCGGCTGGGAAGCAGTGGTCACACAGGCGTCGTCCGTGGGCGTGATGCTGGGGCGCTGAGCGGCGCCCCAGGCCCGGATGAGCGGTCCGGGCGGGGACATCCGGCCAGGAAACCCCGTGGGGACGGGGGTGCGGCGGACGGCACGAGAAATGCCCGCGCAGCTGGGGAGCTGCGCGGGCACTTCTTTGCCTCCGGCGTACGGGAAGCACAGCTCGCCGTGGCTTGGTGCACCGCTGTCACCGGCTTCGCCGAGTCCCTCCTCAAACGCCGGACGGGCTGGAGAGCCGGCCCGCGTACCCTCGCGGAAGCACCGATCGACGTACCCCGGGGGACCCGTGACCGCCTTGCTGCCCGCCCTCACCGCCAAGGTCCGCGCCACAGCCCACCGTACCCCGCGGGCCTGCGCCTGCACCCCCGAAGCCGTCCTGGCGGACCGGGACGACGCCACGGTCGTCCGGCACGGTGGCATCGTCGCCAAGGCGCACGCTCCCGGCACCGACCCCACCGGTCTCGCGGCCCGGCTGAAGGTCGCCGCCGCCCTCCACGGCACCCTCCTCCCTCCGCTCGGCGAGGCGGCGGTGGCGCTCCACGGACGTCTGGTCACCCTCTGGGAGGCCGGCACCCCGGTGGACCGTGACGACCCCGATGCCGCCCCCTGGGAAGCCGCCGCCACCCTCCTCGCCCGCCTGCACGCCACATCCCCGGCCGAACTCCCGCGCGCCCTGCCGGACATGCGCGGCCCCGCGAAGGCCGCCCGTGCGATGGCGCGGATGCGGGCCGCGGGACCGCACCCCGCGGCCGCCCCCGTCGAAGGCGCCTGGGCCACGCTGCCCGCCTGGGCCCGCGCCGAGGCCCCCGCACCCCTCCCCAAGCTCCTGTGCCACGGCGACCTGCATCTGGGCCAGCTGGTCCGCACGGCCGAAGGGCGTTGGCTGCTCATCGACGTCGACGACCTCGGTCTCGGTGACCCGGCCTGGGACCTGGCCCGCCCCGCGGCCTGGTACGCCTGCGGCCTTCTCGCCCCGCAGGAGTGGACCCGCTTCCTCACCGCCTACCGCGCGGCGCGCGGCCCCGCGGTCCCGGCCGACGGCACGGACCCCTGGCCCGCCCTCGACACACCGGCCCGCGCCCTCACGGCACAGACCGCCGCCCTGGCTGTCGCCAAGTCCGTCAAGGAGAACAGGCCCCTCGACGAGATCGAGCTGGCGGTGGTCGACGCCTGTGATCGAATGGGCGCCGTCCCGCCGGAGTTGGCTCCCATCACCACGAAGTAGGGTGCAACCCACCGAAGCCGGGCAGAGATCCGGCGAAGTATTTACCACCGGCGAGGAGTTGAGCCGTCCATGCAGTGTCCCAAGTGCCGTGCACCGATGAACACGTACAACCGCAATGGCGTCCAGATCGAGCAGTGCAGCGGTTGCCGCGGGATATTCCTCGACTACGGCGAGCTCGAAGCCCTGAGCCGGGTCGAGTCCCAGTGGGGTGGCCAGCAGGCCCCGCCCCCGCCGCCCGCCCAGCAGGGCTACCCGGGCGCTCCCGCCCCGCAGGCATATCCGGCCGCCCCTGCCCCACAGGCGTATCCGGCCGCTCCCGCCCCGGCGTGGGGCGCTCCGCAGCACGGCGGCCACCACGGCGGGCACTACGGCCACAACAAGCGCCACAAGAGCTTCGGCCACATGCTCTTCTCCTCCTGACCGGAGGAACGACAAAGCCCCCGGCCGTGGGAACGGCCGGGGGCTTCGTACGGATGGTGCGCGATACTGGGATTGAACCAGTGACCTCTTCCGTGTCAGGGAAGCGCTCTCCCGCTGAGCTAATCGCGCAGGTCAACCTGCGTGTGCTGCGTACTGCGTGCGCGATACTGGGATTGAACCAGTGACCTCTTCCGTGTCAGGGAAGCGCTCTCCCGCTGAGCTAATCGCGCGGGTTCAGACCTCGAGAAGGCGAGCCCTCGAAGATCCAGTGGACGATACTGGGATTGAACCAGTGACCTCTTCCGTGTCAGGGAAGCGCTCTCCCGCTGAGCTAATCGTCCTTGGAGGTGGAGACGGGATTTGAACCCGTGTAGACGGCTTTGCAGGCCGTTGCCTCGCCTCTCGGCCACTCCACCAGGAGTGCGGGGTTTCGGGAAGATCCCCCACTTCCTGCGAGCGGACGACCAGGTTCGAACTGGCGACCTCAACCTTGGCAAGGTTGCGCTCTACCAACTGAGCTACGTCCGCTTGTCTTTCCCGGCCCGCTTGCGCGTCCCGGCGACGTGTTGAACTCTAGCGGATTCCCGGGCCAGTACAAAAACGCGTTTGCGCAGCGTGCTGCGCTGTCACCGGCCCGGGGCGCGACCAGGACACCGGTCATAGACTCACAGGCGTGCACAGCCCCCCTCAGATGCCCTCCCGACCGTCCTTTGGGGCGTCCCTGCCCATGGCGCGCTTCGGCGACCTGCTCGCCACCGGCCTCAGGGACGTGACCAGCGACCCCTCGGCGCTGGAGTCCCATGGGTTCTGGGCCGTCTGCGCGGGCTTCGAGGGCGAACTGGTCTGTGCCCGCTTCGACGACGTGAGGGCGGAGCCGGTTCCCGCGCCGGTGCCGGGCGCATGGCGGGGCCCTGCCGCCGGTGACTGGACGTCGTCGCTCGATCGCGCCGCGTACGTGGACGGTGTACGGCGCGTGCGGGAACACATCGCGGCCGGGGACGTCTATCAGGCGAACCTCTGCCGCGTGCTCTCCGCGCCGGTTCCGGGCGGCACGGAAGGTGCCGGCGCCCCGGACATCGACGCCCTGACCGCGCTCCTCGCGCGTGGGAACCCCGCTCCCTACGCCGGAACGATCCGTCTGCCCGGACACGGCGTCGAGATAGCCACGGCCTCGCCCGAGCTGTTCCTGCGCCGCGCGGGACGTGTCGTGGAGTCGGGGCCGATCAAGGGAACGGGCCGGACCGAGGCGGATCTCCTGGAGAAGGACTACGCCGAGAACGTCATGATCGTGGACCTCGTCCGCAACGACCTCGGGCGGATATGCGTGACCGGCTCCGTGACCGTGCCCGATCTGTGCGTGGTCGAGAAACACCCGGGTCTCGTCCATCTCGTCTCCACCGTCAGGGGCGAGCTCACCGCCGACGCCGGCTGGCCCGAACTCCTCGCCGCCGCCTTCCCGCCCGGCTCCGTCACCGGCGCCCCCAAATCCAGTGCCCTGCGCATCATCGACGCCCTGGAGACCGCGCCCCGCGGTCCGTACTGCGGCGGCATCGGCTGGGTCGACGCCGACCGCGGCACGGGCGAACTGGCCGTCGGCATCCGCACCTTCTGGATCGACCGGGCTCAGGGCGTGCTGCGGTTCGGCACCGGCGCCGGGATCACCTGGGGCTCGGATCCCGAGGGGGAGTGGCGGGAGACCGAACTGAAGGCGGAACGGTTGCTGGCGGTAGCGTCGGGAGCGTACGAAGTGAGTGGAGGGACCTCTCAGTGAAGATCTGGCTCAATGACGGCCTGCAGGACCTCACAACGGCCAGCGTCTCCGTGTTCGACCACGGTCTGACGGTCGGCGACGGAATCTTCGAGACGGTGAAGTCGGTCGAGGGGCGGCCTTTCGCGCTGACCCGGCACCTGGACCGGCTCGCCCGTTCGGCACGCGGCCTCGGGCTGCCGGAGCCGGACCTCGACGAGGTGCGCGCGGCCTGCGCCGCCGTTCTCGAAGTCAACCCGATGCCGCTGGGGCGGCTGCGCATCACGTACACCGGCGGTCTCTCGCCGCTCGGATCGGACCGGGGCGACCAGGGGCCGACGCTGATCGTCGCGCTCGGGGAAGTCCGTAGGCGCCCCGACACGACCGCCGTGATCACGGTGCCGTGGACCCGCAACGAACGCGGCGCCCTGACCGGCCTGAAGACCACCTCGTACGCCGAGAACGTCGTCGCCCTCGCGCGCGCCCACGAACAGGACGCTTCGGAGGCGCTGTTCGCCAACACGGTGGGGCAGCTGTGTGAAGGCACCGGGTCGAACGTCTTCGTCGTGCTCGACGGCGAGATCCATACGCCGCCGGTCGCCTCCGGGTGCCTGGCGGGCATCACGCGCGCGTTGGCCGTCGACTGGACGGGGGCGCGCGAGACCGATCTGCCGCTCGACGTCCTGGACCGCGCCGACGAGGTGTTCCTGACCTCGACGCTCCGCGACGTCCAGGCCGTGCACCGGATCGACGGGCGCGAACTGCCGGGCGCACCCGGACCGGTGACCGCCAAGGCGATGCGGGTCTTCGGCGAGCGTGCGGCGGACGACCTTGATCCGTGAGTGTGCGGGCAACAGCCCGCAAGTGCTTGTCCTCCTGATGACCCGCGAGCCCTAGGGTGGGTACAACTCCACTGATGACCACCACCCTGCGGCCGACCGGGCCGCTTCAGAAGAGCGCTGACGGCGCGAAGTCACGCACGTACGAAGTGCGCGTCAACAGCCGTCCCGTGGGCGGGATAGAACTCGCCACGCATCCCGTGTTCGGGCCCGGTGTCGCCCAGATGCGGGATCTGAGCATCAAGGAGCCCGACCGCAGGCGCGGTCGCGCCACCGTCGCGGTGCTCGCCGCCGAGGAGGTGGCGCGCGGCTGGGGCTGCGAGCGGATCGAGGTGGCCGTGCCCGCCGAGGCCGCGGCGGCCCACCGCCTCGCCGTGTCCCTCGGCTATCTGGAGCGCAACCGCCACATGGTCAAATCCCTGACCGACGCGCCGCCCGCGTTGCCGGCGGACGTCGAGGGGCGGCCGATGACCGAGGACGAGTACGAGGTCTGGCTGGCCCGCGAGAAGGAGGCCTACGCCCAGACCTGGATCGAGCGCGGCGTCCCCGAGGCGGAGGCGCGCGCCAAGTCCGACGCCGACCACGCGGACCACCTGCCGCGGGGCCTCGCCACCCCCGGCACCCGCCTCAGCGTGCTCACCCACGAGGGCACGGCGGTCGGCACCCTGTGGCTGGCGCAGCGCGACGCCGACGCGTTCGTCTTCGACGTCGAGGTCGACGAGGAGTACCGCGGACGCGGCCACGGCCGGTCCCTGATGCTCCTCGCGGAGACCCAGGCCCGCGAGGCGGGCCTCGGCCGTCTGGGCCTCAACGTCTTCGCGGGCAATACACCCGCCCTGCGTCTGTACGAGTCGTTGGGCTACGAACCGGTCATGTACTACGTCTACAAGCAGCTGATCTAGCCGCGTTCCCGCTCTTCTAGGCGTCCTGCCCGGAGGCGGCGAGCAGGCGATCCGCGATCTCCTCGACGCGCTCGCGCAGACCCTCCTGGCTCTTGCCGCCGTCGAGGCGCTCGCCCTCGACGACGTACGTCGGTGTCCCGGTGACGCCGATCGCCTTGCCCTCGGCCTGGTCGGCGTCGACGATCAGGATGTGCCGGCCGTCGACCAGCGCGGTGTCGCATTCCTCCGCGTCCAGGCCCAGTTCCCGCGCGACCTCGACCAGGAAGGGTTCGCCCTCGCGGTCCAGATCCTCGACCCTGCCGAGCACGGCCTCGACGTACGGCCAGCCCTGCCCCTGCTCGAAGGCCTCCTCGGCGGCCTGGGCGGCGGCGAAGGCGTGCTTGTGCTTTTCGAGGGGGAAGTGCCGAAGCCGCAGGTCGACGCGGTCGCCGTAGCGGGCACGGAGCGCGCGGACGTCGTCGAGGGCGGTCCGGCAGTCCGGGCACTGCAGCTCGCACCAGATGTCGATGACGAGGGGGCCGGCGGGGGCCAGGGGGGCAGAGTCGCTCATGGCCCCAGTCTTCCAGCCTCGCGTCCGCCTCCCAACCGGGGCCGGGGACGAGGACCGGAACCTGCGGAGGAGACGCGACCCTGATATGTCCCTGAAGTCCGCTCGGAACGTGGCTTGTGAGAGCCACCCGGTGCAGGATGGACAGGGAAGACAGCGCCAGTCGGAGCCACCGTCTGTGCCCGCATGCCTGGAGGACCGGATGATTGCCGAGACCGTCTGTTCCGCCGTATCCGCGGCCGGCCTCGGCATCGCCGCGATCACGGCCTACCGCAAGCGATTCCTCGCCGCGACGCGCCTTGCCGCCTACTCCCTGGTCCCGGTCGGCCTGGTGATGACCGGCGTCGTCGGATGGCTGGCGGACACCGCCTTCAGCATGAAGGCGTGGGCGGGCTTCGGGGTCCTCGGCGTGGCCTGGCTGCTCTTCATGATCACGCGCGCCGTGGAGCGCCGCTCCGGAGGCACCCGCAAGGAGCGCAAGGCCGCGAAGGCCGCCCAGCGCGACGCGGTGGCCCCCGCGGCGTCCGCGCCCTCCCTGGGCCAGGGCGCCCGCCCGGCCGCCGCCCAGCCTGCGGCCCAGCCGAAGGCCGCCGCGCCCAAGGAGGACTTCAGCGACATCGAGGCCATCCTCAAGAAGCACGGCATCTGAGAGCGGCGGCGCGGCGTCCGGGGCACCAGGGCGCCTGAGCGAGAGGTCCACCCCTTCCACCGGCCCATGAGGCTCCCTCGTTCGAGTGGACGGTGGCGGTGCCGCCCCTGACGAGGCGCGTCGCTGGTGGGCCGGGGATTGGACATGCGGGTCGCCGGAATTTCCCAGGTCACGGAATGCGGCGAACTCCCGCGCCTTCCGGGCGTGTTGGTCATCGACATCCCCGGAACTACGTCATCATCGCCGCGAGATGCTGGACACCGCACAGGGCGATGCCGCCCCGCCGACCGATGAGCGAGCCGCGACGGAAGAGCCCAAGGGCTGTCTCTTCGCGCTCTCCCAGCCACCCCTGATGATCTTCCTGGCGGTGATCGGCGTTCTGATCCTGATGGGTTCGTTGCACGATCTGCTGCGGCTCTAGCGGGCAGCGCCGCCCGCGCGTCGCGGCGGCTCAGCCCGCCGCTTCCTTGCGCCGGGCCCGGTAGGCGGCGACGTGCAGCCGGTTGCCGCAGGTGCGGCTGTCGCAGTAGCGGCGCGAGCGGTTGCGGGAGAGGTCGACGAAGGCGTGCCGGCAGTCCGGGGCCTCGCAGCGCCGCAGCCGCTCCTGCTCGCCAGCGACCACGAAGAACGCCAGCGCCATTCCGCAGTCCGCCGCGAGGTGGTCGGCGATGGAGGCGCCGGGGGCGAAGTAGTGCACGTGCCAGTCGTAGCCGTCGTGGTCGGTGAGCCGGGGCGTGGTGCCCGCCGCCGCGATCAGTTCGTTGATCACCGCCGCCGCGGCCTGCGGTTCGGGCGCCGCGAAGACTTCCTGGAAGCGGCCGCGGATGTGCCGGACCCCGGCCAGGTCGCGCTCCGTGAGTACTCCGACGTCACTTATGTCGTGGCTTCGTACGAACTCGCCCAGGGCTGCCAGGTCCGGGAGCCCCTCCGTGTCGGTGCTCGCCGCGCTCCCGGTGTCCGGCGCGGTGTTCACCAGATCGACCACGGCGTCGAGTGCGCACCGGGTGTCGTGGGTGATCAGCACGATTTCGCTCCCTGGCCTGGGGTAGTGGGTTCTCCCCGCTCGTTGAGAGCTTGGAAGGGTGCCCGCCGATGCTGGCCGATGCTAGCGGCTCCACGACACGACACACCGGCGCCGTCCCCGCGGGAATCCGCGGCGACGGCGCCGGTGTGTCTGCTGTGTGCGGTTGTCGTGCCCGAGCCGTCGCCCCGAGTCGGACGGCGCCGGGCGCTCTCGCGCGGCCTGGAGCTAACTTTCCGCCAGGATGTGCGAGAGCTCCGTATCCAGATCGAAGTGGCGGTGTTCCGTGCCGGGTGGCACGGCCGCGTCGGTTCGCTTCAGGAACGATTCCAGGGCCCGCGCCGGGGCCTCGAGCAGAGCCTCACCCTCGGGGGAGCTCAGGGCGATGCAGACGACGCCCTGACCGTGGCTCCGGGACGGCCAGACTCGGACGTCGCCGGTACCGGTGGGCCGGTGCAGGCCCTCGGCGAGGAGGTCGCGGGCGAACACCCACTCGACGGTTTCCTCGGCTCCGGTGTGGAAGGTGGCGTGCACGGCATAGGGATCGGCCGTGTCATACCGCAGTCCTGCGGGTACAGGCAGTGAGGACTCGCTCGACACAACGAGGCGCAGGTGCAGCTCGCAGCTGACCGTGGTGTTCATAAGCGCCAGGGCCTTTCGCTCAGTGTGCGCTCGGGGATTCGCACGTCGGCGAAATCGACATGCCACCTACGGTGCCGTTGTAAACCCCTCTGAGGGTTTTGGGTGTCTTTAGGTAGCTCGTACGGCGGGTTGTCCGTTCGAGGCGTACAGCCATTCCGGTGACGGGTTTCCGTCCGGTAGGGTTTGGCCGTATGAATACGGGGAGTAACGAGCCGGGGGTTGCCGAAACAATCACCGGCACGAAGGACGAACAGCCGCTCGGTTCGCGCGCGCCGGAGTACATCCAGGCCCGCAAGGCGCTGCACCTCAGCTGGCAGGTGGGCGTGTTCATCGTCGGCCTCGCGGTGGTTGCCGCGGGCATCGTCATGCTGCCGCTGCCGGGCCCCGGCTGGCTGGTGATCTTCGGCGGAATGGCGATCTGGGCGACCGAGTTCGTCTGGGCCCAGCTGGTGCTTCGCTGGACGAAGCGGAAGGTCACCGAGGCGGCGCAGCGCGCGCTCGACCCCAAGGTGCGCCGGCGGAACATCATCCTGACGACCATCGGCCTGGTGATCGTCGCCGTGCTCGTCGCGGTCTATGTCTGGAAGTTCGGCCTCGAGATGCCATGGAAGATCAAGGAGTGACCTCCGGGTGACTCCACGGCGGTCGGAGGCACCCGCTGACATGCGGTAATGTTCTCCGTGCGCCCGGGGCGATTAGCTCAGTGGGAGAGCGCTTCGTTCACACCGAAGAGGTCACTGGTTCGAACCCAGTATCGCCCACCCCGGAACTGCGGCCCGGAGGCTTAAAGCCTCCGGGCCGCAGTCGTATTCGCTCGCTTTTCCTTGCCGCGGAAGGAAATTGATACTCCGTCGGCTGCCGTCCGGGAAAGCGGAGTCAGTGCATTCTGCCGAGAACGTCACGGACCCGGCGTGCGTCGCGCAACCGCTGTTCGTACGTCGCGCCGATCGCGAGGAGCAGAATCCCGGCGAGTGCGGGCAGCAGCCAGCGCGGCAGAGCGTCCACCACTTGGACGATGTAGGGCGCCAGTTCGTGCAAGGCGTCCAGGGCGAGGGCCGTGCCGCCGAGCGTCAGGGGCGCCTGCAGCCGGTGCCGGGCGCCGGCCAGCGTGATCAGCAGGGCCGCGAGGCCGAGGAGCAGGGGACGCTGCCAGTGCGTGTCGCTCCAGGCCGCGACGAGGCTCGGCAGGAGGGTCGCCGCGAGGCCCGGCCCGTACGCCGTCCAGGAGGAGGTCTCCGGGACGCGGCGGCGCCGCAGGGCGCCGATCAGGAGCGCGGGGACGGTGACCGGCAGGGCGTAGGCCTCGGGGGTGCCGACGTCCCAGGCGGCGAGACGGACCCAGCTCGCCAGGAGGAACAGCACCCCGGCCGCGTATCCGACGGGGCGGCGCTCCGTACGGAGGGCGGTGGCCGCGGCGATGAGGCCGCCGAGCGCGAGAGCCAGGGCGAGGGTCGCCGCGTGCCCCGTGGTGAGGACGACCGCGAGCCCGCCCGCGACCGCCCCGGCGATCTCGACCGGCGGTGCCAGCGGGTGGCGTCCGAGCCGCGCCGCGGCGAGGGCGCCGAGCACCGGGACGACGAGCAGCAGGAGCCCCGTGTGCTCCACGCGCAGGTCCAGGGCGGCCCCCGAGGCGCAGGCGAGCGCGGTGGCGTACGTGACGGCCGCGCAGACGGCGGCGGGCGCGACTCCCGGCACAGGCGCCTGACGGCGGGCCGCGAGCACCGCGGCGGTCAGGAAGAGCGCCGTCAGGGCGGCGAGCGTGCCCAGCGTCGCGGAGGTGGTCGCGAGGGCGAGCAGCGCGACGCTCGCCGAGGAGACGACGGCCAGGCTCAGGGAGGTCAGGGTGAGAGCCCTCGACCCGGCACGCACGGCGACGGCAAGCAGAGCCGCGGTCACCGTGATGTGGGCCAAGACCCCCGCCGCATAGGGGAGGGCGAGCGCGGGCGGCAGGACGCATACCGCGGCCCAGGCCATGACCAGGGCAGCTGCCCGCGTCGCGGACGGAGTCGGTGTGGGCGCGGTGGCGGGGCTCCCGCTCGGCGCGGTCGGCGTCGGACCGGGGCGCCCGGTCGTTTCCGTCTCGGGCGGCACGGTCGCCGCCGGCGCGTCGGAGGTCAGGAGCCGGGCCGCCGCGCACAGCACGCCCGCGACGACGGCGAGCACGAGCGAGGCCATCGCCGGGTGGTGTACCGGTAGTTCTTCCAGGAGGACCGCGGCGCCCGCGTCCGACGGCGCCCCCGACCAGACCTTCCCGGCCCAACTGGCGGGCCCGGCGAGCGCGGAGACGAGTGCGGGCACCGTCCACAGCACCGCGAGTGCGTGCACCAGGAGCCCCGCACCGGCGACCCCACGCGCGACCGGTCGCGGCAGTGCGGCGCGGACGACCACCAGAAGCACCACGGCACACGCCAGATGGCCGGGAACCGTCCACGCGGAGGGCAGCGTCTCGCGCAGCACCCCACCGGCCGCTGCCGTCACGAGCAGGCCGCCCGCGAACGCCGCAGCTGTCGCCTGTGAGGGCACGGCGATCAGCCACGCCGCCACCAGCGCGGTCGACGCGGCCAGCATCAGCAGCGCTCCCGCCCGCGCCGCGTCGGGCAGATCCGTCGCCGACCAGGACAGGTAGCCGGCGCCCAGCGCACCCCACAGGCCCGTGACGCAAGCGCCGGCGGCTGCGCTGGCGCGGACGGCCGGGTCGCTCACCCGCAGCGCGACGGCGACATCGAACGCCGCCGTCACCAGGAGCGCCGCCCCCGTCCCGTGATCGCCCGCGTTCGCCGCGAGCGCCCCGAGGAGGAGCGGGAGTTGAGCGGTCGCGACGGCCACCGGCAAGGGCAGCCGCAGCTCGCGGAACGAAAGGCCGTACGCCGTCCACAGCACGGCGAGAACGGCGGACGCGGCAGCCGTGTAGCCGAGGGTGCCGGTCCGCGGCAGGGCGACGGCATGGAGGGCGTACGCGTCCAGGACGGTCAGGGCGAGGCCGAGCGCGGCCACCGTCTCCGCCGTCGAACGCAGCTTCCGGCGCAGCAGCAGCGCGGGCACACCGAGCGCCGTCAGGGTCACGGCCGCGAGGACGGCGCCGCGCCCGCCGATGCCCAGGTGTCCCCAGCTCACCAGCGTGAAGGCGATCGCCGCGATCGTCAGGAGGATGCCGCCCAGGGTGAGCAGCGCGTTCTGTACGTTCGGCGGCGTGGCCTCGGGGGCGCGGACCGGCCGCGGGGGAACGGGCGCGGGTGCCGCGGCCGTCTGGAGGGCGCCCAGGAGCCAGGCGCGGCGTTGCAGCAACTGCGCCCTGCGCGCGTCGAGATGTCGCAGCTCCAGGTCGAGGATCCTGAGCTCCTCGGCCGGGGGCGGAATGTTCGTCATGCCGGGGAGTGTGGTCCCGGACACAGTGAACGGCATCGGTGCGGATACTCAGTACGTACTCAGATCGGCGCCTTACGGGCAGACTCGGTCCATGGACTGGAGTCACTACCGCTTCCGCAGCGTCTGGAAGCTGCCCGCGCCGCCCGCCGACGTGTACGCCGCCCTCGAACGCGCCGAGGACTATCCGGCGTGGTGGCCGCAGGTGCGGGAGGTGACGCCCGTCGACGAGCGCAGCGGCACGGCACGCTTCCGCTCTCTGCTGCCGTACGACCTGTTCGTCACCGCCGAGGAACGGCATCGTGACCCAGCGGCCGGGGTCCTGGAGATCGTGATGACCGGGGACCTGGACGGCTGGGCACGCTGGACCGTCACGGCGGTGCCGGGCGGGACGCGGGCGCTCTACGAGCAGGAAGTGGTGGTGCGCAAACCGCTGATGCGACGACTCGCCGTCCCCGGGAGACCCGTCTTCCTCCTCAACCACGCGTTGATGATGCGCGCGGGCGAACGAGGCCTGAGGGCGTACCTCGGGCGGGGCTGACGCTTCGCGCGCCGGCGGTTTGAAGGAAACCCGTGAAGACCTGTATTGTTCAGTCCGTTCCCGGGCGATTAGCTCAGTGGGAGAGCGCTTCGTTCACACCGAAGAGGTCACTGGTTCGAACCCAGTATCGCCCACCCGGAGAATGCCGGTCCGTCGCTGACGGACCGGTTTTTTCATGCCCTCGGACAGCGGCCGTCGGGCGGTAGTCGTCGGTCAGCAATCGTCGGGCAGTGGTCGCCGGTCGGTAAATCTCAGGCCGCCGCCCGGAGTTCGGGACGCAGCGGCCACGCGGGATCCACCGTCTCCGGCGTACCGCTGCGCGCGAACCAGGCCTGCAGGCCGCGGGCCTGCGCCGCGTGCCACACCGCCTGCAGCGCGTGCAGCTCGGCCGCGGAGAGCCGTTCGAGCCGCGAGGCGAAACGCCGCCCCACGGCGCGTACGACATCCAGCGCGGCCTGCGCGTCGGCCGCCGCGTCGTGCGCCTCGTCCAGCTCCACCGCGTACTGCGCGCACAGATCCGTCAGTGTGCGGCGGCCCTTGCGGTACCGGTCGAGCTGCTTGTCCAGGACCCGTGGATCGAGGACGCACAGCGGTGAGCCCGCCATGTAGTGGCTGAGCGACGACGCGCGGTGCCTGCGCAACTCCCGGTCCAGGATCGTCAGGTCGAAGGGCGCGTTCATGACGACGATGGGCCGGCCCGCCGCGCCCTGTTCCGCAAGCTCCCTGGCTATCTCCTCCATCACCGGCGCGGGCCAGCGGCCGTTGTGCTGCAGATGTTCCTCCGTCAGGCCGTGCACCGCGGTGGCGCTCTCGGGCACCGGAACGCCCGGATTCACCAGCCAGCGAGTGATCCGCGGGCGGGTGCCCGCACCTTGCTGGACGACGACTGCGGCCGACACAATGCGGTCGGTCTCGACGTCGACGCCCGTGGTCTCTGTGTCGAATGCGGCCAAGGGCCCCTCGTACCAGCACGTCATAGTGACGCAACTCCTCGATCATGTCCGGCAGATGGCTTTCCTCCCCTGCCCACACCGGTGATACCCGGGCTGTTTGCGCTGTACGCGGCCCGGAGACAACAGAGGTACAAGGTCTGAGAGTTGACTGGACCCGAGCGGGAATTCACTGGTTCGGAAGGCACGTTGGACATGGCGCTCGCGCAGCCCGAACAGGGTGGGCTGCTGCCCGAGCGGATCGCACCGCCGCGCGGCACACTCGCCACCACCGCCTGTATGGAGACCCTTCAGGTGGGCTATCTGCACGCCGTCGCCGCCGCGGCGGGGTGCTCGCTCTCACAGCCGTTTCCGGACAACGGCATCGACTGGCACGTCAGCCACAGCGCCCCCGGGCACACGGTCGACGACGAAGTCACCATCAAGGTCCAGCTCAAGTGCACGTACCAGATCCCGCCGAACCCTCCGGGCGCCGCCTTCTCCTTCACGCTCGACAACCCGCACCTGGAGAAGCTCGCCCGCACCCCGGTCGCCGTGCACAAGATCCTGGTCGTGATGCTCGTGCCCCGGTCGCAGGACGACTGGCTGCGCGCGGGCCATGACCGGCTCGACCTGCGGCACTGCTGCTACTGGACCAACCTCGCCGGGCACCAGGTGACCGGCCGGCGCAGGACCACCGTCCGCGTCCCGACCTCGCGGATCTTCGACGACAGGGCCCTCTGCGAGATCATGACGCGCGTCGGGACGGGAGGGAGACCCTGATGCACCGCCCGATCGAAGAGCCACTACGCCCCGTTCGTCCGCACCCCGTGGAACCCGCGGTCGGCTGGGCCGGTCCACCGGCCCAGCTGGGTCCCCCCGAGCCCTCGCAGGTCGACCCGGCCGTGCTCGGCGCGCTGCTCGCCCGGCACGGCTGGCGCCGGCGCGGGGGAGCGGCGGGGCGCTACGCCCGTTGGACCCCACCGGGGCCCGGCGGGGGAGGCACGAGCCTGCTCGTGCCGGAGAACAGGGCCTTCCCCGACTGCGAGGACCTGCTCGGCGAGGCGCTCACCGCCCTGGCGCGCAGCGCGTCGCCGTCCGCGCGTGACGTGCTCGTCGGGCTCACCGTGCCCAGCGACGAGATCCGCTGGTGGCGCGATGTCCCGGCGGGCCCGGCGGGCGCCGCGACCTGGACGGCGGAGGAACAACTGCGGTCGGCGGCGCGGCAGATGCTGCTCGCGGGGGCCCTCGCGGCGCGTGGCCGTGCCGGGTACTACGGGGCGCGGCACCGCAGGCCCGCCGCCGCGTCCCTGGAGAACGTCCTGGTCGGTCCCGCTCCCGGCGGGCGGCGGCTCACCGCGTTCGTACCCGTCCTGACCGGGCGGCTGCTTGCCGTGCGGTTGCACCAGGCGCTGTACGCGATCCGCGAAGCCGTCGACTACCAGCGCGCCACCGGTGGCATGGACGCCTTCGACGGCGCGGTCGAGGCGGGCGTCAGCCATGAGCTGACGGAGGCCGTGGTGGCTCTGGTGCGAGGCACGGAAGGGGCAAGGGTCGCCGTGGAGTGGGCGCCGGCCGCCGGGGTGCCCGAGGGGTGCGCCGTCGATGCCGAGCCCGTCGAGTTCTCGCCCGGGGACCTGACGGTGCTCCGAGAGGCGAGCGCCCGCTATCTGCGGGACGAGCCGGCGATGCCGGTGCGGATCACGGGAGCCGTGGTGCGGATGCGACGGCCGGGGCCGCAGGGCGACGGCACGGTGCGGGTCAGGGTGCTCGCGGGCGCGGACGTCCCCCACGTACGCATGACCCTCGACGAGGAGTCGTACCGCATCGCGGGCCATGCCCACCTGGTGGGGCTGCCGATCCGGGTGCACGGGCGGCTGGAGAGCCGGGGTGGGTTCCGGCGGCTCACCGGGGCCTCCGGAGTGGTGCCTGTGCAGGTGGACGAGGGGGACAAGGACCGCCTGATGAAGTCGCTCCAGGAGAATCTCGACTTCTTCGAGGAGGCGTGCGGCGGGGACTAGGGGTGGCTGAGGCGGGGCGCGGCCGGGGCCCGGGGGATAACCGTTTCGCGATGGGCGCCCCCGGCTCGGTACGATTCGTTTCGCGTGCAGGAGCAGATCTGCCGCGACCCCCTTCAGGTAGGAGAAGACCGGTGTCAGACGTCCGTGTGATCATCCAACGCGATTCCGAGCGGGAAGAGCGCGTGGTGACGACGGGCACTACGGCCGCCGAACTCTTCTCCGGTGAGCGCACCATCGTCGCCGCCCGCGTGGCAGGCGAGCTGAAGGACCTCGCGTACGAGGTGAAGGACGGCGAGGAGGTCGAGCCGGTCGAGATCTCCTCCGAGGACGGCCTGAACATCCTGCGCCACTCCACCGCGCACGTGATGGCGCAGGCCGTGCAGGAGCTCTTCCCCGAGGCCAAGCTGGGCATCGGCCCGCCGGTCCAGAACGGCTTCTACTACGACTTCGACGTCGAGAAGCCGTTCACGCCCGAGGACCTCAAGGCCATCGAGAAGAAGATGCAGGAGATCCAGAAGCGCGGCCAGCGCTTCTCGCGCCGCGTCGTCACCGACGAAGCCGCCCGCGAGGAGCTCGCCGACGAGCCGTACAAGCTGGAGCTCATCGGCATCAAGGGTTCCGCCTCCAGTGACGACGGCGCGGACGTCGAGGTGGGCGGCGGCGAGCTGACCATCTACGACAACCTCGACCCGAAGACCGGCGACCTGTGCTGGAAGGACCTCTGCCGCGGTCCCCACCTGCCCACCACCCGCAACATCCCGGCGTTCAAGCTGATGCGCAACGCCGCCGCGTACTGGCGCGGCAGCGAGAAGAACCCGATGCTCCAGCGCATCTACGGCACCGCCTGGCCCACCAAGGACGAGCTCAAGGCCCACCTGGAGTTCCTCGCCGAGGCCGAGAAGCGCGACCACCGCAAGCTCGGCAGCGAGCTGGACCTGTTCTCCATCCCGGAGCAGATCGGCTCGGGCCTCGCGGTCTTCCACCCCAAGGGCGGCATCATCCGCCGGGTCATGGAGGACTATTCGCGGCGCCGCCACGAGGAGGAGGGGTACGAGTTCGTCTACACCCCGCACGCCACGAAGGGGAAGCTCTTCGAGACCTCGGGGCACCTGGACTGGTACGCGGACGGCATGTACCCGCCCATGCAGCTCGACGAGGGCGTGGACTACTACCTCAAGCCCATGAACTGCCCGATGCACAACCTGATCTTCGATGCGCGCGGGCGTTCCTACCGTGAACTGCCGCTGCGCCTCTTCGAGTTCGGCACCGTGTACCGGTACGAGAAGTCGGGCGTCGTGCACGGACTGACCCGTGCCCGCGGCTTCACCCAGGACGACGCGCACATCTACTGCACCAAGGAGCAGATGGCGGACGAGCTCGACACGACGCTCACCTTCGTCCTGAACCTGCTGCGCGACTACGGCCTGACCGACTTCTACCTGGAGCTGTCCACCAAGGACCCGGAGAAGTTCGTCGGCTCGGACGAGGCCTGGGAAGAGGCCACCGAGACGCTGCGCAAGGTCGCCGAGAAGCAGGGCCTCCCGCTGGTCCCGGACCCGGGCGGCGCCGCCTTCTACGGCCCGAAGATCTCCGTGCAGTGCAAGGACGCCATCGGCCGCACCTGGCAGATGTCGACCGTGCAGCTGGACTTCAACCTGCCGGAGCGCTTCAACCTGGAGTACACCTCGCCGGACGGCAGCAAGCAGCGTCCGGTGATGATCCACCGCGCGCTCTTCGGGTCGATCGAGCGGTTCTTCGCGGTGCTCCTCGAGCACTACGCGGGCGCGATGCCGCCGTGGCTCGCCCCGGTCCAGGCCGTGGGCATCCCGGTCGGGGACGCGCACATCCCCTACCTCCAGGAGTTCGCGGCCGAGGCCAAGAAGAAGGGCCTGCGGGTCGAGGTGGACGCCTCCTCCGACCGCATGCAGAAGAAGATCAGGACGCAGCAGAAGCTGAAGGTCCCGTTCATGATCATCGTCGGTGACGACGACATGAACGCGGGCACGATCTCCTTCCGCTACCGCGACGGCTCGCAGGAGAACGGCATCCCGCGCGACCAGGCCCTTGCCAAGCTCCTGGACGTGGTGGAGCGCCGCGAACAGGTGTGACGTGAGTGAGAGGCCCCCGGGACGTTCAGCGTCCCGGGGGCCTCTTCTCGTCCTCCCGCGCGAACACCTGGAGGAGCCACGACGAGAACGCCCCCGTGACCGCGCCGAGCAGCGCGAGACCGCAGATCATCATCCCCACCGCGATCAGGCGCCCCAGCGGCGTCACGGGTGTCTCGTCGCCGTAGCCCACGGTCGCCAGCGTGGCCGACGCCCACCACACGGCGTCGCCGAAGGTACGGATCGTCGCGCCCCGTGCCGTGTGCTCGTGCTGGTAGACGGCGAGCGCCCCGGTGAACCCGAGGAGCAGCGCCGAAAGACCGGCGTACGTGACCACGCGCGCGTGCAGCGCGAGACGCGGCCTCCCGCGCCTGCACTGAACCGCTTCGTAGACGTGCACGACGCGCAGCGGCCGCAGCAGGGGCAGGACGAGGACCAGGGTGTCCAGCCAGTGCGTGCGTACGAAGCGCAATCCCTGCCCGCTCAGCCGCCACCGCGCCGCGTAGTCCACGGCGAACGCGGCCCAGGCCGCGCACAGGACCGCGAGGAAGACGGCGCGCCATGTCGCGGGCAGTCCGGAGGCCAGGACAAGAACCGCGTACGCGGCCAGGTAGAGCAGCGAGGCCACGGCGAGCGGTGCCTCCGTGCGGCTCTCCCAGCGTCCATGAGGGCTGTCATCGGTCATCGACCCAGCTTCGCCGTGCCGCCCCCGGCGGGCGCCCCGCCGACACGCTCCGATCGGAGCAAGTCATATGCTGCACTGCATGACGAGTGAGCCGGAGCAGCAGATCGGAGTGGGGACGCAGGACGCGTTCCAGCGCCTGTGGACGCCCCACCGGATGGCGTACATCCAGGGCGAGAACAAGCCGAGCGGTCCGGGCGCCGACGACGGCTGTCCCTTCTGCACCATCCCGGCCAAATCCGACGAGGACGGCCTGGTCATCGCGCGCGGCGAGCAGGTGTACGCGGTGCTCAACCTCTACCCGTACAACGGCGGCCATCTGATGGTCGTGCCCTACCGTCACGTCGCCGACTACACGGAGCTGACCGCCCCGGAGACGGCCGAGCTCGGTGAGCTGACCAAGCAGGCCATGACCGCGCTGCGCGCCGCGTCCGGCGCGCACGGCTTCAACATCGGCATGAACCAGGGCACCGTGGCGGGCGCCGGCATCGCCGCGCATCTGCACCAGCACGTCGTGCCGCGCTGGGGCGGGGACACGAACTTCATGCCGGTCGTCGGCCACACGAAGATCCTGCCGCAGCTGCTCGCGGACACCCGCAAGATGCTGGCCGACGCCTGGCCCGCCGCGCTCTGAGGCGCCTCATGCGTCGTACACGTCCGCCTTCCTCGGCATCGGGTCCTGGACCGCGCCGCTGAGGAAGCCGGAGCGCGTACCGAACTTCTCCGTGTCCACGCCGTTCTCCTCGAGGACCTTGATGGCCGCCGAGTGCACCACGCGCAGCACGGGGGTGGCCGCGCGCAGCGCGTCGTCGGCCATGAAGCGGTGCCGCCACGGCTTGTCCGCCCAGGCGTGCCGCAGGCCGAAGGGCTCGGGCAGGACCAGCTTCCCGCCGAGGTAGTCCAGGAGCGGCGGATACCACGTGAAGGGGGCGCGCAGCGCGAGGCGTACGACCTCGTCGGCGTCGACCAGCGGCAGCTTGCGCTCCGTGGTCTCCCAGAACTTGATGGGCTTGGCGACCTTCTTGACCTTGGGGTCGGGCTTGCTGGTGAACAGCGAGTGGACCGGGCCGAGCGCGTGTCCTGTGACCTCGATGCGCAGGGTCTCGTGCAGCACGGTCACCGTGATCAGCATCGTGATGACCAACTGGCCGTCCCAGAGCGTGAACTGGACGCCGAGATAGTGCCGGTCACCGCTGCCGAACTGCTGCTCGTTACAGATCCGCTGTATCTCGTGGCCCCGGACCTGGAAGGCCTCGACCTCCGTGCCACCGGGGCGGGAGACCGCCTTGGCGTTCTCCCCGATGGGCGAGACGATCCAGTGCTTTATCGACGGGGTCGGGAAGCCGCCGGTGTGCAGCGGGCCGCGCTCGAGCAGGCGCAGCTGGTCGTGCACGGACCGAATGACATCCCAGCTGCGGAACGGGTGGATCTCCACGCCTTCCTTGCCGGAGACCAGCTCCTCGGCGAGCTGCCAGCTTCCCCAGCGCGTGCCCATGCCCAGTATTCCCTTGGGCCCCGCGTAGAAGACCGAGTTGCTCTGCTGCTCGGCCGACAGACGCGCAAGGCCCTGCCGGAGCTGCTCGGCGGCCGTCTCACCCGGGCTGCCCGGCACCGCCTCGGGGATCTTGGCGCCGATGCCACCGCCGGAGAGCAGGCTCGCCCAGCGGTTACGCAGGTCACGCGCGGTGCGCTCGGCGATCAGCTTGGCCCAGAACCAGCCCGCGACGGGGACGACGACCGCCGCGCGGATGTACCAGCCGAGGAGGCCGCCGATCGGCAGCTTGACGAGGAAGATCACGGCGAGGACGCCCACGGCGACCAGGACGGCCGTCGCGATGGCGCTCGCCCGCTTGTTGTCCCGCTTGACGACCGCCTGCTTGGCCGTGAAGAGCAGCAGCCAGACGAGCAGCCCCGGCAGGAAAAGGAGACCGCACAGCACCATCACGAGGGTGAGCCAGCGGTCGCGCTCCTTGCGGATGTTGTTCGCCGCGAGACAGTGCTCGACGATCGACTGCGGCTCCATGCCGAAGGACTGGATGAGCGGCTTGCGGGCCCCGCCGAGCATCCGTACCTGCACGGCCCGTGCGAACGCCTCACCCAGATTCGGTGCGAAGAGCGACCAAAGGCCTTCCTTCACCTCTGACTTGTGCCACTCGTTGTTGGCGTCGAGTATCTTCGTCGCCTTGTCGTCGCGGTACGCGGCTGACGCGAGGGCGTGGGTCGCCGCCGTCTGTCCTGCGGCCCCGGACAGCGGGACCTGGGCCCCGGGCCTGAAGTCGAATACGTCGTCCGCCACTGCCGCCCCCATCGCCGCAATATCTTCGCTCCTGCGGCTTTTCCCGACTTCCTTGCCCGGCACACCTGTTGATCAGGTCATCAGCGTATCGGTGTGCACCGACATCCGGCAGGGCGCATCCGGTGCACCCTGCCGGAGCCCCTCAACTAGGAGACCTTCTGGGCCTGTTCGCGCATCCTCTCGGAGAGCTGCGGCGGCATGGGTTCGTGGCGTGCGTACGTGCGGCTGAAGCGGGCGGTGCCCTGCGAGAGGGACCTCAGGTCCACGGCGTAACGCCCGATCTCGATCTCGGGCACCTCGGCGCGCACGAGCGTGCGCCCGCCAGGCGCCTGCTCGGTCCCGACCACCCGGCCGCGGCGCCCCGAGAAGTCGCTCATCACCGACCCCACATGTTCGTCGCCGACCAGGACCCGCACCTCGGCCACCGGCTCCAGGAGGTGGATCCCGGCCCCGGCCGCGGCCTCGCGCAGGGCGAGCGCACCCGCCGTCTGGAACGCGGCGTCCGAGGAGTCCACCGAGTGCGCCTTGCCGTCGAGCAGCGTGACGCGTACGTCGATCAGGGGGTATCCGGCGGCCACACCCTTCGCGGCCTGTGCGCGCACGCCCTTCTCGACGGACGGGATGAACTGCCGGGGCACGGCGCCTCCCACGACCTTGTCGACGAACTCGATGCCGCTGCCGCCCGGCAGCGGCTCGACCTCGATCTCGCAGATCGCGAACTGGCCGTGGCCACCGGACTGCTTCACATGACGGCCGCGCCCCGCCGACCTGTCCGCGAACGTCTCCCGGAGGGAGACCTTGTGGGACACCACGTCGACCTGCACGCCGTACCGGCTGCGCAGCCGCTCGAGCGCGACGTCCGCGTGGGCCTCACCCAGGCACCACAGGACCACCTGGTGGGTGTCCTGGTTCTGCTCCAGGCGCATCGTCGGGTCCTCGGCGACCAGCCGCGAGAGACCCTGGGAGAGCTTGTCCTCGTCCGCCTTGCTGTGCGCCTCGATGGCGAGCGGCAGCAGCGGGTCGGGCATGTCCCAGGGCTCCATCAGGAGCGGATCGTCCTTGGCCGAGAGGGTGTCACCCGTCTCGGCGCGGTTCAGCTTGGCGACGCAGGCCAGGTCTCCCGCGATACAGCTGCTGAGCGGGCGCTGCTGCTTGCCGAAGGGGGAGGAGAGCGCGCCGACGCGTTCGTCGACGTCGTGGTCCTCGTGTCCGCGGTCGGCCAGGCCGTGCCCCGAGACGTGCACGGTCTCGTCGGGGCGCAGGGTGCCGGAGAAGACACGTACGAGCGAGACGCGCCCCACGTAGGGGTCGGACGCGGTCTTCACGACCTCGGCGACCAGCGGCCCCTCGGGGTCGCAGGCGACGGCCGGGCGCGCCTTGCCGCCGGGTGTGGTGACGGCGGGCGCCGGGTGCTCGAGGGGGGTGGGGAAGCCGCCCGTGATCAGTTCGAGGAGTTCCACCGTGCCGATGCCCTGACGGGCGCCCTCGGCCGCCGGGGCCGCCGCGAGCACGGGGTGGAAGATGCCGCGCGCCACGGCCCGTTCCAGGTCGTCGACGAGGGTCTTGAAGTCGAGGTCCTCGCCGCTGAGATAGCGGTCCATGAGGGACTCGTCCTCGCTCTCGGCGATGATCCCCTCGATCAGTCTGTTGCGTGCGTCCTCGATGAGCGGGAGCTGCTCCTCGCCCGGCTCGGACTCCTTGCGTTCGCCGGACGCGTAGTCGAAGATCCGCTGCGAGAGCAGCCCGACCAGGCCGGTCACCGGCGCGTGTCCGTCCGGCCCCTGGGCGCCGTGCAGCGGCAGATACAGCGGCAGCACGGCGTCGGGGTCGTCGGCCCCGAAGGCCTCGGCGCAGGTCCGCGTCATCTCGCCGAAGTCGGCGCGGGCCGCCTCCAGGTGGGTCACCACGATGGCCCGCGGCATGCCGACCGCCGCGCACTCCTCCCACACCATGCGGGTCGCGCCGTCCACGCCGTCGGCCGCCGACACCACGAAGAGGGCCGCGTCCGCGGCGCGCAGACCGGCCCGCAACTCGCCCACGAAGTCGGCGTACCCCGGGGTGTCCAGGAGATTTATCTTGTAGCCGCCCCATTCGACGGGGACCAGGGACAGCTGTACGGAGCGCTGTTGCCGGTGCTCGATGTCGTCGTAGTCCGAGACGGCGGTGCCGTCCTCCACACGGCCCGCGCGGTTCACCGCCCCCGCGGTCAGCGCGAGGGCCTCCACCAGAGTCGTCTTGCCCGATCCGCTGTGGCCGACCAGCACCACATTCCGTACGGACGCGGGGTGGTCGGCCGCCGTAGCCCTGCCGGCGGCTCCGGGGTGTGCGTTCGCCTTGTCGCCCATGCCTTGCCTCCCGGTCACGTGCGCGTTGAGGAGGCACAGCCCCCTCGGGGATGCTGGCTGCTCGCGGACAGGCGGGGCCGTGTGCGGGTCGGCTCCGGCGACGACCGCGGTGCTTTCGAGCTTTCCACTCGGGTCACTGTGCGTCCATACGTCGTACGCGATCGTGAGGGGGCGAGCCGGTCTGTGAACGGCGTGACTACGATGGGCCAGCCGGTGGCCAACAGGGCCGCGCGGCTCACCGACCCCCCGGGAAGGCCATGCTGAACAAGTACGCGCGTGCATTCTTCACGCGTGTTCTCACACCGTTCGCCGCGTTTCTCATCCGTCGCGGCGTGAGCCCCGACGCGGTCACGTTCATCGGCACGGCCGGTGTGGTGGCGGGCGCGCTGGTCTTCTTCCCCCGCGGCGAGTTCTTCTGGGGCACGATCGTCATCACGCTCTTCGTGTTCTCCGACCTCGTCGACGGGAACATGGCGCGGCAGCTGGGACGCTCCAGCCGCTGGGGAGCCTTCCTGGACTCGACGCTCGACCGGGTCGCCGACAGTGCGGTCTTCGGCGGCCTCGCGCTCTGGTACGCGGGCTCGGGCGACAACGACATCCTGTGCGCCGTCTCCATCTTCTGCCTGGCCAGCGGCCAGGTGGTCTCGTACACCAAGGCACGGGGCGAGGCGATCGGCCTGCCCGTCGCCGTCAACGGCCTGGTGGAGCGCGCGGAGCGCCTGGTGATCTCACTGGTGGCCGCGGGCCTCGCGGGGCTGCACAAGTTCGGGGTCCCCGGCATCGACGTACTGCTGCCCATCGCCCTGTGGATCGTCGCCGTGGGCAGCCTCGTCACGCTCATCCAGCGCGTCGTCACCGTGCGCAAGGAGGCCGCCGAGGCGGACGCGGCCCCGCAGGCCCCGGCGCAGGGCAGTGAGGCCACGTCGTGAAGGACCGACTGACCGACGCGCTCTACGGAGCCGCCTGGAGCTCGGTCAAGAAGCTCCCGGAACCGGTGGCGGTGCGCCTCGGCCAGACCATCGCCGACGCCGTGTGGAAGCGCCGCGGCAAGGGTGTCCAGCGCCTCGAGGCGAACTACGCGCGCGTGGTGCCCGACGCGAGCCCGGAGCGCCTGCGCGAGCTGTCGAGGGCGGGCATGCGCTCGTACCTGCGCTACTGGATGGAGTCGTTCCGGCTGCCGTCGTGGAGCCGGGAGCGCGTCAAGGCAGGCGTCGACATCAAGGACCTCCACTACCTGACGGACGGCCTCGCCGCCGGCAAGGGTGTCGTGCTGGCCCTTCCGCACCTGGGCAACTGGGACCTGGCGGGCGCGTGGGCCACCATGAAGCTGGAGACGCCGTTCACGACGGTCGCCGAGCGGCTCAAGCCCGAGACGCTGTACGACCGCTTCGTCGCCTACCGCGAGGGCCTGGGCATGGAGGTCCTGCCGCACGAGGGCGGCTCCGCCTTCGGCACCCTGGCGCGCCGGCTGCGCGCGGGCGGCCTGGTCTGCCTCGTCGCGGACCGGGACCTCTCGGCTTCCGGCGTCGAGGTGAAGTTCTTCGGGGACACCGCGCGGATGCCCGCGGGGCCCGCGATGCTCGCGCAACACACGGGGGCGCTGTTCCTGCCTGTCACTCTCTGGTATGACGAGACGCCCGTCATGAAGGGGCGTGTTCACGCCCCCATCGATGTCCCCGAGACAGGTACCCGCACGGAGAAGACGTCTGTCATGACGCAGGCGCTGGCAGACGCCTTCGCCACGGGTATCGCCGACCATCCGGAGGACTGGCACATGCTGCAGCGCTTGTGGCTCGCTGATCTCGACCCCGCGAAGGGGCCCGCCGACGGTTCCGGGCGCCCCGCCGAGGGGACCACGCCGTGAGGATCGGCATCGTCTGCCCCTACTCCTGGGACGTGCCGGGCGGCGTCCAGTTCCACATCCGCGACCTGGCGGAGCATCTGATCCGTCTCGGGCACGAGGTGTCCGTCCTGGCCCCCGCGGACGACGAGACCCCCCTTCCGCCGTACGTCGTCTCGGCGGGCCGAGCCGTTCCCGTGCCGTACAACGGCTCGGTGGCCCGGCTCAACTTCGGCTTCCTGTCGGCCGCGCGGGTGCGCCGCTGGCTGCACGACGGCACGTTCGACGTCATCCACATCCACGAGCCGACCTCACCCTCGCTCGGGCTGCTCGCCTGCTGGGCGGCGCAGGGCCCGATCGTCGCCACCTTCCACACGTCCAACCCGCGCTCGCGGGCGATGATCGCGGCGTATCCGATCCTGCAGCCCGCCCTGGAGAAGATCAGCGCGCGCATCGCGGTGAGCGAGTACGCGCGCCGCACGCTCGTCGAGCACCTGGGCGGCGACGCGGTCGTCATTCCGAACGGCGTCGACGTCGACTTCTTCGCCAAGGTCGAGCCCAAGGCGCAGTGGCAGGGAGACACGATCGGCTTCATCGGCCGTATCGACGAACCGCGCAAGGGTCTTCCGGTGCTGATGAAGGCGCTGCCGAAAATCCTCGCCGAGCGCCCCGACACGCGGCTGCTCGTCGCGGGCCGTGGCGACGAGCACGAGGCCGTCTCCTCGCTGCCCGTCGAGATGCGCGACCGCGTGGAGTTCCTCGGCATGGTCAGCGACGAGGACAAGGCACGGCTGCTGGCCAGCGTCGACGTGTACGTCGCTCCCAACACCGGCGGCGAGAGCTTCGGGATCATCCTCGTCGAGGCGCTTTCGGCGGGCGCACCCGTACTCGCCAGCGATCTGGACGCCTTCGCGCAGGTCCTCGACCACGGCGTCGCGGGCGACCTGTTCACCAACGAGGACGCGGACTCGCTGGCCGCGGGGGCCCTGCGGCTCCTCGGCGACCCCGAGCGCCGCGAGGAACTGCGCGAGCGCGGCAGCAAGCACGTACGCCGCTTCGACTGGTCGACGGTGGGCGCGGACATCCTCTCGGTGTACGAGACGGTGGCGGACGGCGCCGCGGCGGTGGCCGCCGACGAGCGCTCCGGTCTGCGGGCGCGGTTCGGCCTCGCACGGGACTGACCACCCGCGGGGCTCCCTCGCGCGGGTTGCCCGGCGTGGGCCGGGGAGCCCGGCGGTGAACCGGCACCGCCGGTGCGACTAGCCTTCCCCCGGTGACCTCGACACTGATCTGGATCGCGGTAGCCCTCTTCGCGATCGGCCTCTACCTGAGCTGGACCGCGGGCCGCCTCGACCGGCTGCACGCCCGCATCGACGCATCTCGCGCCGCTCTCGACGCCCAGCTGCTGCGCCGGGCGTCGGTCGCCCAGGAGCTGGCCACCTCGGGGGTGCTCGACCCGGCGGCCTCCATCGTGCTCTACGAGGCGGCGCACGCGGCCCGGCAGGCCGAGGAGGAGCACCGTGAGGTCGCCGAGAGCGAGCTCAGCCAGGCGCTGCGCGCGATCTTCGGCGAGACGCAGCAGGTCGAGATGGTGCGCGAGGCGCCAGGCGGCGACGAGGCGGCGTCCGAGCTGGCCGCGGCCGTCCGCAGGGTGCCGATGGCCCGGCGGTTCCACAACGACTCCGTACGCGCGGCACGTGCCCTGCGCAGGCACCGCAAGGTCCGCTGGTTCCATCTCGCGGGGCACGCGCCGTTCCCGATGGCCTTCGAGATGGACGACGAGCCGCCGGTCGCGCTGGCCGACCGTGCGACGACTCAGAACCCCTGATGCGCCGACTCGGACCCCCTGACCGGACAGGCCACCGGGCACGCCGCTGACCAGGGGCGCCCGGGAAAAATGAGCCACCGGTCATCCATTGGCCCTTGCTGTGGACTGGTCGCCAGGAGTTTCCTCGTAGACGCAGGAACCCGTCTTCAGCGAGCGAGGTCAACTCCGTGTCCAGCACCCTCCCCAGCAGCAACCAGTCGCCCGAGACCGGCACCGCGCGCGTCAAGCGCGGCATGGCCGAGCAGCTCAAGGGCGGCGTCATCATGGACGTCGTCAACGCCGAGCAGGCGAAGATAGCCGAGGACGCGGGCGCGGTCGCCGTCATGGCGCTGGAGCGGGTCCCCGCCGACATCCGCAAGGACGGCGGCGTCGCCCGGATGTCCGACCCGAACATGATCGAAGAGATCATCGAGGCCGTCTCCATCCCGGTCATGGCCAAGTCCCGCATCGGCCACTTCGTCGAGGCCCAGGTGCTCCAGTCCCTCGGCGTCGACTACATCGACGAGTCCGAGGTCCTGACCCCGGCCGACGAGGTCAACCACAGCGACAAGTTCGCCTTCACGACCCCGTTCGTGTGTGGCGCCACCAACCTGGGCGAGGCCCTGCGCCGCATCGCCGAGGGCGCGGCCATGATCCGCTCCAAGGGCGAGGCCGGCACCGGCAACGTCGTCGAGGCCGTCCGCCACCTGCGCCAGATCAAGAACGAGATCGCCAAGCTGCGCGGCTTCGACAACAACGAGCTGTACGCCGCGGCCAAGGACCTGCGCGCCCCGTACGAGCTGGTCAAGGAGGTCTCCGAGCTGGGCAAGCTGCCGGTGGTGCTCTTCTCGGCCGGTGGCGTCGCCACCCCCGCCGACGCCGCCCTGATGCGCCAGCTCGGTGCCGAGGGCGTCTTCGTCGGCTCCGGCATCTTCAAGTCGGGCGACCCGGCGGCCCGCGCCGCCGCCATCGTGAAGGCCACCACCTTCTACGACGACCCCAAGATCATCGCGGACGCGTCCCGCAACCTCGGCGAGGCCATGGTCGGCATCAACTGCGACACCCTCCCCGAGGCCGAGCGCTACGCGAACCGTGGCTGGTAAGGCACTACGTAGATGACTGACACCCCTGTAGTCGGCGTCCTGGCACTCCAGGGCGACGTACGGGAGCACTTGGTCGCCCTGGCCACGACGGACGCCGTGGCCAGGCCGGTCAGGCGCCCCGAAGAGCTTGCCGAGGTGGACGGCCTGGTCATCCCCGGCGGCGAGTCCACCACCATCTCCAAGCTGGCCACCTTGTTCGGCCTCGCGGAGCCGCTGCGCGCGCGCGTGCGCGCCGGTATGCCGGTCTACGGCACCTGCGCGGGCATGATCATGCTCGCCGACAAGATCCTCGATCCGCGCTCCGAGCAGGAGACCTTCGGCGGCATCGACATGATCGTGCGCCGCAACGCCTTCGGACGGCAGAACGAGTCCTTCGAGGCGGCCGTCCACATCGCCGGCATCGACGGTGCCCCCGTGGAGGGCGTCTTCATCCGCGCGCCCTGGGTCGAGTCGGTCGGCGCCCGCGTCGAGGTGCTCGCCGAGCACGAGGGACACATCGTCGCCGTGCGTCAGGGCAACGCGCTCGCGACGTCGTTCCACCCCGAGCTGACGGGCGACCACCGCATGCACGAACTGTTCGTGGGGATGGTGCGGGGGACCGCGGCGGCGGCTTCCTAGTAGGATCTCCGCGTTGATACAGAGTTGGGTAACGCGAAGGAGACAGGCAGATGTCCGGCCACTCTAAATGGGCTACGACGAAGCACAAGAAGGCCGTGATTGACGCCAAGCGCGGCAAGCTCTTCGCGAAGATGATCAAGAACATCGAGGTCGCGGCCCGCACGGGCGGCGCCGATGTGTCCGGTAACCCGACCCTCTTCGACGCCATCCAGAAGGCCAAGAAGAGCTCGGTCCCGAACAAGAACATCGACTCCGCGGTCAAGCGCGGCGCCGGTCTCGAAGCCGGTGGCGCCGATTACGAGACGATCATGTACGAGGGTTACGGCCCGAACGGCGTCGCCGTGCTCATCGAGTGCCTCACGGACAACCGCAACCGCGCGGCTTCGGACGTACGCGTCGCGATGACCCGCAACGGCGGCTCCATGGCCGACCCGGGCTCCGTCTCGTACCTCTTCAACCGCAAGGGCGTCGTCATCGTCCCCAAGGGTGAGCTGTCCGAGGACGACGTCCTGGGCGCGGTCCTGGACGCGGGCGCCGAAGAGGTCAACGACCTCGGCGAGTCCTTCGAGGTCCTCTCCGAGGCCACCGACATGGTCGCGGTCCGCACCGCGCTCCAGGAGGCCGGCATCGAGTACGACTCGGCCGACGCCAACTTCGTCCCGACCATGCAGGTCGAGCTGGACGAGGACGGCGCGCGGAAGATCTTCAAGCTGATCGACGCGCTCGAGGACAGCGACGACGTCCAGAACGTCTTCGCCAACTTCGACGTGAGCGACGAGGTCATGGAGAAGGTCGACGCGTAGCGCTGCCGCGAGTTGAGCGGTTTCGGCGGGCCGGGTGGGACACACGTCCACCGGCCCGCCGCTGTTGTCGGTGGCAGCGGATAGCCTGGCTCGAAGTCAAAGATCGCCGCCGCGACGAGGGGAGGGACGCGCATGCGCGTACTGGGGGTGGACCCCGGGCTCACCCGGTGCGGTGTGGGGGTCGTCGACGGAGTCGCCGGACGCCCGCTGACCATGCGCGCGGTCGGCGTCGTCCGTACGCCCGCCGACGCGGAGCTCGGTCACCGTCTGGTCGCCATCGAGCGGGGCATCGAGCAGTGGCTCGACGAGCATGATCCCGAAGTCCTCGCCGTGGAGCGGGTGTTCAGCCAGCACAACGTACGTACGGTCATGGGCACCGCTCAGGCGAGCGCCGTGGCCATGCTCTGCGCGTCCCGCCGCGGCATCCCCGTCGCCCTGCACACGCCGAGTGAGGTCAAGGCCGCCGTCACCGGCAACGGCCGCGCGGACAAGGCCCAGGTCGGCGCGATGGTCACCCGCCTCCTGCGGCTCGACGCACCGCCCAAGCCCGCCGACGCCGCGGACGCACTCGCCCTCGCCATCTGCCACATCTGGCGCGCCCCCGCTCAGAACCGGCTCCAGCAGGCCGTCGCCACCCAGAACCGGCTCCAGCAGGCCGCAGCCCTGCACGCGTCGCGCACCTCCACAGCCCAGTCAGCACAGAAAGGCCGTACCGCATGATCGCCTTCGTCAGCGGCCCCGTCGCCGCCCTCGCCCCCGATGCCGCGGTGGTCGAGGTCGGCGGTGTCGGCATGGCCATCCAGTGCGCACCGAACACGCTCTCCACCCTGCGCATCGGTCAGCAGACCAAGCTCGCCACCTCGCTCGTCGTCCGCGAGGACTCCCTCACCCTGTACGGCTTCGCGGACGACGACGAGCGCCAGACCTTCGAACTCCTGCAGACCGCGAGCGGCGTCGGACCGCGCCTCGCGCTGGCCATGCTCGCCGTGCACAGCCCGGACGCCCTGCGTCGCGCGGTCGCCACCGGTGACGAGAAGGCGCTCACCGCGGTCCCGGGCATCGGCAAGAAGGGCGCCCAGAAGCTGCTCCTGGAGTACAAGGACCGCCTCGGCGAGCCCCTCGGCACGGGTGGCCCCGCCATCGGCACCCCTGTCACCTCCGGCTGGAGCGATCAGCTGCACGCGGCGCTGATCGGCCTCGGGTACGCGTCACGGGAGGCCGACGAAGCCGTCGCCGCCGTCACCCCGCAGGCCGAGGCGTCCGAGAAGCCGCAGGTGGGCCAGCTCCTCAAGGCGGCGCTGCAAACCCTGAACCGCACCCGCTAGCCCTCCGGGCGACCGCACCATCCGGCCACATCCCCTGAACCGCATCGCGAGGCACACCGCATGAACTGGGACGACACGACCGACGAAGCTGCCGGTGCGGCCGAGCGGCTGGTCGGTGCGTCCGCCGACGGCGAGGACCAGGCGGTGGAAGCCGCCCTGCGCCCCAAGGACCTGGGTGAGTTCATCGGCCAGGAAAAGGTGCGCGAGCAGCTCGACCTCGTCCTGCGCGCCGCTCGCGCCCGGGGCGCCACCGCCGACCACGTCCTGCTCTCCGGCGCCCCCGGCCTCGGCAAGACCACCCTCTCGATGATCATCGCGGCCGAGATGGGTGCCCCGATGCGCATCACCAGCGGCCCCGCCATCCAGCACGCGGGCGACCTCGCGGCGATCCTGTCCTCCCTCCAGGAAGGGGAGGTGCTCTTCCTCGACGAGATCCACCGGATGTCCCGGCCCGCCGAGGAGATGCTCTACATGGCGATGGAGGACTTCCGCGTCGACGTGATCGTCGGTAAGGGCCCCGGCGCCACGGCCATCCCGCTGGAGCTGCCGCCCTTCACCATGGTCGGCGCCACCACGAGGGCGGGCCTGCTGCCGCCGCCGCTGCGCGACCGCTTCGGCTTCACCGCGCACATGGAGTTCTACGAACCCGCCGAGCTCGAGCGCGTGATCCACCGCTCCGCGCAGTTGCTCGACGTGGAGATCGACCCGGCCGGAGCCGCCGAGATCGCCGGGCGCTCGCGCGGCACGCCCCGTATCGCCAACCGCCTGCTGCGCCGCGTACGGGACTATGCGCAGGTCAAGGCCGACGGTGTGATCGACAAGGACATCGCGGGCGCCGCCCTGAAGGTCTATGAGGTGGACGGCCGCGGTCTCGATCGCCTCGACCGCGCGGTCCTGGAGGCTTTGCTCAAGCTCTTCGGCGGCGGGCCCGTCGGCCTGTCGACGCTCGCCGTCGCCGTGGGGGAGGAGCGGGAGACGGTCGAGGAGGTCGCCGAGCCCTTCCTGGTACGGGAGGGACTGCTCGCGCGTACCCCCCGCGGCCGGGTCGGGACGCCCGCCGCATGGGCGCATCTCGGCCTTGTTCCGCCACGGCAGGCGGGCGGAATCGGACAAGGGGACCTGTTCGGGGCGTGACGGCGCGCGTACTCGCCCGGTCAGGAACTGCGGTGCCATGCTGAGCGTTGTTCGTTAGGTGCGGACTCGCTTAGACTCCGCCGATGCCGCCCTTGCGGGCGGCGAGCCCACCCCCGTCCATCAGGCCGCTTATCTGCGCGGTCATGCGAAGGAAACTCCGTCCCGTGAATATCGTGACCCTCCTCCCCTTCATCGTGCTCATCGGGGCCATGTTCCTGATGACGCGCTCCGCCAAGAAGAAGCAGCAGGCGGCCGCGCAGATGCGCAATGAGATGCAGCCCGGCACCGGCGTCCGCACGATCGGGGGCATGTACGCCACCGTCAAGGAGGTTCACGACGACGCCGTCCTCCTTGAGGTGGCCCCTGGTGTGCACGCGTTCTACGCGAAGAACTCCGTGGGCGCCGTCCTCGAGGACGACGAGTACAACCGCATCATCCACGGCACGAGTGCCGTGAAGTCGGACGACCCCGTCGTCCCGGACGACGCCTCCTCCCTCACCGAGACCGACGAGCCCGCCGCCGACGCTTCCGACGACTCGCCCATCGACCTCGGCAAGAAGGACGCGGACAGCGCCCCCAAGGCCGACGACGCCGAGCCGAAGAAGACCGACGGCGAGTCCGGCACGAAGTAACCACGACCGGGGTTCGTGGCGCGCGGCCTGCGCGGCCACGGCCCCCGCGGTGCGTGGGTCTCGTGACGGGTCTCGACACCACTTCATGGCCGCCCTCGGCACGTAATGGGGTCCAGGCGGTTGGACAGGGAGAAACGAGAAGGTGGCAGCACCGAAGAAGGGCCGGAGGCAGAGCGGTCAGGGGAGGCCGGGCCGTTCCCTGGTCCTGATCCTCATCGCCATGGTGGCGCTCACCGGGGGAATGTTCCTCTCCGGTCACACCACGCCGCGCCTGGGCATCGACCTCGCGGGCGGTACGAGCATCACGCTCGGCGCCAAGAGCGAGCCCGGCAAGCCCAATGCGGTCAACAAGACCAACATGGACACGGCGGTGGGCATCATCGAGCGCCGTGTCAACGGGCTCGGTGTCTCCGAGGCTGAGGTCCAGACTCAGGGCGACCGCAACATCATCGTCAACATCCCCAAGGGGACGAACCAGAAGCAGGCGCGCGAGCAGGTCGGCACGACCGCTCAGCTCTACTTCCGTCCCGTGATGACGGTGGCGGCCGGAGCGCCGACCCCCGATCCCTCCGCCAGCCCGTCCGAGTCGCCGAAGGCGACCGACAAGGACGGCAAGGGTGACAAGGGTGACGCGGCTGACAAGGACGGCAAGGACACGGCGTCCTCGCCCGGCCCGACGGAGAGCCCTAAGGGCCGTGCCGTCACCGACGCCCTGAAGGCCGACCCCACTCCGTCGCCCAAGGGCTCGGACAAGCCCGAGGGCAGCGACGCCCCGTCGCCGACCCCTTCGGCGGACGCGGCCACGAAGGAGTTGCAGGAGAAGTTCACCGCGCTCGACTGCACCAAGCAGAGCAGCCGGACCAAGGCGACCGAAGGCATCAAGCCGAGCGAACCGATGGCGGCCTGTGGCAAGAACAGCGCCGGCCAGTGGGAGAAGTACGTCCTGGGCCCGGCCGAGGTCGAGGGCAAGGACGTCAAGGACGCCAAGGCCGTGCTCGACCCCGAGCGTGGCATCTGGATCGTCACGATGGACTTCAGCAAGAAGGGCTCCAAGGACTTCGCCGCGACCACCGGCAAGCTGATGAAGCAGAGCGAGCCGCAGAACCAGTTCGCGATCGTTCTCGATGGTGAGGTCGTCTCGGCCCCGCGCGTGACCTCGCAGCTGAGCTCGAACGCCGAGATCAGCGGCAGCTTCACCCAGGAGTCGGCCAAGGACCTGGCGAACATGCTGTCCTACGGCGCCCTGCCGCTCACCTTCCACGAGGACAGCGTCACCACCGTGACCGCGGCGCTCGGCGGCGAGCAGCTGCGCGCCGGTCTGATCGCCGGTGCCATCGGTCTGGCGCTGGTCGTCATCTACCTCGTGGCGTACTACCGAGGCCTGGCCTTCATCGCACTGCTGAGCCTCGTAGCCTCCGGCATCCTCACGTACACGATCATGACCTTGCTCGGTCCTGCCATCGGCTTCGCACTGAACCTGCCGGCGGTGTGTGGTGCGATCGTTGCGATCGGTATCACCGCGGACTCGTTCATCGTGTACTTCGAACGCATCCGGGACGAGATCCGCGAGGGCCGTACGCTGCGCCCCGCCGTCGAGCGGGCCTGGCCGCGTGCCCGGCGCACCATCCTCGTCTCGGACTTCGTGTCCTTCCTCGCCGCCGCGGTGCTGTACGTCGTCACCGTGGGCAAGGTGCAGGGCTTCGCGTTCACGCTCGGTCTGACCACTCTGCTCGACGTCGTGGTGGTCTTCCTCTTCACCAAGCCGCTGATGACGATCATGGCCCGCAAGAAGTTCTTCGCGAGCGGCCACAAGTGGTCCGGGATCGACCCGTCGCGGCTAGGTGCCAAGCCTCCGCTGCGCCGCACCCGCCGTACCCCTGGTCCCGCTGGCTCCGACCCGAAGGAGGCGTGAGATGTCGAAGCTCGGCAACCTCGGCGCCCGGCTCTTCCACGGCGAAGTCGGCTACGACTTCATCGGCAAGCGGAAGATCTGGTACGGCGTCTCTATCCTGATCACCATCACGGCGATCGTCGCTCTGGCCGTCCAAGGCCTCAACATGGGCATCGAGTTCAAGGGTGGCGCGGTCTTCACCACGCCGAAGACCGCGGCCTCGGTCGAGCATGCCCAGGAGTCGGCGGAGGAGGCCTCGGGACACCAGGCCATCGTCCAGAAGCTCGGCAACGACACGATGCGTGTCCAGATCTCGGGCGTGGACACGAACAAGTCCGACCAGATCAAGGAAGAGCTCGCCAAGGACCTCGGCGTCCCGGCGAAGGACATCAATGCGGATCTGGTCGGCCCCAGTTGGGGTGAGCAGATCGCCAACAAGGCCTGGACAGGCCTCGGTGTCTTCCTCGTCCTGTGCGTGATCTATCTGGCGATCGCCTTCGAGTGGCGGATGGCCGCCGCGGCACTGGTCGCCCTGATCCATGACATCACCATCACGGTCGGTATCTACTCCCTGGTCGGCTTCGAGGTCACCCCGGGCACCGTGATCGGTCTGCTGACGATTCTCGGTTACTCGCTCTACGACACGGTCGTCGTCTTCGACTCGCTCAAGGAGCAGGGCAAGGAGGCGGCCAAGCAGACGAGGTTCACCTACAGCGAGATCGCCAACCGGTCGATCAACAGCACCCTGGTGCGTTCCATCAACACCACGGTGGTCGCGCTCCTTCCGGTGGCGGGCCTTCTGTTCATCGGTGGCGGTGCGCTCGGCGCGGGCATGCTGAACGACATCTCGCTGTCGCTCTTCGTGGGTCTCGCGGCCGGAGCGTACTCCTCGATCTTCATCGCCACTCCGCTCGTCGCCGACCTCAAGGAGCGTGAGCCGGCGATGAAGGCCCTGAAGAAGCGGGTGCTCGCCAAGCGGGCGTCTGCCGCTGCCAAGGGCGAGTCGCTGGCCACCGAGGCGCCGCTGCATGACGGTGAAGAGCCGACTGACGACATCCCGGCGGCTGCCGGAGTGGTCGGCGGCCAGCGCGGTAACCAGCAGCAGCCCCGCGGCCGCGGTCGTGGTCGTCCCTCGGGGAAGCGCCGCTGACCGAGCCGGGCCACCGGCTTCGACAGCAGCACCAAAGCACGGGCCCCGCTCCTCCTGTGAGGAGCGGGGCCCGTGCTTTTGTGCTGCTCAGGAGCTGACGAGGCTTACTGCCACTTGAGCAGCGAGAAGCCCTTGATCTTGATCTCGGGATGCGCCGCGACGTTCCCCCAGGGCACGTTCTTGATGAACCCGCTCTTGCCGCAGCCGGCGTTGTACCACTTGGCCACGTACTTCTTCGTCGACTTGTTGTACTTGAAGCCCTTGACCTTGATGCAGGGGGTACCGCGCTCCGCCGCCCAGCGGTAGCGCACCTTCAAGCCCTTGTGCCCCCACAGCGAGCACGGGTCCTTGGACTTCGTCCAGCGGCCCGCGACACCGCCGGCGTTCTGCCAGCCGTTGCAGCTGGCCATGGTCGTGACCGATGCGCTCTTGGTGGTCTTCGCGGTGGTGGCGCCTGCGGGAGACGCCGCCCCGGCGAGCGCGGTCATCGCCACGAGGGGTACGACCCCAGTGGCAATCTTGCGAGAGATATGCACTGTTCCTCCGTTTTAGCCCCGAGAAGGGGCGGTCGCGGATGATCTTGCCATGCGGTCGCTTTTCGGCTCCAGTAACTTGAGCAAAGTCTGAGGTTTGCTCGTTAACTCCGTTTAAAACTGCACTAGTTGCTCGAAGCGGTCCACCAGCCGGAACAGCGGGTGGGCGCGAGCGGGGAGGGGGCATCGTTTTTGCTAAAGTGACTCGCCGCGACGAACAAGACGTTCGAATCCACAACAACGAGGCGGGCAGATGACCCAGGTACAGGAACTTCTGCTCAGTCGTATCCGGGACGTTCCCGATCACCCGGAGCCCGGCGTGATGTTCAAGGACATCACGCCGCTCCTGGCGGACCCGCGGGCCTTCGCCGCGCTGACCGAGGCCCTCGCCGACCTCGCGGTGCGGCACGGCGCCACGAAGATCGTCGGTCTGGAGGCCCGCGGCTTCATCCTGGGCGCCCCGGCCGCGCTGCGCGCCGGGCTCGGCTTCATCCCCGTACGCAAGGCGGGCAAGCTCCCCGGAGCGACGCTCAGCCAGCGTTACGACCTGGAGTACGGCAGCGCAGAGATCGAGGTGCACGCCGAGGACCTCGCCGCCGACGACCGCGTCATGGTCATCGACGACGTCCTGGCGACCGGCGGCACCGCCGAGGCGTCCCTGCGGCTCATCCGCCGTGCGGGCGCCCAGGTCGCCGGTGTGGCGGTTCTGATGGAGCTCGGCTTCCTCGGGGGCCGCGCCAAGCTGGAGACGGCCCTGGAGGGCGCCCCGCTGGAGGCCCTCCTCACCGTCTGAGCAGCCACCACGCACACCTTGAGACGGGCCCGGAGGAATCCGGCGCCCGCCCCAGGTGTTTCTCCAGTAGTGAGCAGTCTCACGGGCTGAAGGGGAGTCGAAGGTCCAGGATCGATACCATGGGTTCTTCGGGGCCTGACCGGGGGACCCGGATCGCGCACAGGGAGCGCCTCTTGCCAGACGAGTCCAAGGCACTCACCGCCGCCAAGGCCGCGGAGCAGGCCAAGAGCGCGGCGGCGGCCTCCGCTGCCGTGCCCGCGAAGAGCACGCCGCCCGCCACGGGCGCGACGCCGGCGAAGCGGGAGAGCACGCCCCCGGGCATCAAGTCCGCGCCGAGCACGCCGGGCGCCGGCGCCGCCCGTGACAGGTCGGCCGCCGATCCTTCGCGCCCCAAGCCCCCCACCGAGGCCCGCGCGGGCAGCACGACGCCCACGCCACGCCCCACCGCCGCCAAGAACGAGCGCTCAGGCTCCTCCAACCGCGTGCGCGCCCGCCTGGCCCGCCTCGGCGTCCAGCGTTCGAACCCGTACAACCCGGTCCTCGAGCCGCTGCTGCGGATAGTGCGCAGCAACGACCCCAAGATCGAGACGGCGACGCTGCGCCAGATCGAGCGCGCCTACCAGGTCGCCGAGCGCTGGCACCGCGGCCAGAAGCGCAAGAGCGGTGATCCGTACATCACGCACCCCCTCGCCGTGACGACCATCCTCGCCGAGCTCGGCATGGACCCGGCCACCCTGATGGCCGGGCTCCTGCACGACACCGTCGAGGACACCGAGTACGGCCTGGACACCCTCAAGCGCGACTTCGGCGACCAGGTCGCCCTGCTCGTCGACGGCGTCACCAAGCTGGACAAGGTCAAGTTCGGTGAGGCCGCCCAGGCCGAGACCGTGCGCAAGATGGTCGTCGCCATGGCCAAGGACCCCCGCGTCCTGGTCATCAAGCTCGCCGACCGCCTGCACAACATGCGCACGATGCGGTATCTCAAGCGCGAGAAGCAGGAGAAGAAGGCCCGCGAGACCCTGGAGATCTACGCTCCGCTGGCGCACCGCCTGGGCATGAACACCATCAAGTGGGAGCTGGAGGACCTCGCCTTCGCGATCCTCTACCCCAAGATGTACGACGAGATCGTCCGCCTCGTCGCCGAGCGCGCCCCCAAGCGCGACGAGTACCTGGCCATAGTGACCGACGAGGTCCAGGCCGATCTGCGCGCCGCCCGCATCAAGGCCACCGTCACCGGCCGCCCGAAGCACTACTACAGCGTCTACCAGAAGATGATCGTGCGAGGCCGCGACTTCGCAGAGATCTATGACCTGGTGGGTATCCGGGTACTCGTCGACACTGTCCGCGACTGTTATGCCGCACTCGGCACCGTCCACGCGCGATGGAATCCGGTCCCCGGCCGGTTCAAGGACTACATCGCGATGCCGAAGTTCAACATGTACCAGTCGCTGCACACGACGGTCATCGGCCCCAACGGCAAGCCCGTGGAGCTCCAGATCCGTACGTTCGACATGCACCGCCGCGCCGAGTACGGCATCGCCGCGCACTGGAAGTACAAGCAGGAGGCCGTCGCCGGCGCCTCGAAGGTGCGCACCGACGTGCCGAGGAAGGCCGGCGGCAAGGACGACCACCTCAACGACATGGCGTGGCTGCGCCAACTCCTCGACTGGCAGAAGGAGACCGAGGACCCCAGCGAGTTCCTGGAGTCGCTGCGCTTCGACCTGTCGCGCAACGAGGTCTTCGTCTTCACGCCGAAGGGCGACGTCATAGCGCTCCCGGCGGGCGCGACGCCGGTCGACTTCTCGTACGCGGTGCACACCGAGGTCGGCCACCGCACCATAGGGGCCCGGGTCAACGGACGGCTCGTGCCGCTCGAATCGACCCTGGACAACGGCGACCTGGTGGAGGTCTTCACCTCCAAGGCGGCGGGCGCGGGCCCGTCCCGCGACTGGCTCGGCTTCGTCAAGTCACCGCGGGCGCGCAACAAGATCCGGGCGTGGTTCTCCAAGGAGCGCCGCGACGAGGCCATCGAGCAGGGCAAGGACGCCATCGCGCGCGCCATGCGCAAGCAGAACCTGCCGATCCAGCGCATCCTCACGGGCGACTCCCTGGTCACCCTCGCGCACGAGATGCGCTACCCCGACATCTCGTCCCTCTACGCGGCGATCGGCGAAGGCCACGTCACCGCGCAGTCCGTCGTGCAGAAGCTCGTCCAGGCGCTCGGCGGCGAGGAGGCCGCCAACGAGGACATCGCCGAGAGCACACCGCCCTCGCGCAGCCGCAGCAAGCGCCGCGCCAACGCCGACCCCGGTGTCGTCGTCAAGGGCGTCGAGGACGTCTGGGTCAAGCTCGCCCGCTGCTGTACACCGGTGCCGGGGGACCCGATCATCGGCTTCGTCACGCGCGGAAGCGGCGTATCGGTCCACCGCAGCGACTGTGTGAACGTCGACTCGCTCTCCCGCGAGCCCGAGCGGATCCTGGAAGTCGAGTGGGCGCCCACCCAGTCGTCGGTCTTCCTGGTCGCCATCCAGGTCGAGGCCCTCGACCGCTCGCGGCTGCTCTCCGACGTGACGCGCATCCTGTCGGACCAGCACGTGAACATCCTGTCCGCGGCCGTCCAGACCTCCCGCGACCGGGTCGCCACCTCGCGCTTCACCTTCGAGATGGGTGATCCCAAGCACCTGGGCCATGTGCTCAAGGCGGTCAGGGGCGTCGAGGGTGTCTACGACGTCTACCGCGTGACGTCGGCGCGCAGGCCCTGACCTTCGTCGCACCCATGGGTCCGCCCCGGCGCTTCAGCGCCGGGGCGGACCCATGGGTGTCGAGACGCCGTGTCAGCCGCCGAACTCGTGCAGACCCTTGAGCGCCTGGTCCAGGAGAGCCTGCCGACCGTCGAGCTCCTTCTGGAGCTTGTCGGCCTTGGCGTTGTTGCCCGCGGCGCGCGCCTTGTCGATCTGCTCGACCAGCTTGTCGACCGCGGCCTGCAGCTGACCGGTCAGGCCCTCGGCCCGAGCGCGTGCCTCAGGGTTCGTCCGGCGCCACTCGACCTCCTCGGTCTCCTGCAGGGCACGCTCCACCGCGTGCATCCGGCCCTCGACCTTCGGGCGCGCGTCACGCGGGACGTGGCCGATGGCCTCCCAGCGCTCGTTGAGCGTACGGAAGGCCGCGCGCGCCGACTTGAGATCCTTGACCGGGACGAGCTTCTCGGCCTCCTCGGCCAGCTCCTCCTTCAGCTTCAGGTTCTCCGTCTGCTCGGCGTCCCGCTCCGCGAAGACCGAGCTGCGCGCCGCGAAGAACACGTCCTGGGCGCCGCGGAAGCGGTTCCACAGATCGTCCTCGTGCTCGCGCTGGGCGCGGCCCGCGGCCTTCCACTCGGTCATCAGGTCGCGGTACCGCGCGGCCGTGGGACCCCAGTCGGTCGAGTTGGAGAGGGCCTCGGCCTCGCCGACCAGCTTCTCCTTGGTCTTGCGGGCCTCCTCGCGCTGAGCGTCCAGCGAGGCGAAGTGGGCCTTGCGCCGCTTGGAGAACGCCGAGCGGGCATGCGAGAAGCGGTGCCACAGCTCGTCGTCCGACTTGCGGTCCAGGCGCGGCAGACCCTTCCAGGTGTCCACCAGGGCGCGAAGACGCTCGCCCGCCGCCCGCCACTGCTCGCTCTGGGCGAGCTCCTCGGCCTCGACGACCAGCGCCTCCTTGGCGTGCCTCGCCTCGTCCGACTGCTTCGCCTTTTGGACCTTGCGCTCTTCACGGCGCTCGTCGACGGTCTCGACGAGCTTGTCCAGGCGCGTGCTCAGGGCGTCCAGATCGCCGACCGCGTGCGCCTCGTCCACCTGCTGGCGCAGGTGGTCGATGGCGGTCATGGCGTCCTTGGCCGACAGGTCGGTCGTCTTCACCCGGCGCTCGAGAAGTCCGATCTCGACGACCAGACCGTCGTACTTGCGCTCGAAGTAGGCGAGGGCCTCGTCAGGAGATCCCGCTTTCCACGAACCGACCTCGCGCTCGCTGCCGTCGGCCTTGCGCACGTACACGGTCCCCGTCTCGTCGACGCGGCCCCACGGGTCGCTGCTCACAGCGCCTCCTCCACATGATGCCTGCGCAGGGCCTCGTGGCCCCCGGCATCGTCCACAGTTTCGTCACCGCCAACATAGGCGACCGGCGGGGCGGCTGTCCGCACCCCGCGCGTCCGAAGTTTGCCTCCCGGCGGTCAGGATTTCGACACGGTCGCCTTGTTGATGACGACCGTCGCGTTCGGGGCGCCGTCGCCCTGGCCGGTGCTCTCGCCGGCGTCGGCAATCTTCTTGAGCACCTTCATCCCGGAATCGGAAATGGTCCCGAACGGTGTGTAGTCGGGCGGGAGCTGACTGTCCTGGTAGACCAGGAAGAACTGGCTGCCGCCGGTGTCGCGGCCCTTCTTCTCCTGGGCGTTGTACTGGTTGGCCATCGCGACCGTACCCGCCGGATACACGTTCCCCTTCAGGCGCTTGTCCTTCAGGTTCTCGTCCGGGATCGAGTAGCCGGGGCCGCCCTCGCCGGTGCCCTTCGGGTCGCCGCACTGCAGGACGTAGATGCCGCCCGCGGTGAGCCGGTGGCACTTGGTGTGGTCGAGGTAGCCCTTGTTCACCAGGAAGTTGAAGGAGTTGACCGTGTGCGGGGCCTTGGCCGCCGACAGGTTCAGGTCGATGTCGCCGCAGGTGGTGGCGAGCTTCATCGCGTAGTCCGCCGACTTGTCGATCGTGAGCTTCGGTTCCTTCTTGAAGCTGAGCGGCTTCACCTTGCCGCTCGCGGGCTTCTCGCAGGGGTCCGCCTTGGTGGTGGGGCTCGCGTTCGCCGTGTTCTCGGACTTCCCGTCGTCCTCGAAGGCTCCCGCCGCGTACGACACCGCGCCACCGGCCACGACCACCGCGAGGGCCGAGGCGATCACCGCGTTGCGCATCCGCGCCCTGCGCTGCGCGGCCTCCCGGCGCTGCTGCTGCCGCAAGAACTTCTCCCGGGCGAGCTGACGCCGCCGCTGATCGTTGCTGACCACCGGGTTCTCTCTCCTCTGTGTGGATGACCGCTTCTGTGTGCCCCGTACCGTATATGGGTTAGCTGTGGAATCGGGAGCGCCGGTAGGCTCTGATCTGCCGCGATCCCGCGCGGTCACCTCCGCCGGACTACGAACGAAGGACGATCGTGCTCATTGCCGGGTTTCCCGCCGGGGCCTGGGGCACCAACTGCTACTTGGTCGCCCCCGCCGCAGGCGAGGAGTGCGTGATCATCGACCCGGGCCACCAGGCCGCCGAGGGAGTCGAGGACGCGCTCAAGAAGCATCGGCTCAAGCCCGTCGCGGTCGTCCTCACCCATGGCCACATCGACCATGTCGCCTCGGTCGTCCCGGTCTGCGGCGCGCACGACGTGCCCGCGTGGATCCACCCCGAGGACCGGTACATGATGAGCGACCCGGAGAAGGCCATAGGCCGTTCCTTCGGCGCGCAGCTGCTCGGCGAGCTGACCGTGGGGGAGCCCTCCGACGTCAAGGAGCTGGCCGACGGCGCTCGGCTGAAGCTCGCCGGTCTGGACTTCTCCGTCGCGCACGCGCCGGGGCATACGAAGGGGTCGGTGACGTTCCAGTTGCCCGAGTCCGCCGAGGTCCCCTCGGTGTTCTTCTCGGGCGACCTGCTCTTCGCCGGCTCCATCGGCCGCACCGACCTGCCCGGCGGATCGCACGACGAGATGCTCGAATCGCTGGCGCGTGTGTGCCTGCCGCTCGACGACTCGACCGTGGTCCTGCCCGGTCACAACGAGCACACGACCATCGGCCGTGAGCGCGCCACCAACCCGTATCTGCGCCAGGTGGCCGCCGGCCTGGGAGCCGACGCTCCCCGACGAGGAATGTGACGAGAGAAAACCCGTGAGCACCTTCAAGGCCCCTAAGGGCACGTACGACCTCCTGCCTCCGGACTCGGCGAAGTACCTGGCGGTGCGCGAGGCCATCGCCGCGCCCCTGCGGAACTCCGGGTACGGCTACGTAGAGACACCCGGGTTTGAAGAGGTCGCGTTGTTCTCGCGCGGTGTCGGCGAGTCCACCGACATCGTCTCCAAGGAGATGTACGCCTTCGAGACCAAGGGCGGCGACCAGCTCGCCCTGCGTCCCGAAGGCACCGCTTCCGTGCTGCGCGCGGCCCTGGAGGCCAACCTGCACAAGGCGGGCAACCTCCCCGTCAAGCTCTGGTACTCCGGCTCGTACTACCGCTACGAGCGCCCGCAGAAGGGCCGCTACCGCCACTTCTCGCAGGTCGGCGCCGAGGCGATCGGCGCCGAGGATCCGGCTCTGGACGCCGAGTTGATCATCCTCGCCGACCAGGCGTACCGCGCCCTGGGCCTGAAGCAGTTCCGCATCCTGCTGAACTCGCTGGGCGACAAGGAGTGCCGCCCCGTCTACCGCGCCGCGCTGCAGGACTTCCTGCGCGGACTCGACCTGGACGAGGAGACACGTCGACGTATCGACATCAACCCGCTGCGGGTCCTGGACGACAAGCGCGCCGACGTCCAGAAGCAGCTGGTCGGCGCCCCGATGCTGCGCGACTACCTGTGCGACGCGTGCAAGGCGTACCACGAGCAGGTGCGCGAGCTGATCACGGCGGCGGGCGTCGCCTTCGAGGACGACGAGAAGCTGGTCCGCGGCCTGGACTACTACACGCGCACGACCTTCGAGTTCGTCCACGACGGCCTCGGCTCACAGTCCGCGGTGGGCGGCGGTGGCCGCTACGACGGCCTGTCCGAGATGATCGGCGGCCCCTCGCTGCCCTCGGTCGGCTGGGCGCTCGGCGTGGACCGTACGGTCCTGGCCCTGGAGGCGGAGGGCGTGGAGCTCGAACTGCCGTCGGCGACCAGTGTGTTCGCGGTGCCGCTGGGCGACGAGGCGCGCCGGGTGCTGTTCTCCAAGGTGACGGAGCTGCGCAGGGCGGGCGTCGCGGCGGACTTCTCGTACGGCGGGAAGGGCCTCAAGGGAGCCATGAAGAACGCCAACCGCAGCGGCGCGCGCTTCACCATCGTCGCCGGTGAGCGGGACCTCGCCGAGGGTGTCGTACAGCTCAAGGACATGGAGTCCGGAGAGCAGGACGCTGTCGCGGTGGATGAGATCGTGGCCGTCCTCAAGGGGAAGCTGGCCTAGCGCCGAACGAAGACGAAGGGCTCCGGGCGCCGTTGCGGCTCCCGGAGCCCTTCGCTGTCCCGGGCGAAACCGAACGCTCCGGGACCTTCGTGCGTACCTCCTTATGTCCATCGAACGGTGGACACCCGCGCGCGTGCGGCACAATGTCCCTGCCCCCAGGCCCCCCAAGCGACGGAACGGCGTGATGAGCAAGACGACCCCGGCAAACGGAAGCCGCCCCTCCGAGCACGATCGCGATCATGGGGGAAGGGACGCGGACGCGCCACGCGGTGTCGGCGGGAGCCGTGCGTTCGCGCTGCTTCTGGTGATCACGGGTGCCGCGGGGCTGCTCGCGGCGTGGGTCATCACGCTGGACAAGTTCAAGCTCCTTCAGGACCCGGACTTCACTCCGGGGTGCAGCCTCAACCCGGTGGTCTCCTGCGGCAACATCATGACGAGCGAGCAGGCGTCGGTCTTCGGGTTCCCGAACCCGATGCTGGGTCTCGCGGCGTACGCGGCCGTGATCTGCGTCGGGATGAGCCTGCTGGGCCGTGCGCGCTTCCCGCGGTGGTACTGGCTGACGCTGAACGCGGGCACGCTCTTCGGCGTCGGCTTCTGCACGTGGCTGCAGTACCAGTCGCTGTACGAGATCAACTCGCTGTGCCTGTGGTGCTGCCTGGCCTGGGTCGCCACGATCATCATGTTCTGGTACGTGACGTCGTTCAACGTGCGCAACGGCTTCCTGCCCGCGCCCTCCTGGCTGCGTACGTTCTTCAGCGAGTTCACCTGGGTCCTTCCGGTGCTGCACATCGGCATCATCGGCATGCTGATCCTCACGCGCTGGTGGGACTTCTGGACCAGCTGACAGCGGCGAAGGCGTTGTCAGTGGGCTGACGTAGGGTTCGAAGCGTGGAGCCCGATCTGTTCACCGCAGCTGCCGAGGACCGCCAGGAGAAGGACCCTTCGACGAGTCCCCTGGCTGTCCGGATGCGCCCGCGCACCCTCGAAGAAGTCGTCGGCCAGCAGCATCTGCTGAAGCAGGGCTCGCCCCTGCGCAGGCTGGTCGGCGAAGGCGGGGGAGGACCGGCGGGACCGTCGTCGGTGTTCCTCTGGGGGCCGCCGGGCATCGGCAAGACGACCCTTGCGTACGTGGTCTCCAAAGCCACGAACAAGCGCTTCGTGGAGCTCTCCGCGATCACCGCGGGCGTGAAGGAAGTACGTGCGGTCATCGAGGGTGCCCGCAGGGCCATGGGCGGTCACGGCAAGGAGACTGTCCTTTTCCTGGACGAGATCCACCGTTTCAGCAAGGCCCAGCAGGACTCCCTGCTGCCCGCCGTCGAGAACCGCTGGGTGACGCTGATCGCGGCGACGACCGAGAACCCGTACTTCTCGATCATCTCCCCGCTCCTGTCCCGCTCCCTCCTCCTCACCCTCGAACCCCTCACCGATGACGACCTGCGCGGTCTGCTGCGCCGGGCGCTCACCGAGGAGCGGGGCCTGGGCGGCGCGGTCGAGCTGCCCGAGGACACCGAGGAGCACCTCCTGCGGATCTCCGGCGGCGACGCCCGGCGCGCGCTCACCGCCCTGGAGGCGGGTGCGGGCTCGGCCCTCGCCAAGGGGGAGAAGGAGATCACCCTCCAGTCCCTGGAGGAGTCGGTCGACCGCGCGGCCGTGAAGTACGACCGTGACGGCGACCAGCACTACGACGTCGCGAGCGCCCTGATCAAGTCCATCCGCGGTTCGGACGTGGACGCGGCTTTGCACTATCTGGCCCGGATGATCGAGGCGGGCGAGGACCCCCGCTTCATCGCCCGCCGCCTGATGATCTCCGCGAGCGAGGACATCGGCCTCGCCGACCCCACGGCGCTGCCCACGGCGGTCGCCGCCGCCCAGGCCGTCGCCATGATCGGCTTCCCGGAGGCCGCGCTCACCCTCAGCCACGCGACGATCGCCCTCGCCCTGGCCCCGAAGTCGAACGCCGCGACGATCGCCATCCAGTCCGCCCAGGCGGACGTCCGCGCGGGCCTCGCCGGCCCCGTCCCGCCCCACCTGCGCGACGGGCACTACAAGGGAGCGGCCAAGCTCGGCCACGCCCAGGGCTACGTCTACCCGCACGACGTGCCGGGCGCGATCGCCGCCCAGCAGTACGCACCGGACGCCGTCGCCGCCAAGCGTTACTACCAACCCACGCGCTACGGCGCCGAGGCGCGGTACGCGGACGTGGTCGAGAGGGTGCGCGAACGGCTCAAGGGCGAGTAGCCCCGCCCGTCGCGGCTCGTCCCCGGCCTGCGGCTGAGGCACCCCCCGTCACCCGGTACACTTGCCCGGAGTGCTGCGTCCCGTGTCCGGTCTCGTACCGGACACCACCAGAACGGGACATCCAGCCGGAGCCCCGGACCTCACCGTCCAGGGATCTCCAGGAGCGTCGCGCACCGTCGAAGGTGTCGCGGGCAGCCCACCACCATCTCGTACTCCGGGAAGCGGTCGGTGGGCCACTCGCGTGCTGCACATAGTGCCCAGACCAGGGAGCGGCTGCCCGCCGGAACCAGAACCACCGGATCCGACGGGTTTCCCAGGCTGCGGATTGCGACCTCCCCTAACCCTGGTGAAGCCGATTTCACATTGAACAGAGAGGTTGGTTCATGCCGAACCAGTCCCGCCCCAAGGTCAAGAAGTCGCGTGCCCTCGGCATCGCGCTGACCCCGAAGGCCGTCAAGTACTTCGAGGCCCGCCCCTACCCGCCGGGCGAGCACGGCCGTGGGCGCAAGCAGAACTCGGACTACAAGGTCCGTCTGCTCGAGAAGCAGCGTCTGCGCGCGCAGTACGACATCAGCGAGAAGCAGATGGCCCGTGCCTACGACCGCGCCAAGAAGGCCGAAGGCAAGACTGGCGAGGCCCTGGTCATCGAGCTCGAGCGCCGCCTCGACGCCCTGATCCTGCGTTCGGGCATCGCCCGCACGATCTACCAGGCCCGTCAGATGGTCAGCCACGGCCACATCGAGGTCAACGGCGGCAAGGTCGACAAGCCGTCGTTCCGCGTCCGTCCCGACGACGTCGTGATGGTCCGCGAGCGCAGCCGCGAGAAGCCGCTGTTCCAGGTCTCCCGTGAGGGCGGCTTCGCCCCCGACGGCGAGATCCCGCGTTACCTCCAGGTCAACCTGAAGGCCCTGGCCTTCCGTCTGGACCGTGACCCGAACCGCAAGGAGATCCCCGTGATCTGCGACGAGCAGCTCGTCGTCGAGTACTACGCCCGCTGACCCGGACGTAGCTCTCCCTGCTTCAGCCCGTCGCCCGCCCTCCCTTCGTGGTGGGGCAGGCGGCGGGTTTTCGCGTTGCTCCCGGGGTCGGTGCCCAGGGCCCGTGACACCGCAGCGTCAGGGGCGAGCCGGGTGCCGACGGCCACGCACTCCTCGTAGCGCGCGTCGCCGAGCTGCTCGCGAGCCTGCCGCTCGCACAGCGCGTGCGGCCCGCCGAAGTTTCCGGAGCCGAACAGCGGAAGGCCCACCGAAGGCCAGATGCGGGACGCGGCGCCCTGCAGGACCGCGGCCTCGGCCGGATCGCCCTCCACCACGGTGAACAGGGCGAGCAGCTCGATCGCGAGCACCGTGCCGAGGAGGTCGTGGAAGGCGTGGTCGAGCGCCAGGCACCGCATGACCAGATCGCGGGCCCGCGCCGCCTCACCGCGCGTCCACGCCGCGAAACCGAGGACATAGAGGGCGTACGCGAGGGTCCAGCGCTCGCCGTGGTCCTCGCAGACCTGGCGTACGTCCTCGCAGAGCTCCACCGCGTCGGCCAGCTCCCCGCGGAAGGCCAGGGCCATCGCCAGCTCGACCTGGCCCATCAGGACGTTGCTGTTCAGTTCGCCGATCTCGCGGTACTGCTCGAGAGCCGAGCGCAGCAAGGTTTCCGCACGCTCCGTGTCGTCGGCGAGGAGCGCGAGGCAGCCGATGCGATGCACGGCGTACGCGGTCGCGATGGCGCTTCCCGTGCGTTCCGCCTCGTCCTTGCACTCCTGCAGCGCAGCCAGCGCCGCGACCGTGTCGCCCTGGAGGACCGCGACGTAACCGAGCACCCACAGCGCCTTGAGCCGGGAATCGTCGTGGTCGCCGTCCAGCTCGAGGGCGCGGTCGAGCCAGTGCCGCCCCTCCGCGAGCCGCCCGCAGCCCACCCAGTAGAACCACAGGCTGCCCGCCAGATACTGGCCCAGATGCGTCTCGTCCGGCTCGGTCAGGCAGTACTCCAGGGCGCCCCGCAAATTGGGCAGTTCGCAGTCGACGAGCTCGGCGACCCGCGCCTGGCGCGGCGAGAACCAGTCGAGCTCGCACCAGGTGGCGAGCCCCATGTACCAGTCGCGGTGCCGACGCCGCATCCGAGCGGCGTCGCCGGTCGCCTCCAGCCACTCGGCGCCGTACGCCCGGACCGTGTCGAGCATGCGATAACGGACGCCCGCCGGCCCTTCCTCGCGGGTCACGACGGACTGCGCGAGCAGTTCGCTCAGTACGTCGAGCACGTCGTCGGCGTGCAGTCCGTTGCCGCTGCAGATGTACTCGACCGCCTCCAGGTCGAAAGGGCCGCAGAACACCGAGAGCCGCGACCACAGCAGGCGCTCGTCCGACGTGCACAGCTCATGGCTCCAGCCGATGGCCGTACGCAGGGTCTGGTGCCGTGGCGGTGCATCGCGCCGCACCCCGGTGAGCAGCGCGAAACGGTCGTCGAGCCGGGCAAGCAGCTGCGCCGGCGACAGTGCCCGCAGCCGCCCCGCCGCCAGCTCCACAGCCAGCGGAATCCCGTCGAGGCGGCGGCAGAGCTCCGTCACGTCGGCTTCGTTCCCCTCGTTCAGGGCGAAACCGGGGAGCCCCGACGCCGCACGGTCGGCGAACAGCGCGGTGGCGTCCTGCGTGGGCAGCGGCGCGAGCGGAAAGATCCGCTCGCCCGCAGTCTCCAGCGGCCGACGGCCCACCGCGAGCACACGGAGCCCGGGGGAGTGGTGCAGCAGATCCCCCACCAGCGAGGCGCACGCCTCCACCAGGTGCTCGAACCCGTCGACGACGAGCAGGACTTCCCGCTCGGCGAGATGGTCGAGCAGCACCTTGCGCGGCGGCCGGCGGGTGTGATCGGTCAGACGCAGCGCGTCGGCGACCGTGTGCTCCACCAGGTCCGGATCCCGGACCCCGGCCAGCTCCACCAGCCAGGCACCGTCGCGCGGCCCGGCCTCGGCGGCGGCCCGGACGGCGAGGCGCGTCTTGCCGACGCCCCCCACACCGGTCACCGTGACCAGCCGTGCCGCCTCCAACATAACCGCGAGAGCGGAGAGTTCGGCGGAGCGTCCGACGAACGCGTTGAGGTCCAGTGGGAGGTTCCCCGGCCTCGGGGACTGCGTGGGGGAGCTGATCCGGTGGTCGCCCCTGCGCTGATCACGTCGCATGAGATACGGAGCGTACCGACGCGTAAGCACTCCGTACAATCACTTCGGGCAACTCCCTTGCTCTTGCACGGTAATGCGGTGCGGAGCCTCGGCCCCGGCGCGATAGGGTCGGGGGACGACTTTTCGATGTTCAGGCCGATGATCAGGGAGCGGTGCACAGTGTCCGGTGGAGAGGTGGCCGGGATCCTCGTGGCCGTCTTCTGGGCGATCCTGGTCTCCTTCCTGGCCGTGGCGCTGGTGAGGCTGGCACAGACGCTCAGGGCGACCACCAAGCTGGTCGCGGAAGTGACCGAGCAGGCCGTCCCGCTCCTCGCGGACGCCTCCGCCGCGGTGCGCTCCGCGCAGACGCAGATCGACCGGGTCGACGCCATCGCGTCGGACGTCCAGGAAGTCACCTCGAACGCGTCGGCGCTCTCCACGACGGTGGCCTCCACCTTCGGCGGGCCCCTCGTCAAGGTCGCGGCGTTCGGTTACGGGGTGCGCAGGGCCCTGGGCCGCAAGGCAGGACCCGAATCAACCAATGTGCCCCCGGCGCCCGCCCGACGTACCGTGATCGTGGGGCGCACGGTGCCCTCCGCGCGGCGGCGGGGCAAGCGGAAGAAGGACTGACGCAGCGATGTTCCGCCGTACGTTCTGGTTCACCGCGGGCGCCGCTGCCGGTGTGTGGGCCACCACCAAGGTCAACCGCAAGATCAAGCAGCTGACCCCCGAAAGCCTCGCGGCGCAGGCCGCGAACAAGGCGGTCGAGGCGGGTCACAGACTCAAGGACTTCGCTCTCGACGTCCGCGACAACATGGCCCAGCGCGAGGCCGAACTGGGCGAGGCCCTGGGCCTCGAAGCCCCGGTCGACGCCGAACTCCCCGGACAGCGCACTGTCGTCGTGGCCATCGAGAACGGCAAGACCAGCAAGACCGACAAGAACAAGCAGGGCAAGTACCTCTCGAAGTCGAAGTACTCGTACAACCGGAATGAGGACCACTGATGGAGTCGGCCGAGATTCGCCGCCGCTGGCTGAGCTTCTTCGAGGAGCGCGGGCACACCGTCGTCCCTTCGGCGTCGCTCATCGCGGACGACCCGACTCTGCTCCTCGTCCCCGCGGGCATGGTGCCCTTCAAGCCCTACTTCCTGGGTGAGGTCAAGCCGCAGTTCTCGCGCGCCACGAGCGTGCAGAAGTGCGTGCGTACGCCCGACATCGAAGAGGTCGGCAAGACCACGCGCCACGGCACGTTCTTCCAGATGTGCGGCAACTTCTCCTTCGGCGACTACTTCAAGGAAGGCGCCATCACGTACGCCTGGGAGCTGCTCACCAGCTCCGTGGCGGACGGTGGCTACGGCCTCGACCCCGAGCGCCTCTGGGTGACGGTCTACCTCGACGACGACGAGGCCGAGACCATCTGGCGCGAGAAGGTGGGCGTCCCCGCCGAGCGCATCCAGCGCCTGGGCAAGAAGGACAACTACTGGTCCATGGGCGTCCCCGGACCCTGCGGCCCCTGCTCCGAGATCAACTACGACCGCGGCCCCGAATTCGGCGTCGAGGGCGGCCCGGCCGTCAACGACGAGCGGTACGTGGAGATCTGGAACCTGGTCTTCATGCAGTACGAGCGCGGCGAGGGTACCTCGAAGGAGGACTTCGAGATCCTCGGCGAGCTGCCCAGCAAGAACATCGACACCGGCCTCGGCCTCGAACGTCTCGCCATGATCCTGCAGGGCGTACAGAACATGTACGAGACCGACACCCTGCGCGTCGTCATGGACAAGGCCACCGAGCTGACCGGCGTCCGCTACGGCGCCGAGCAGGGCTCGGACGTCTCCCTGCGCGTGGTCGCCGACCACATGCGCACGTCCGTGATGCTCATCGGCGACGGCGTCACCCCCGGCAACGAAGGCCGCGGTTACGTCCTGCGCCGCATCATGCGCCGCGCCATCCGCAACATGCGCCTGATGGGCGCCACCGGCCCGGTCGCCCTGGAACTGGTCGACACGGTCATCAAGTCGATGCGCGAGCAGTACCCCGAGCTCCGAACCGACCGCAAGCGCATCGAGACCGTCGCCCTCGCCGAAGAGGCCGCCTTCCTCAAGGCCCTCAAGGGCGGCACGAACATCCTCGACACCGCCGTCACCGAGACCAAGGCCGCAGGCGGCAAGGTCCTCGCCGGCGACAAGGCGTTCCTGCTGCACGACACGTGGGGCTTCCCGATCGACCTCACCCTGGAGATGGCCGCCGAACAGGGCCTGACCGTGGACGAGGACGGCTTCCGGCGTCTGATGAAGGAGCAGCGGGAGCGCGCCAAGGCCGACGCCCAGGCCAAGAAGACCGGCCACGCCGACCTGCACGCCTACCGCGAGATCGCCGACGCCTCCGGCGCCACGGACTTCACCGGCTACACCCTCACCGAGAACGAGGCCGTGATCGTCGGTCTCCTGGCCAACGGCGTCTCGTCCCCCGCCGCCCGCGAGGGCGACGAGGTCGAGGTCGTGCTGGACCGCACCCCCTTCTACGCCGAGGGCGGCGGCCAGATCGCCGACTCCGGCCGGATCCGCCTCGACAGCGGCGCCGTCGTCGAGATCCGTGACGTGCAGAAGCCGGTCCCCGGCGTGCACGTCCACAAGGGTGTCGTCCAGGTCGGCGAGATCACCGTCGGAGACCAGGTCTGGGCCTCGATCGACGTGCACCGCCGCCGTGCCATCGCCCGCGCCCACTCCGCCACGCACCTCACGCACCAGGCGCTGCGCGACGCGCTCGGCCCGACGGCCGCCCAGGCCGGTTCGGAGAACCAGCCGGGCCGCTTCCGCTTCGACTTCGGTTCCCCGTCGGCCGTGCCCACGGCCGTCATGACGGACGTGGAGCAGAAGATCAACGAAGTCCTCGCCCACGAACTCGACGTGCAGGCCGAGGTCATGTCGATCGACGAGGCCAAGAAGCAGGGCGCCATCGCCGAGTTCGGCGAGAAGTACGGCGAGCGGGTCCGCGTCGTCACCATCGGCGACTTCTCCAAGGAGCTGTGCGGCGGCACGCACGTCCACAACACCGCCCAGCTCGGCCTGGTGAAGCTGCTCGGCGAGTCGTCCATCGGCTCCGGCGTGCGCCGCATCGAGGCCCTGGTCGGCGTCGACGCGTACAACTTCCTCGCCAAGGAGCACACGGTCGTCGCCCAGCTCCAGGAGCTGGTCAAGGGCCGTTCCGAGGAGCTGCCCGAGAAGGTCTCCGCCATGCTCGGCAAGCTGAAGGACGCCGAGAAGGAGATTGAGAAGTTCCGCGCGGAGAAGGTCCTGGCGGCCGCCGCCGGTCTCGTCGAATCCGCCAAGGACGTACGAGGCGTCGCCCTGGTCACCGGACAGGTGCCGGACGGCACGGGCGCCGACGACCTGCGCAAGCTGGTTCTCGACGTACGCGGCCGCATCCAGGGCGGCCGCCCGGCCGTGGTGGCTCTCTTCACGACGGCCAACGGCCGCCCGCTGACGGTCATCGCCACCAACGAAGCCGCACGCGAGCGCGGCCTCAAGGCCGGTGACCTCGTCCGTACGGCCGCCAAGACCCTCGGCGGCGGTGGCGGCGGCAAGCCGGACGTCGCCCAGGGCGGCGGCCAGAACGCCGCGGCCATCGGTGACGCCATGGCCGCCGTCGAGCGCCTCGTGGCAGACACAGCCTGATGGACGACTCAGCAGGGGGCATGCGCAGAGGCCGACGTCTGGCCGTCGACGTCGGTGACGCCCGGATCGGGGTCGCCTCGTGCGACCCCGACGGGATCCTCGCCACTCCGGTGGAAACAGTGCCGGGACGCGATGTCCCGGCCGCTCAGCGCCGGTTGAAGCAGCTCGTCGACGAGTACGAACCGATCGAGATCATCGTCGGTCTCCCTCGCTCCCTGAAGGGGGGCGAGGGCCCCGCCGCGGTCAAGGTTCGTGCCTTCACCCAGGACCTCGCGCACCTGGTCGCGCCCATTCCGGTGAGACTTGTAGACGAGAGGATGACCACAGTGACGGCCAGTCAGGGACTGCGTGCCTCGGGCGTGAAGTCCAAAAAGGGCAGGTCTGTCATCGATCAGGCGGCGGCCGTCATCATCCTTCAGCAGGCACTGGAGTCCGAACGGGCGTCAGGTAAAGCTCCGGGCGAGGGCGTCGAAGTGGTCATCTGATCGCGATACGGTAACGTTCCGCGCGATGCGGCGGTGTTCGAACAGCTGCCGCACAGCATCAAGAGGCGGAACGGTTGCCCTCCCACTCAGACGGCGGCCCCGCCTCGCGGCATGTAGGGGATCGATGACTGAGTATGGCCGGGGCCCAGGCTCCGAACCGTGGCATCCCGAGGACCCGTTGTACGGGGACAGCGGATGGGGAGGACAGCAGCCTTCGGGCGGCCAGTCCACCTACGGCGGCCAGGGGCAGTACCACCCTCAGCAGCCGCAGCCCCCTCAGCAGCAGGCGCAGTACGACGACTGGAGCACGGGCCGGCAGCAGGCGTACAGCCAGCAGCAGTACGGCGGGCCCGCCGGCCAGCAGCAGTACAACGGCGCTCCCGAGCAGCAGCAGTACAACGGCGCCCCTGAGCAGCAGCAGTACAACGGCGGCTACGACACCGGCCAGCACGGCCAGGTCCCGTACACCGCCGACCCTGCGGACCCCTACGGCCACCAGCCGGGCGGCTACGGCGCGGAGAGCCCGGACTACTACGGCACTCCCGACGCCTACCCCCCGCCCGAGCCGCCCTCCCGCCGTCGCCCCGAACCCGAGCCGGAGCAGGACTGGGACCCTGGGCCGGATCAGGGCGAGCACGCCTTCTTCTCGGGCGGCGATGACGATGAGGACGAGTACGACGACGATCCGCCGGGGCGCCGCGGTGGCCGCGGGGACCGCAGGGGCGGTCGGGGCGGCAAGAAACCGAAGAAGCGCCGCAACGGCTGCGCCTGCCTGGTCGTGACACTGGTCTTCGCCGGTGGTCTCGGCGGGGTCGGCTATTTCGGCTATCAGTTCTACCAGGACCGTTTCGGTACGTCGCCGGATTACGCGGGCGAGGGCACCGGCGTCGCGACCGTCGACATCCCGAAGGGGGCCGGCGGCTATGTGATCGGCAAGAAGCTGAAGGAAGCCGGGGTCGTCAAGAGCGTAGACGCCTTTGTCTCCGCGCAGGCACAGAACCCCGACGGCAACACAATTCAGGAAGGCGTTTATGTCCTGAAGAAGGAAATGTCGGCCAAGAGTGCGGTCGAATTGATGCTCAGCCCGAAGAGCCGCAATAACCTCATTATTCCTGAGGGCAAGCGGAATTCTTGGGTCTACAAGCAGATCGACACGCGCCTCGAACTCGACAAGGGTACGACCGAGGGCGTCGCCAAGAAGGAATGGAAGTCTCTCGGACTTCCTGACTGGGCGAACACCAACAGGGACATCAAGGACCCGCTGGAAGGCTTCCTCTACCCCTCCAGCTATGCGGTCGCCAAGGGCCAGAAGCCGGAAGCCGTCCTCAAGAAGATGGTCGCCCACGCGTCCGAGAAGTACGACGAGTTGGGCCTCAAGGCCAAGGCCGCGGAGCTGAACCTGAAGGACCCGCTCCAGGTGCTCACGGTGGCGAGCCTGGTCCAGGCCGAAGGCAAGTACAAGCACGACTTCGACAAGGTCGCGACGGTCGTCTACAACCGCCTCAAGCCGAACAACACGGAGACGTACGGACTTCTCGACTTCGACTCCACGGTGAACTACGCCAAGGCCGAAAGCACCCTGGAAACCGGAACGGTCGACGATCTGCGCAAGTTCAACGACCCGTACAACACGTACAAGATCAAGGGCCTGCCTCCCGGGCCGATCGGAAACCCCGGCGACGAGGCGCTCAAGTCCGCGCTCAACCCGGCCAAGGGCAATTGGTATTACTTCGTCTCCATCAATGCGGACAACACGCTGTTCGCGGAGACGAACAAGGAGCACGAGCGCAACCGTCAGAAGTACCTCGAGGAACAGAAGAAGAACTCCGGCTGATGAGCACAGACCGCCGAGCCGCAGTCCTCGGCTCCCCCATCGCCCACTCCCTCTCCCCGGTGCTGCACCGCGCCGCATACGGGGAGCTGGGTCTGGTCGACTGGACGTACGACCTGTTCGACGTCGACGAGGCGGCCCTGCCCGGCTTCCTCAAGGACCTCGGCCCCGAGTGGGCCGGGCTCTCGCTGACGATGCCGCTCAAGCGCGCCGTCATTCCGCTGCTCGACGAGATCAGTGGGACCGCCGCCTCCGTCGAGGCGGTCAATACCGTCGTCTTCACGGACGACGGCCGCCGCGTCGGCGACAACACCGACATCCCCGGCATCGTCGCCGCCCTGCGGGAACGCGGCATCGACCAGGTCGAGTCGGCCGCGATCCTCGGCGCGGGCGCCACCGCGTCGTCCGCCCTGGCCGCGCTCGCGCGGATCTGCACGGGCGAGGTCGTCGCGTACGTACGCAGTCAGGCGCGCGCCGCCGAGATGCGGGAGTGGGGCGAGCGGCTCGGGGTGGAGGTGCGGACGGAGGCCTGGGCTGATGCCGAGCGGGCACTGAGCGCGCCGCTGGTGATCGCCACCACCCCGGCCGGTGCCACCGACGCGTTGTCGGCCGCCGTGCCCGAGCGGCCCGCGACCCTCTTCGACGTCCTGTACGACCCGTGGCCCACCGCTCTGGCGGCCCGCTGGTCGATGTACGGCGGGGCCGTGGTCAGCGGGCTCGACCTTCTCGTGCACCAGGCGGTGCTGCAGGTCGAGCAGATGACCGGGCGCTCGCCGGCGCCGCTGACAGCGATGCGCAAGGCAGGGGAACACGCGCTCGAAGGGCGTTAGGCTCGACCCCGTTCGTGATCGATTGCGGGGGAGTGCGTTGTCATGGCGGCGGTACGTGTGGTGTCCGAGGTGCCTTTGGCCTCGGGCAAGGGGGATCTGTTCGAGGCCTTCGTCAGGGTCCTGCCGTTCAGATTCATGCCCCTTTGGCTTCAGTTGACGGTCCTGGGGGCCATCGTGGCGATCGTCGTCACCGCCTGGAGCATCATGCGCACGCGCAAGATCGCCGCGCGCAGGGCGGCCCGTGAGAAAGCCGATATGACGGCTGACGTGACGGTCGGCGTGAAGCCCGAGGGGTGAGCCGAGCCGTCCGCCTTGTGGACCGGAGGCCAGGCCCCACCCCCCGACGTGGGAGGATCAGGGATGGCGGGCCAGGGCCGCGCACCCGGCCGTGCCACGCAGTTCCAGGCGCGAGCATGAGGAGCACCGTTGAGCAGGTTGCGTTGGCTGACCGCGGGAGAGTCCCACGGACCCGCACTTGTCGCGACGCTGGAGGGTCTTCCCGCCGGCGTGCCGATCACCACGGAGATGGTGGCGGATCACCTGGCCCGGCGGCGCCTTGGCTATGGGCGTGGTGCGCGCATGAAGTTCGAGCGTGACGAGGTCACCTTCCTGGGCGGTGTCCGGCACGGTCTGACCATGGGCTCGCCGGTCGCGGTCATGGTGGGCAACACCGAGTGGCCCAAGTGGGAGCAGGTCATGGCGGCCGACCCGGTCGACCCCGAGGTCCTCGCCGACCTGGCCCGCAACGCGCCGCTGACCCGGCCCCGGCCCGGTCACGCCGACCTGGCGGGCATGCAGAAGTACGGCTTCGACGAGGCCCGGCCGATCCTGGAGCGTGCCTCCGCCCGTGAGACCGCGGCCCGTGTCGCGCTCGGTGCGGTGGCCCGCTCGTACTTGAAGGAGACGGCCGGGATCGAGATCGTCAGTCATGTGACCGAGCTGGCGAGCGCGAAGGCGCCCTACGGCGTCTACCCGACCCCCGCCGACGTCGAGAAGCTCGACGCCGATCCGGTGCGCTGCCTCGACGCGGATGCGAGCAAGGCGATGGTCGCCGAGATCGACCAGGCCCACAAGGACGGCGACACCCTGGGGGGTGTGGTCGAGGTGCTGGCGTACGGCGTGCCGGTGGGGCTTGGCTCGCATGTGCACTGGGACCGGCGGCTCGACGCGCGGCTCGCCGCCGCGCTCATGGGCATCCAGGCCATCAAGGGCGTCGAGGTCGGCGACGGCTTCGACCTCGCGCGTGTGCCGGGTTCCAAGGCGCACGACGAGATCGTCTCCACCGAGGACGGCATCCGGCGCACCTCAGGGCGCTCCGGTGGCACCGAGGGTGGCCTGACCACCGGTGAGCTGCTGCGTGTGCGGGCCGCGATGAAGCCCATCGCGACCGTGCCGCGCGCGCTGGCCACCGTGGATGTCGCCACCGGCGAGGCCACCAAGGCGCACCATCAGCGCTCGGATGTGTGCGCGGTCCCGGCCGCGGGCATCGTCGCCGAGGCGATGGTCGCGCTGACCCTGGCCGACGCCGTCGCCGAGAAGTTCGGCGGCGACAGCGTGCCCGAGACCCGGCGCAACGTCACCTCGTACCTCGACAACCTGCAGATCCGGTGACCGGCCCGCAGATCGTTCTGGTCGGGCCGATGGGCGTGGGCAAGTCGACGGTGGGCGCGCTGCTCGCCGAGCGCCTCGGCACCGTCTACCGGGACACCGACGCCGATATCGTCGCCGCTCAGGGCCGGACGATCGCGGACATCTTCGTGGACGAGGGTGAGCCGCACTTCCGCGACCTGGAGCGGGAGGCCGTGCGTACGGCGCTCGCCGAGCACGAAGGTGTCCTCGCGCTCGGCGGGGGCTCGATCCTCGACGAGTCGACCCGCGCGCTCCTCGCCCCGCACCCCGTCGTCTATCTGTCGATGGACGTCGAGGAGGCGGTCAAACGCACCGGCCTGAACGTCGCGCGCCCGCTGCTCGCGGTCAACCCCCGCAAGCAGTGGCGCGAACTGATGGACGCCCGCCGCCAGTTCTACGCCGAAGTCGCCCGCGCCGTCGTCGCCACCGACGACCGCACCCCCGAAGAGGTAGCCCAAGCGGTCCTCGACGCACTGGAGTTGAAGGAAGCATGACGGAGATGGCTGAGACGTCGGGGCAGACGCCCACCCGTATCCAGGTCGGCGGCACCGCGGGCACCGAGCCGTACGAGGTTCTCGTCGGGCGGCAGCTCCTCGGTGAGCTGCCCGGCCTGATCGGCGAGCGGACCAAGCGCGTCGCGATCATCCACCCCGAGGCGCTCGCCGAGACGGGCGACGCGCTGCGCGAGGACCTGGCGGGACAGGGCTTCGAGGTCGTCGCCGTCCAGGTGCCGAACGCCGAGGAGGCCAAGACCGCCGAGGTCGCCGCGTACTGCTGGAAGGCCCTCGGACAGTCCGGCTTCACCCGCAGCGACATCATCATCGGTGTCGGCGGCGGAGCCACCACGGACCTCGCCGGATTCGTGGCCGCGACCTGGCTGCGCGGGGTCCGCTGGATCGCCGTGCCGACCACCGTGCTCGGCATGGTGGACGCCGCGGTCGGCGGCAAGACCGGCATCAACACCGCCGAGGGCAAGAACCTGGTCGGCTCCTTCCACCCGCCCACGGGCGTGCTGTGCGACCTGGCCGCGCTCGACTCGCTGCCGGTCAACGACTTCGTGTCGGGCCTCGCGGAGATCATCAAGGCCGGTTTCATCGCCGACCCGGTGATCCTCGAACTGATCGAGGAGGACCCCGAGGCGGCGCGCAGCCCTCAGGGACCCCACACCGCCGAGCTGATCGAGCGCTCCATCAAGGTCAAGGCCGAGGTGGTCTCCGGCGACCTCAAGGAGTCGGGCCTGCGCGAGATCCTCAACTACGGCCACACCCTCGCGCACGCCATCGAGAAGAACGAGCGCTACAAGTGGCGGCACGGCGCCGCGGTCTCCGTGGGCATGGCCTTCGCGGCCGAACTCGGCCGCCTCGCGGGCCGCCTCGACGACGAGACCGCCGACCGGCACCGCACCGTCCTGGAGTCTGTCGGCCTGCCCCTGAGTTACCGCTACGACCAGTGGCCCAAGCTCCTGGAGACCATGAAGGTCGACAAGAAGTCCCGCGGTGACCTGCTGCGGTTCATCGTCCTCGACGGCCTCGGCAAGCCGACCGTCCTGGAGGGTCCCGACCCCGCGGTGCTGCTCGCCGCGTACGGCGAAGTCGCCAACTAGCGCTCGAGGAGCGCTGAATCGGCCCGCCGGAACAAGCCACGGGCACCTCGCGGCCTCCCCGGCCGTTCACACAACGTCGGCCGGGGACGGTACCGTTCGGTAACGGGTGGCCCCGGCCGCCGCCCGACCAGCGTCAGTCGCACGAGACGGAGTGGCACCGGATGCAGCACGCAGTGGGGTCGCCGCTGCCGCCGCCCCCTCAGCCGGGGCACGGACCGGCCACCGGCTGGTCCCCGGCCGCACAACACCCGAGCGGTCCGCCGCCGGGTGGAGCGCCGGGCGGTCCACCGCCTCCCGCGCCGGGTTTCGCCGGCGCTCCGCACCCGCCGGGCACGGCTCCCCACCCGCAGGGACCGGCCCCGCACCCGCACGCCCCGGCGCCGCAGCACGTGGCGCCCGGCGCCCCCCAGCACAACCACATCCCGGGAGCCCCCGTGCCCCCGACCCCGGACACCACGGGCCACATCCAGCTTCCGCCGGGCGGCCCCGTCGCCATGCCGAGCCCCCCGCCCGGCACGGCGCAGGCGGACACCGGCGCCACCACGCTGGCCGTCCTGCTGATCGGCCCGGCGGGCGCGGGCAAGACGAGCGTCGCCAAGTTCTGGGCGGAGCACCGCCGGGTGCCCACCGCCCACATCAGCCTCGACGACGTACGCGAATGGGTGCGCTCGGGCTTCGCGGACCCTCAGTCGGGATGGAACGACCACTCCGAGGCGCAGTACCGCCTGGCCCGCCGCACCTGCGGTTTCGCCGCTCGGAACTTCCTGGCCAACGGCATCTCCTGCATCCTCGACGACGCGGTCTTCCCCGACCGCCCGGTCGTCGGCCTCGGCGGCTGGAAGCGCCATGTGGGCCCCGGCCTGCTGCCGGTGGTCCTGCTGCCCGGCCTGGAGATCGTCCTGGAGCGCAACGCCGAGCGCAGCGGCAACCGCCGTCTCACGGACGAGGAAGTGGCCCGCATCCACGGCCGCATGGCCGGCTGGTACGGCTCGGGCCTGCCCATCATCGACAACTCCCAGCTGGACGTGCCCGCCACGGCCCGGGTCCTGGACGACGTCCTGGCCCGCTCCATCGCGAGCCCGCCCCAGTGGTAGGCCCGGCCGCGGTCTGACGCCCCACAAGCCCTCGCATGCTCGGTCGGACGCGCTCGACCGGCCGTCCCGCGCCGCCGCTCATAGGCTCGTCCCATGTCTGAGGTGTACGCGGCCCGCCGTGAGCGGCTGAGGGAGCGTTGTGCCGCGGGCGGCAGCGCGTCGGCGCTGGTGTCCCGTCCCGCCAACGTGCGGTATCTCGCGGGGGCGGCGCCACAGGGTGCCGTGCTCCTGCTGGGCAGCGGCGAGGACCTGCTGCTGTGCTCGAGGCCGCTCGGCGACGAACAAGGCGAGGGGCGGCCCGACGAGGGGCTGCGGGTGCAGCTGCTCGACGCGGTCGGTGGGGACGCCGCCGTCGCGGGGGCCGATCACGCGGCCGCGCGGGGCGCCGATTCACTCGCCGTCGAGGAGCACGACCTCACCGTCGCCCGGCATCGCGCACTGGGCTCCGTCGCGCCGCGGCTGCGGCTCACGGATCTCGGGGGAGCGGTCGAGCAGCTGCGGCTCGTCAAGGACGAGGAGGAGATCTCCTGCCTGCGGATCGGCTCCGAGATCGCCGACCAGGCGCTCGGCGAGCTGCTCGAATCCATTCTCGTGGGGCGTACGGAACGCCATCTGGCCCTGGAGCTGGAGCGCCGCCTCGTCGATCACGGCGCTGACGGGCCCGCTTTCCCGACCTCGGTCGCCGCCGGGCCCAACGCGGGCCGAGGCGGGCACCGGCCGTCGGACCGGCGGGTGGAGGAGGGGGATTTCCTCTCCGTGTGCCTGGGGGCCAGTTATCACGGTTATCGTTGTGAGATCGGGCGCACGTTCGTCATCGGTACGTCTCCCGCGGACTGGCAGATCGAGCTGTACGACCTCGTCTTCGCCGCTCAGCGGGCGGGCAGGGAGGCTCTCACACCGGGCGCCGCCTACCGCGACGTCGACCGCGCGGCACGCCATGTACTGGATTCCGCAGGGTATGCGGAGAGTCTCCCTCCGTTGATGGGACATGGGCTGGGGCTCGAAATCGACGAGGACCCGCAGTTGGCGCCCGCGGCCATGGGTAAACTGGACGCTTGCGTGCCGGTCACCGTCGAACCGGGGGTTCACATCCCGGGACGGGGTGGTGTCCGGATCGATGACACGCTCGTCGTGCGCCCCGAGGCGGACGGCGGACCCGAGCTACTCACCATTACGACCAAGGAGCTGCTCGCGCTCTAGCTTTTTCGAGCTGTGCGCGTGCGCCGGGGTCGTCCACGTCAGTCCAGGAGATTCCGCAACCGTGGCTTCCACGAACGACCTCAAGAACGGCCTGGTGCTCAAGCTCGACGGGGGCCAGCTCTGGTCCGTCGTCGAGTTCCAGCACGTCAAGCCCGGCAAGGGCCCTGCTTTTGTGCGCACCAAGCTCAAGAACGTGATGTCCGGCAAGGTCGTCGACAAGACGTTCAACGCCGGCGTCAAGGTCGACACGGCGACGATCGACAAGCGCGACATGCAGTTCTCCTACATGGACGGCGACTACTTCGTCTTCATGGACATGGAGACGTACGACCAGCTGCACGTCGACCGCAAGTCCGTCGGTGACGCCGCCAACTTCCTGATCGAGGGCTTCACGGCCTCCGTCGCGCAGCACGAGGGCGAAGTCCTCTTCGTCGAGCTGCCGGCCGCCGTCGAGCTGGTCATCCAGGAGACCGAGCCCGGTGTCCAGGGCGACCGCTCCACCGGCGGCACCAAGCCCGCGACGCTGGAGACCGGCCACCAGATCCAGGTGCCGCTCTTCATCACCACCGGCGAGAAGATCAAGGTCGACACCCGCACGAGCGACTACCTCGGCCGGGTGAACAGCTAACCGTGGCTGCTCGTAATACGGCCCGCAAGCGCGCCTTCCAGATCCTTTTCGAGGCCGACCAGCGTGGCGCAGATGTAGTGACGGTCCTCGCGGACTGGGTGCGCCACTCGCGGGCCGATACCCGGCAGCCGCCGGTCAGCGAGTTCACGATGGAACTGGTCGAGGGGTACGCGGGGCACGCGCGCCACATCGACGAGCTGATCTCGCAGTACGCCGTCGGGTGGTCCCTGGACAGGATGCCGGTCGTGGACCGCAACATCCTGCGGCTCGGTGCCTACGAGCTGATCTGGGTCGACGCGACCCCGGACGCCGTGGTGCTCGACGAGTGCGTGCAGCTCGCCAAGGAGTTCTCCACGGACGATTCGCCGTCCTTCGTGAACGGCCTGCTCGGCCGCTTCAAGGACCTGAAGCCGAGTCTGCGCCGCGACGAGGCGTAGAACCGGTCCTCAAAGCCGCTCAGAGGGCCCGCAGCGACGCGCTGCGGGCCCTCTGGCGTACCCGGTGGCCCCACGGGCCCCTGCGGCCTTCTGGGGCTCACGTGTGTGGCACGTACGCACGAAAACGCCGGGGTGGCCGGAACCCGATCGGTTCCGGCCACCCCGGCGGTACGTTTCTGCTCAGGTGTCCCTTGCGGGATCAGACGTCGTCGTGAGCGACGGCGCGGCGCGCGTCCGCGTCCAGGACGCCCCAGCTGATCAGCTGCTCGGTGAGGACCGAGGGCGACTGGTCATAGATCACGGCGAGGGTGCGCAGGTCGTCCTGGCGGATCGAGAGCACCTTGCCGTTGTAGTCACCGCGCTGCGACTGGATCGTGGCGGCGTATCGCTGCAGAGGGCCCGCCTTCTCGGCCGGGACGTGCGCGAGGCGCTCCAGATCGAGCACGAGCTTCGGCGGCGGCTCGGCCGCGCCGCCGGGAGCGGTGCCGGGCAGCAGCTCCTGCACGGGGACGCCGTAGAAATCCGCCAGCTCGGCAAGGCGCTGTACGGTCACGGCGCGGTCGCCGCGTTCGTACGAACCGACCACGACCGCCTTCCAGCGTCCCTGGGACTTTTCCTCGACACCGTGGAGGGAAAGGCCCTGCTGGGTACGGATGGCGCGGAGCTTGGCCCCGAGCTGTTTGGCGTATTCGCTGGACATATAGCTCCCCGGACGAAGAACGGTAACTCACTGTGAGGTTACGCAGCGTTACTTGGGTGCGTCAAGCCGAATGGTCCGTACCGGCACTTCCGAGGGGGTCGTGACCGGCGGCATTGCCGATGCTGGTAGCGTGGATGGCGCAATTTCGACGTCCTTTAAGGTCCGTCCCGTGAGGCGGAGAAGGAGGTCCGTTTCATATGGACTCGAACGACAGTAACGAACCCGATGTCGCGCGCCCCGTGCTCGAAGGCCCGGACATCGCACGGGTGTTGACCCGTATCGCGCACGAGATCGTCGAGCGCGCCAAAGGCGCCGAAGACGTGGTGCTGCTCGGCATTCCCACTCGCGGCGTCTTCCTCGCCCGGCGCCTCGCCGAGAAGCTCGAAGAAATCACCGGACGCACGATCCCGGTTGGCTCACTCGACATCACGATGTACCGCGACGATCTGCGCATGCATCCGCCGCGCGCACTGGCCCGCACCGAGATCCCCGCTGACGGAATCGACGGTCGCCTCGTCGTCCTCGTCGACGACGTGCTCTTCTCCGGTCGCACCATCCGCGCCGCCCTCGACGGTCTGAACGACATCGGGCGCCCGCGCGCGGTGCAGCTCGCCGTCCTCGTCGACCGCGGCCACCGCGAACTCCCGATCCGCGCCGATTACGTCGGCAAGAACCTCCCCACGTCGCTGCGGGAGACGGTCAAGGTCCAGCTCGCCGAGGAGGACGGCCGCGACGCCGTGCTGCTCGGTGCCAAGCCCGCTTCCGCGTAGGACCGGCTTTCCTGCGGGACCCGGGGGGCACACCCCTGCGCGCCCGCATGCCCGCAAACCTCCCCATGACGGAGTAAACCCAGATGATGCGACACCTCATCTCGGCCGCCGACCTCACCCGCGACGACGCCGTTCTCATCCTCGACACCGCCGAGGAGATGGCCCGGGTCGCCGACCGGCCGATCAAGAAGCTGCCCGCCCTGCGCGGCCGCACGATCTGCAATCTGTTCTTCGAGGACTCCACGCGGACCCGGATCTCCTTCGAGGCCGCCGAGAAGCGCCTCTCCGCCGACGTCATCAACTTCGCCGCCAAGGGCTCGAGCGTCTCCAAGGGCGAGTCCCTCAAGGACACCGCCCAGACCCTGGAGGCGATGGGCGTCGACGCCGTCGTCATCCGGCACGGCGCGTCCGGCGCCCCCTACCGCCTCGCCACCTCCGGCTGGATCGACGCCCCGGTGATCAACGCGGGCGACGGCACCCACCAGCACCCCACCCAGGCGCTGCTCGACGCCTTCACCATGCGCCGCCGCCTCGTCGGCCGCGACGCGGGCCTCGGCAAGGACCTGGCCGGCAAGCGCATCACGCTCGTCGGCGACGTCCTGCACAGCCGGGTCGCGCGCTCGAACGTCGACCTCCTGCACACCCTGGGCGCCGAGGTGACCCTGGTCGCCCCGCCCACGCTCGTGCCGGTCGGCGTGGACTCCTGGCCCTGCGACGTGTCGTACGACCTGGACCGGGTGCTCCCCAAGTCCGACGCCGTGATGATGCTGCGCGTGCAGCGCGAGCGCATGAACGCCGCGTTCTTCCCGACCGAGCGCGAATACTCGCGTCGCTACGGCCTGGACGGCCAGCGCATGGCGAAGATGCCCGAGCACGCCATCGTCATGCACCCCGGCCCGATGGTCCGCGGCATGGAGATCACCGCCGAGGTAGCCGACTCCGACCGCTGCACGGTCATCGAGCAGGTCGCCAACGGCGTGCACACCCGGATGGCCGTCCTCTACCTGCTCCTGGGCGGCAACGAACCAGCCGTCACCCACACGCGCCCCACCGCCTCAGAGGAGAAGTAAGACATGAGCAAGACCCTGATCCGTGGTGCGAAGGTCCTCGGCGGCGAGCCCCAGGACGTCCTGATCGACGGCGAGACGATCCTCGAAGTGGGGACCGGCACCGACGCGACCGGCGCCACCGTCGTCGAGGCCGACGGCAAGATCCTGCTGCCCGGCCTCGTCGACCTCCACACCCACCTGCGCGAGCCCGGCCGCGAGGACTCCGAGACCGTCCTGACCGGCACGCAGGCCGCCGCCTCCGGTGGCTACACCGCCGTCTTCGCCATGGCCAACACCTTCCCCGTCGCCGACACCGCCGGAGTCGTCGAGCAGGTCTACCGGCTCGGCCAGGAGGGCGGATACGCGGACGTCCAGCCGATCGGCGCCGTCACCGTCGGCCTTGAGGGCAAGAAGCTCGCAGAGCTCGGCGCCATGCACGAGTCCGCGGCCGGAGTCACCGTCTTCTCCGACGACGGCAAGTGCGTCGACGACGCCGTGATGATGCGCCGCGCGCTGGAGTACGTGAAGGCCTTCGGCGGCGTCGTCGCCCAGCACGCCCAGGAGCCGCGGCTCACCGAGGGCGCCCAGATGAACGAGGGCGTCGTCTCCGCCGAGCTGGGCCTCGGCGGCTGGCCCGCCGTCGCCGAGGAGTCGATCATCGCGCGTGACGTGCTGCTCGCCGAGCACGTCGGCTCGCGGGTGCACATCTGCCACCTGTCGACCGCCGGTTCCGTCGAGATCGTCCGCTGGGCCAAGTCGCGCGGCATCGACGTGACCGCCGAGGTCACCCCGCACCACCTGCTCCTGACCGACGAGATGGTCCGCTCGTACAACCCGGTCTACAAGGTCAACCCGCCGCTGCGCACCGAGCGCGACGTCATGGCGCTGCGCGAGGCCCTCGCCGACGGCACGATCGACATCGTCGCCACCGACCACGCCCCGCACCCGCACGAGGACAAGGACTGCGAGTGGGCCGCGGCCGCCATGGGCATGGTGGGCCTGGAGACCGCGCTCTCCGTCGTCCAGCAGACGATGGTCGAGACGGGCCTGCTCACCTGGGCCGCGGTCGCCGACCGGATGTCCGTCAAGCCCGCCGAGATCGGGCGGGCGAAGGGCCACGGACGCCCCGTCTCGGCAGGTGAGCCCGCCAACCTCACGCTCGTCGATCCGGCTTACCGTGGTGTCGTGGACCCCGCGGGCTTCGCCTCGCGCAGCGGCAACACCCCCTACGAGGGCCGTGAGCTGCCCGGCCGCGTGACGCACACGTGGCTGCGGGGCCGCGCCACGCTCGTCGACGGGAAGCTCGCGTGACATCTCTGATCTCTGCCGCCGCAGGACAAGCCGCTGCCATCGCAGCCGAGAAGAAGTCGGCGGACGTGACGGACTGGGCCGCCCGTGCGGGCTGGGTCGTCGGCCTCCTGCTCTTCATCGCGCTCGTCTACTGGCTGATGCGCGAGGGCTGGAAGTGGCGCGGCACGCTCCAGGGCGACCTGCCGGAGCTCCCTGCCGCGCCGTCCGACCCCGGTCCGGCCAGACTTGAGCTGAGCGGCCGCTACCACGGTTCCACCACGGCGGGCCAGTGGCTGGACCGCATCGTGGCGCACGGCCTCGGTACCCGCAGCCGCGTGGAGCTGACGCTCACGGACGCGGGCCTGGACGTCGTACGCCCTGGAGCGGCCGACTTCTTCATCCCGGCCGCACAGCTGCGCGAGGCCCGCCTCGACAAGGGCATCGCCGGAAAGGTCCTCGCGGAGGGCGGTCTGCTGATCGTCACGTGGGAACACGGCGAGAAGTCGATCGACTCGGGCTTCCGCTCGGACCACGCGGCCGAGCAGGCCGAGTGGGTCGGGGCAATCAACAACATGATCAAGACCAGCACTACGGAAGGCACCGCACGATGACGACCTCCACAAGGGGATCCGCCGTTAGGCAGAAGGCGTCTCCCGCCGTACTCGTCCTGGAGGACGGCCGCATCTTCCGCGGCCGCGCCTACGGGGCCGTGGGGGAGACCTTCGGCGAAGCGGTGTTCTCCACCGGCATGACCGGTTACCAGGAGACCCTCACCGACCCCTCGTACCACCGCCAGGTCGTCGTCATGACGGCCCCGCACGTCGGCAACACGGGCGTGAACGACGAGGACGACGAGTCCGGCCGCATCTGGGTCTCCGGCTACGTCGTGCGTGACCCCGCGCGCGTGCCCTCCAACTGGCGCTCCAAGCGCTCGCTGGACGAGCAGCTCGCCAACCAGGGCGTCGTCGGCATCTCCGGCATCGACACCCGCGCCCTCACCCGCCACCTGCGCGAGCGCGGCGCCATGCGCGTCGGCATCTTCTCCGGCGAGGCTGTCGCGGACGACGCGGCGCTGCTGGCCCGCGTCAAGGAAGCCCCTCAGATGGTGGGCGCCGACCTCTCCGCCGAGGTCGCCACCACCGAGTCGTACGTCGTCCCGGCCATCGGCGAGAAGAAGTTCACCGTGGCCGCGCTCGACCTCGGCATCAAGGGCATGACCCCGCACCGCATGGCCGAGCGCGGCATCGAGGTGCACGTGCTGCCCGCCACCGCGACGCTGGAGGACGTGTACGCGGTCAACCCCGACGGCTTCTTCCTGTCGAACGGCCCCGGCGACCCCTCCACCGTCGACCTGACCGTGGTCAAGGGCGTCCTGGAGCGCAAGACCCCGCTCTTCGGCATCTGCTTCGGCAACCAGATCCTCGGCCGGGCGCTCGGCTTCGGCACGTACAAGCTGAAGTACGGCCACCGCGGCATCAACCAGCCCGTGCAGGACCGCACGACCGGCAAGGTCGAGGTCACCGCGCACAACCACGGCTTCGCCGTCGACGCGCCGCTGGACAAGGTCTCCGACACGCCCTACGGACGCGCCGAGGTCTCCCACGTGTGCCTCAACGACCAGGTGGTGGAGGGGCTCCAGCTCCTCGACCAGCCCGCGTTCAGCGTCCAGTACCACCCCGAAGCCGCCGCCGGCCCGCACGACGCCGCGTACCTCTTCGACCGCTTCGTATCCCTGATGACCGCAGAAGGAGCCCAGCGTGCCTAAGCGCACCGATATCCAGTCCGTCCTGGTCATCGGCTCCGGCCCGATCGTCATCGGCCAGGCAGCGGAGTTCGACTACTCCGGCACCCAGGCGTGCCGCGTCCTCAAGGCCGAGGGCCTGCGCGTCATCCTGGTGAACTCCAACCCGGCGACGATCATGACCGACCCGGAGATCGCCGACGCGACCTACGTCGAGCCGATCACCCCCGAGTTCGTCGAGAAGATCATCGCCAAGGAGCGCCCCGACGCGCTCCTGCCCACCCTCGGCGGCCAGACCGCGCTCAACACCGCGATCTCCATGCACGAGCAGGGCGTCCTGGAGAAGTACGGCGTCGAGCTCATCGGCGCCAACGTCGAGGCGATCAACAAGGGCGAGGACCGCGACCTCTTCAAGGGCGTCGTCGAAGAGGTCAACAAGAAGATCGGGCACGGCGAGTCCGCCCGCTCGTACATCTGCCACTCCATGGACGACGTCCTCAAGGGCGTCGAGGAGCTCGGCGGCTACCCCGTCGTCGTCCGCCCCTCCTTCACCATGGGCGGCGCCGGTTCCGGCTTCGCCCACGACGAGGAGGAGCTGCGCCGCATCGCCGGACAGGGCCTGACGCTCTCGCCGACCACCGAGGTGCTCCTGGAAGAGTCCATCCTCGGCTGGAAGGAGTACGAGCTGGAGCTGATGCGCGACAAGAACGACAACGTCGTGGTCGTCTGCTCCATCGAGAACTTCGACCCGATGGGCGTGCACACCGGCGACTCGATCACCGTCGCGCCCGCGATGACGCTGACCGACCGCGAGTACCAGACCCTGCGTGACGTCGGCATCGCGATCATCCGCGAGGTCGGCGTCGACACCGGCGGCTGCAACATCCAGTTCGCCATCGACCCGACGGACGGCCGGGTCATCGTCATCGAGATGAACCCGCGCGTCTCGCGGTCCTCCGCGCTGGCGTCGAAGGCCACCGGCTTCCCGATCGCGAAGATCGCCGCGAAGCTGGCCGTCGGCTACACGCTGGACGAGATCCCGAACGACATCACCGAGAAGACCCCGGCCTCCTTCGAGCCGACCCTCGACTACGTGGTGGTCAAGGCCCCGCGTTTCGCCTTCGAGAAGTTCCCCTCGGCGGACTCGACCCTGACGACCACCATGAAGTCGGTCGGCGAGGCCATGGCGATCGGCCGCAACTTCACCGAGGCCCTGCAGAAGGCACTGCGCTCCCTGGAGAAGAAGGGCTCGCAGTTCACCTTCGTGGGCGAGCCCGGCGACAAGGCTCTTCTTCTGGAAGAGGCCGTCCGGCCGACCGACGGGCGCATCAACACCGTCATGCAGGCCATCCGCGCGGGCGCCACCCCCGAGGAGGTCTTCGAGTCCACGAAGATCGACCCGTGGTTCGTCGACCAGCTCTTCCTGATCAAGGAGATCGCGGACGAGCTGACCGCCGCCGAGCGCCTGGACGTCGAGCTGCTCGCCGAGGCCAAGCGGCACGGCTTCTCCGACGCCCAGATCGCCGAGATCCGCGGCCTGCGCGAGGACGTCGTCCGCGAGGTGCGCCACGCGCTCGGCGTGCGTCCGGTCTACAAGACGGTCGACACCTGCGCCGCCGAGTTCGCCGCGAAGACGCCATACTTCTACTCCTCGTACGACGAGGAGAACGAGGTCGCCAAGCGCGAGAAGCCCGCGGTCATCATCCTGGGCTCGGGCCCCAACCGCATCGGCCAGGGCATCGAGTTCGACTACTCCTGCGTCCACGCCTCCTTCGCGCTGAGCGACGCGGGCTACGAGACCGTCATGGTCAACTGCAACCCGGAGACGGTCTCGACGGACTACGACACGTCCGACCGCCTCTACTTCGAGCCGCTCACGCTCGAAGACGTCCTGGAGATCGTCCACGTCGAGGCACAGGCAGGGCCGATCGCGGGCGTCATCGTCCAGCTCGGCGGCCAGACCCCGCTGGGCCTCGCGCAGGCGCTCAAGGACAACGGCGTGCCGGTCGTGGGCACCCCGCCCGAGGCCATCCACGCCGCCGAGGACCGCGGCGCCTTCGGGCGCGTGCTCGCACAGGCCGGTCTCCCGGCGCCCAAGCACGGCACCGCCACCACGTTCGCCGAGGCCAAGGCCATCGCCGACGAGATCGGCTACCCCGTCCTCGTACGCCCGTCGTACGTGCTCGGCGGCCGCGGCATGGAGATCGTGTACGACGAGACCCGCCTCTCCGCGTACATCGAGGAGTCGACCGAGATCAGCCCCTCGCGGCCGGTGCTCGTCGACCGCTTCCTCGACGACGCGATCGAGATCGACGTGGACGCGCTCTACGACGGCGAGGAGCTCTACCTCGGCGGCGTCATGGAGCACATCGAGGAGGCCGGCATCCACTCCGGCGACTCGGCGTGCGCGCTGCCCCCGATCACGCTTGGCGGCTACGACATCAAGCGCCTGCGGGCCTCCACGGAGGGCATCGCCAAGGGCGTCGGCGTCCGGGGCCTCATCAACATCCAGTTCGCGATGGCCGGGGACATCCTCTACGTCCTGGAGGCCAACCCGCGTGCCTCGCGCACCGTCCCCTTCACCTCGAAGGCGACCGCGGTGCCGCTGGCCAAGGCCGCCGCGCGCATCTCGCTCGGCGCGACCGTCGCCGAGCTGCGCGCCGAGGGCATGCTCCCGGCGACCGGCGACGGCGGCACGCTGCCGATGGACGCGCCGATCTCGGTCAAGGAAGCCGTCATGCCGTGGAGCCGCTTCCGCGACATCCACGGGCGCGGCGTCGACACCGTCCTCGGCCCGGAGATGCGCTCCACCGGTGAAGTCATGGGCATCGACTCGGTGTTCGGCACGGCGTACGCCAAGTCGCAGGCCGGCGCGTACGGCCCGCTGCCGACCAAGGGCCGCGCCTTCATCTCGGTGGCCAACCGCGACAAGCGCTCGATGATCTTCCCGGCGCGTGAATTGGTCGCGCACGGCTTCGAGTTGCTCGCCACGTCCGGCACGGCCGAGGTGCTCAAGCGCAACGGCATCCACGCCACGGTCGTGCGCAAGCAGAGCGAGGGCGAGGGTCCGAACGGCGAGAAGACGATCGTCCAGCTGATCCACGACGGCGCGGTCGACCTCATCGTCAACACCCCGTACGGCACCGGCGGCCGCCTCGACGGCTACGACATCCGTACGGCGGCGGTCTCCCGCTCCGTGCCGTGCCTGACGACGGTCCAGGCGCTCGCCGCCGCCGTCCAGGGCATCGACGCGCTCAACCACGGGGACGTGGGCGTCCGTTCACTCCAGGAACACGCGGAGCATCTGACCGCGGCCCGCGACTAGCAGCCCACCAGGGGGACACCGATCCGGTGTCCCCCTTCTGCTGAGGACACGTACATGTACAAGCTTTTCTTCCACCTCCTCTTCCAGCGCATGGACCCGGAGCAAGCCCACTACCTGGCCTTCCGCTGGATCCGGCTCGCGGCCCGCGTCCCCGTGCTGCGCACCTTCGTCGCCGCCGTGCTCGCGCCGCGCCACAAGGAGCTGCGCACCGAGGCCCTCGGGCTGCGGATGCACGGTCCCTTCGGTCTCGCGGCGGGCTTCGACAAGAACGCCGTCGCGATCGACGGCATGTCGATGCTGGGCTTCGACCACATCGAGATCGGCACCGTCACGGGGGAGCCGCAGCCCGGCAACCCCAAGAAGCGTCTTTTCCGCCTCGTGCAGGACCGGGCGCTGATCAACCGCATGGGCTTCAACAACGAGGGCTCGGCGGCCGTCGCCGAGCGCCTGGGTGCCCGCAAGGCCGTCTTCAAGACGGTCGTGGGCGTCAACATCGGCAAGACCAAGGTCGTCCCCGAGGAGGAGGCCGCCGCCGACTACGTGAAGTCGACCGAGCGGCTCGCCGCCCACGCCGACTACCTCGTGGTCAACGTGTCGTCCCCGAACACCCCCGGCCTGCGCAACCTTCAGGCGACGGAGTCGCTGCGGCCGCTGCTGACCGCCGTGCGCGAGGCGGCCGACCGCAGCGTCACCGGGCGGCGCGTGCCGCTCCTGGTGAAGATCGCCCCCGACCTCGCGGACGAGGACGTCGACGCGGTAGCCGACCTGGCCGTCGAGCTCGGCCTCGACGGCATCATCGCGACGAACACGACCATCGCGCGCGAAGGCCTCGGTCTGCACTCCGAACCTTCGCTCTACGGAGAGACCGGCGGCCTGTCCGGAGCGCCTCTCAAGGAGCGCTCCCTGGAGGTCCTGCGCCGCCTCTACGCGCGCGTGGGCGACCGCATCACGCTCGTGGGCGTCGGCGGCGTCGAGAACGCCGAGGACGCCTGGCAGCGGATCCTCGCGGGCGCCACACTGGTCCAGGGCTACAGCGCCTTCATCTACGAGGGGCCCTTCTGGGCCCGCGGCATCCACAAGGGCCTCGCCGCCCGCCTGAACACCTCCCCGTACGCCACGCTCGCCGAGGCCGTCGGCGCCGACGTAAGGAAGTCCGCATGAGTGCCCTCGAACCCTTCGGTACGCGCCTGCGCCACGCCATGGACGAGCGTGGACCGCTCTGCGTCGGCATCGACCCGCACGCCTCCCTGCTGTCCGCCTGGGGCCTGAACGACGACGTCGCGGGCCTGGAGCGGTTCACCGGGACCGTCGTCGAGGCGCTCGCCGGGAGCGTCGCGGTGTTCAAGCCGCAGAGCGCGTTCTTCGAGCGCTTCGGTTCGCGCGGCATCGCCGTACTGGAGAAGGCCGTCCAGGAGCTGCGCGCGGCCGGCGCCCTGGTGGTCATGGACGCCAAGCGCGGCGACATCGGCTCGACCATGGCCGCGTACGCGGAGACCTTCCTACACAAGGACTCGCCGCTGTTCAGCGACGCCCTCACGGTCTCGCCCTACCTCGGCTACGGCTCGCTGAAGCCCGCTGTCGACCTGGCGCGCGAGAACGGCACCGGGCTCTTCGTCCTCGCCCTCACCTCCAACCCCGAGGGCGCCGAGGTGCAGCACGCGGTGCGCGAGGACGGCCGCACGATCGGCGCCACGATGCTGGGGCACCTCGCCGCCGAGAACGCAGGCGCCGAGCCCCTGGGGTCCTTCGGTGCCGTCGTCGGCGCCACGCTGGGGGACCTCTCCTCGTACGACCTCGCCGTCAACGGCCCGCTGCTCGCCCCGGGCATCGGGGCGCAGGGAGCCACCCCGGCGGACTTGCCGGGGGTCTTCGGGGACACGGTGCGCAATGTCGTGCCGAGCGTCAGCCGGGGTGTCCTGCGTCACGGTCCCGACGTGGCGGGTCTTCGCGTCGCCGCGAGCCGCTTCGCGGACGAGATCAGGGAGGCCGTCGCCTCGGCCTGAGGGTGTTTTTCCGTCTTCGAAGGACGTGTCCGGCCACGTCCTTGCCTTTCCTTGATGGCTCACCGGGCCAAATCAGGGGTGAAATGCCCGAAATGCACATCTCGACAGAGGCTGACCAGGACTTTTCGACTGTTCTCGCTGACTCTGGCGGCCATGCCCGCTAGTCTCCGACGAGAGCGAACGGGCAAGCGCGTTGCACGTTGCTCACCAGGTGTGGGGCGACTAGGTTCCTCACCGGTCCGTATCCGACAGTTCGACATCCGAGGTGACGTAGGCGTGGCTCTTCCGCCCCTTACCCCTGAACAGCGCGCAGCCGCGCTCGAAAAGGCCGCCGCGGCTCGCCGGGAGCGGGCCGAGGTCAAGAATCGACTCAAGCACTCCGGCGCCTCGCTTCATGAGGTCATCAAGCAGGGCCAGGAGAACGATGTCATCGGCAAGATGAAGGTCTCCGCCCTCCTGGAGTCCCTGCCCGGCGTGGGCAAGGTCCGCGCCAAGCAGATCATGGAGCGTCTTGGCATCTCCGAGAGCCGCCGTGTGCGCGGTCTCGGCTCCAACCAGATCGCCTCCTTGGAGCGTGAGTTCGGCGGTGGCGCTGCCTGACGTTCTCAGGCACTCCTGAGAACCTGGATAATCGCTGCATGGCTGCAACATCCCGGGGGACGACCCCCGTGCCCCCGGACGTACGTCCGCGGCTGACCGTGCTCTCCGGCCCCTCTGGGGTCGGCAAGAGCACGGTCGTCGCGCATATGCGCAAAGAACACCCCGAGGTCTGGCTCTCCGTCTCGGCCACCACCAGGAAGCCGCGCCCCGGCGAGAAGGACGGAGTCCACTACTTCTTCGTCTCCGACGAAGAGATGGACAAGCTGATCGCCAACGGCGAGCTCCTGGAGTGGGCCGAATTCGCGGGCAACCGCTACGGCACCCCGCGAGGCGCCGTCCTCCAGCGCCTGGAGGCGGGCGAGCCCGTACTCCTGGAGATCGATCTGCAGGGCGCGCGCCTGGTCCGCGAGTCGATGTCCGAGGCGCAGCTGGTCTTCCTCGCCCCGCCGAGCTGGGACGAACTGGTCCGCAGGCTCACCGGCCGGGGGACCGAGGCGGCCGAGGTGATCGAGCGCAGGCTCGGAGCGGCGAAGATCGAACTCGCCGCCGAGGCCGAGTTCGATACGACCCTTGTCAATACCTCCGTCGAGGATGTGGCGCGTGAGCTGCTAGCCTTGATGAAAGTTGTTTGATCTTCATCCTCAGTAACCCGGCTTTGATCTTCAGTTTCTCCTCGAAGGTCAATCCCCATCGGAAGGCAGAGAGTGTCCTCTTCCATCACTGCGCCCGAGGGCATCATCAACCCGCCGATTGATGAGCTCCTCGAAGCGACCGACTCGAAGTACAGCCTCGTGATCTACGCGGCCAAGCGCGCGCGCCAGATCAACGCGTACTACTCGCAGCTCGGTGAAGGCCTGCTGGAGTACGTCGGCCCGCTGGTGGACACGCACGTCCACGAGAAGCCGCTCTCCATCGCGCTCCGCGAGATCAACGCGGGTCTGCTGACGTCCGAGGCCATCGAGGGCCCGGCCCAGTAGTCGCCGTTCGTTTTCACAGTTCTTCACCACAGGCCCGGCAGCGCGACTGCCGGGCCTGTGGTGTGTCATGGAGTCGTACGGTCCCTGATGCGGGGATCGCGAGTGCGGGGAGGCACGGTGGGCAAGCCCGAGGTCGTTCTGGGGGTCAGCGGCGGAATCGCCGCGTACAAGGCCTGTGAGCTGCTGCGGCGGCTGACGGAGTCGGGCCATGACGTACGCGTCGTACCGACCGCGTCGGCGCTGCACTTCGTGGGCGAGGCGACCTGGTCGGCGCTGTCCGGGAACCCGGTCTCCACCGAGGTGTGGGACTCCGTCCACGAGGTGCCGCACGTACGGATCGGCCAGTCCGCCGACGTCGTGATCGTCGCCCCCGCGACGGCCGACATGATGGCGAAGGCGGCCCACGGCCTCGCCGACGACCTCCTGACGAACACGCTCCTCACCGCCCGCTGCCCGGTGATCTTCGCGCCCGCCATGCACACGGAGATGTGGGAGCACCCCGCCACGCAGGAGAACGTCGCCACGCTGCGCCGCCGCGGCGCCCTCGTCGTCGAGCCCGCCGTCGGCCGTCTCACCGGCGTGGACACGGGCAAGGGCCGCTTCCCGGACCCCGTGGAGCTCTTCGAGGTCGTACGCCGTGTCCTGGCGCGCGGCGACCTCGCGCAGGACCTCACCGGGCGGCACGTCGTCGTCAGCGCGGGCGGGACGCGCGAGCCGCTCGACCCGGTCCGCTTCCTGGGCAACCGTTCCTCCGGCAAGCAGGGGTACGCGCTGGCCCGCAGCGCCGCGGCGCGGGGCGCCCGCGTCACGCTCGTGTCGGCGAACCCGGCGCTGCCTCAGCCCGCCGGGGTCGACCTCGTGCCCGTGGGCACCGCGATCCAGCTCCGCGAGGCGATGCTGAAGGCCTCGGCGGACGCGGACGCCGTGGTGATGGCGGCGGCCGTGGCCGATTTCCGCCCCGAGACGTACGCGACGGGAAAGATCAAGAAGAAGGACGGCCAGGAGCCCGCGCCGATCACCCTGGTCCGCAACCCCGACATCCTCGCCGAGATCGCGGGGGACCGGCCGCGCCCGGGACAGGTGGTCGTCGGCTTCGCCGCCGAGACGGACGACGTGCTCGCCAACGGCCGCGCCAAACTGGAGCGCAAGGGCTGCGACCTGCTCGTCGTCAACGAAGTCGGCGAGCGCAAGACGTTCGGCTCCGAGGAGAACGAGGCGGTCGTGCTCGGCGCGGACGGCAGCGAGACCCCGGTTCCGTACGGTCCGAAAGAAGCGCTCGCGGACACGGTCTGGGATCTCGTGGCGGAACGCCTGACGACGCCTGCCGAAGAATTCCTGAAAAAATAGGGGTGACCCCCAGAAGAAACCCCTGCCGGAACCACGGGTGAAACAGGGGCGGAAACCGGGCCTCGAATGTCACAATCGCCCCACTGGGCGCCTCAAACCCGGGAAATTCGGGCGCGAGGCCCTCTGGTGGAGAAGGATCGTCGTACCGCACAATGCAGTGCCGCAGGTCACAGCGCTCCCAAGTGGCGAGACACGTGGTCCGGCGGCCGAGTGCGACCGATAAACTGGTCTCGGACGACGCCGGGCGCAGCTCCCGGCCGTCCACCAATGATCAGCCAGCAGCCGCTGCAACCACAGGGAGCGATGTGTCCCGCCGTCTCTTCACCTCGGAGTCTGTGACCGAGGGTCACCCCGACAAGATCGCTGACCAGATCAGCGACACCATTCTCGACGCGCTCCTGCGGGAGGACCCGAAGTCCCGGGTCGCCGTGGAGACGTTGATCACCACCGGCCTGGTGCACGTGGCCGGCGAGGTGACGACCAAGGCGTACGCGCCGATCGCGCAGCTGGTCCGCGACAAGATCCTCGAGATCGGTTACGACTCCTCGAAGAAGGGCTTCGACGGCGCCTCCTGTGGCGTCTCGGTGTCCATCGGCTCGCAGTCCCCCGACATCGCGCAGGGCGTCGACACGGCGTACGAGAAGCGCGTCGAGGGCGATGAGGACGAGCTCGACAAGCAGGGCGCGGGCGACCAAGGCCTGATGTTCGGCTACGCCTGCGACGAGACGCCGGAGCTGATGCCGCTCCCCATCCACCTCGCGCACCGTCTCTCGCGCCGCCTGTCCGAGGTCCGCAAGAACGGGACCATCCCGTACCTGCGCCCCGACGGCAAGACCCAGGTCACCATCGAGTACGACGGCGACAAGGCCGTCCGCCTCGACACCGTCGTGGTCTCCTCGCAGCACGCGTCGGACATCGACCTGGACTCGCTCCTGGCCCCCGACATCCGGGAGTTCGTCGTCGAGGCCGAGCTGAAGGCCCTCCTCGACGACGGCATCAAGCTGGACACGGAGGGATACCGCCTCCTGGTCAACCCGACCGGACGCTTCGAGATCGGCGGCCCGATGGGCGACGCCGGCCTCACCGGCCGCAAGATCATCATCGACACGTACGGTGGCATGGCCCGCCACGGCGGCGGCGCCTTCTCCGGCAAGGACCCGTCCAAGGTCGACCGCAGCGCCGCCTACGCGATGCGCTGGGTCGCCAAGAACGTCGTCGCCGCGGGCCTCGCGGCCCGCTGCGAGGTCCAGGTCGCCTACGCGATCGGCAAGGCCGAGCCGGTGGGCCTGTTCGTGGAGACCTTCGGCACGGCCACGGTCGACACCGACAAGATCGAGTCCGCCATCGCCGAGGTCTTCGACCTGCGCCCGGCCGCGATCATCCGCGACCTCGACCTGCTGCGCCCGATCTACGCGCAGACCGCCGCGTACGGCCACTTCGGCCGCGCGATCCCCGACTTCACGTGGGAGCGCACGGACCGCGTGGACGCGCTGCGGAAGGCCGCGGGGCTGTAAGGCTCCCTCGCCCGACGAGTTCCGACGAAGCCCGGCGCCCCCGGTGGGGCCGCCGGGCTTCGTCGTGCCGTGGCCGATATCGCCGCCCGCGGCCGTGTCAGTGGGGTCTGGTAGGAATGCAGCTGTGAGCAGCGAGAACCAGAAATCTGAGGGGGCGGGCGGGGCCGGGCCTCCCGAGCAGCTTGCGCTCATTCGGGAAGCGGTGCGCAAGGCCGAGGTGCCGCGGGCCAAGCCGCGGACCTGGCGGGGGGCCGCGTTGGCGAAGAGCCTGCCGGTGGCTCGGGTGCTGGTCGACAAGGGAGTGCTGCATCTCGACCGGTACTTCGACTACGCGGTGCCACAGGAGCTGGACGAGCAGGCTCAGCCCGGGGTGCGGGTCCGGGTGCGGTTCGGGGCCGGGGCGCGGAATGTACGCAGTGGGCGGCGCGAGGGCGGGGGGCTGATCGACGGGTTTCTCGTGGAGCGCGTCGCCGAGTCCGACTACTCCGGGCCGCTGGCCGCGCTCGCGCAGGTCGTTTCCCCCGAGCCCGTGCTCGACGGCGATTTGCTCGGGTTGGCGCGCGCTGTGGCCGATCGGTACGCGGGCAGCCTTGCCGATGTGTTGCAGCTGGCCGTGCCGCCGCGGCATGCCCGGGCCGAGGCGCGGGAGACGGGGGAGGCCCTGGCTGCTCCTTCCGCGCCGGACGCGGGGACCTGGCGGCGGTACGGGCATGGGGCGGAGTTCCTGGGGGCGTTGGCCTCCGGGGGTGCCCCCCGGGCCGTGTGGACCGCCCTTCCCGGACCGGAGTGGGCCGAGGAGATCGCCCGGGCCGTGCAGGCGACGCTCGCTTCGGGGCGCGGGGCTCTGGTGGTCGTGCCCGCCGGGCGGCCCGCGGCGAGGGTTGACGCGGCGCTGACCCAGCTGATGGGGGCGGGGCAGCATGCGCTGCTGACCGCTGATGTGGGGCAGGAGCGGCGATATCGGGAGTGGCTCTCCGTGCGGCGCGGTGCCGTGCGGGCCGTCGTGGGCACCCGGGCCGCCATGTTCGCCCCGGTACGCGATCTCGGGCTCGTCGTGATCTGGGATGACGGCGATGCCAGTCACAGCGATGACAACGCTCCCTTCCCGCATGTGCGGGAGGTGCTCGAACTCCGCGCCTCGCGGGACAAGTGCGGCTTCCTGCTGGGGAGTTGGAGTTGCACGGTGGAAGCCGCGCAGCTCGTGGAGAGCGGGTGGGCGGCGCCGTTGGCCGCCGACCGTGAGCAGGTGCGGCAGGCGGCGCCGCTCGTACGGACCGTCGGGGACGGTGACCTGGCCCGGGACGAGGCGGCTCGGGCCGCCCGGCTCCCGACGCTCGCCTGGAACGTCGCGCGGGAGGGGCTGAAGCACGGTCCTGTACTGGTCCAGGTGCCCCGCCGGGGGTACGTGCCCCGGCTCGCCTGCGACAGGTGCCGGGAGCCCGCGCGGTGCCGGCACTGTGCGGGGCCGTTGGAGGCGCGGGACGGTGGCGGGCTGTGGTGCGGCTGGTGCGGGGTGGGGGAAGGCGCCTGGCACTGCGGGGAGTGCGGGGGCTTTCGGCTGCGGGCGCAGGTGGTGGGTGCGCGGCGTACGGCCGAGGAGCTGGGGCGGGCGTTTCCGGCGGTGCCGGTGCGGACCTCGGGGCGGGAGCAGGTCCTCGACACCGTGGCGGGGACTCCGGCGCTGGTGGTGAGCACGCCGGGAGCGGAGCCCGTCGCCGAGGGCGGCTATGCGGCCGCGCTGCTGCTCGACGGCTGGGCCATGCTGGGGCGGCCCGATCTGCGGGCCGGGGAGGACGCGCTGCGGCGATGGATCGGGGCCTCCGCGCTGGTGCGGCCACAGGGGGAGGGCGGGACCGTGGTGGTCGTCGCCGAGCCGACGCTGCGGCCCGTGCAGGCGCTCGTGCGGTGGGACCCCGTGGGCCACGCGGTGCGGGAGCTTTCCGAGCGGGCCGAGTTGGGGTTCCCGCCCGTGTCGCGGATGGCTTCGGTGGCGGGGGCCCCGGAGGTGCTCTCCGAGTTCCTCGCCGCGGCGGAACTGCCGTCGGACGCGGCGGTGTTGGGACCGGTGCCCGTGCCGGACGCGGTTCCAGGACCCGCACGACGGTCCGGGACGGCGCCGGTCGGGGAGCGCTGGGAGCGCGTACTCATTCGGGTGCCGCCGGGCAGCGGAGCCGCGCTCGCCGCGTCGCTGAAGACGGCACAGGCCGCGCGGATGGCGCGGGGCGCCGGGGAGCCTGTGCGGATTCGGGTGGATCCGCTGGATATCGGCTAGGGCGCGTGCCGGGCGTCGCGAGGCCGCTGAGATCCGTCAGAAGGGCCCTGGGCGGGCCGTAGTCATGACGGAGCGGCTGCCTCGTACCGAGGGGGGATCGGTGGGAGACAGCCGCTGGATGGGGAGGGTCAGCCGTTGCGGGGGCCAGGGAAGGCGCCTGGGCGGGGCTCCTCGCGGAGGGCGGGGCTGCCTGCCGTGGGCTGGGTCGGCATCGCGCGTGCCGCGGGGACCGAGGGGAGCGGGGCGCCGACCGGGACCGGGGGCCGGGTGGCCGTGGCGGCGGGGACCGTCTCCGTGGCGCGCTCCGCTTCCGCCGCCGCCTGCGTCGTGGCCCGGCGGGCTCCGTAACGACGGTGCACCGCCTGCTTGGTGACTCCGAGGGCCGAGCCCACCGCGTCCCACGAGAAGCCCAGCGAGCGGTCGAAGTCCACCGCGGCGGTCACCAGTGTCTCGACGCTGTCCCGCAGTTCCTGGGCGAGGCGGACGGTCGGGGCGGGGGCTCGCCCGTACACGACGAAGCCCGCGGAGGGACTGGAGCGGCGCGGGCGGTAGACGTTGCCGAGCTGGGCGGTGAGCGTACGCAGTGCGTCCACCTGCCGGCGGACCCGCTCGATGTCCCGAACCAGGAGGTGCAGGCTGGCCCGTGCCTGGGCGTCGTGGGTTGCGTGGTCGGCCATGAACAAGCCTCTCGAACCGGCGTTGAAAAGGATCGGGCCGCTGTCGCGGCCCGTTGTGGTCAACTCTTTCTTGACCAACGCGCTAGTTCGTTTGGGGTCACGGTGCAGGGGCGTGTGCGCACATGTACAGGGCGCACGGCCGCGCGTACGCCCCCGTGCCGACGGCCGGGCCGCGTGCGGGACGGGAGACGGGCAGCGTGGTGGGAGCGGCGCCCGGGACGAGGCTCCGTACCCACCGCCCCGCGGGGAGCGGCCCGGTGGCGCGGCTCATAGACTGGTGTGCTTCCCGCACCTTCCCGCCCCGAGAGGCCCACAGCCACCGATGAAGCTCGTCTTCGCAGGCACCCCCGAGGTCGCCGTCCCCGCCCTGGACGCCCTGATCGCCTCCGACCGGCACGAGGTGGCCGCCGTCGTCACCCGGCCCGACGCCCCCGCGGGCCGCGGCCGCAGACTCGTCGCGAGCCCCGTCGCCCAGCGTGCGGAGGAGGCCGGCATCGAGGTGCTCAAGCCCGCGAAGCCGCGTGACGAGGAGTTCCTGGCGCGGCTGCGCGAGATCGCGCCCGACTGCTGCCCGGTCGTCGCCTATGGCGCGCTGCTGCCCAAGGCCGCCCTGGACGTCCCGGCCCGCGGCTGGGTCAACCTGCACTTCTCGCTGCTGCCCGCCTGGCGCGGTGCCGCGCCCGTGCAGCACGCCGTGATGGCGGGGGACGAGATCACCGGCGCCTCCACCTTCCTGATCGAGCAGGGGCTCGACTCCGGGCCCGTGTACGGGACCGTCACCGAGGTCGTCCGGTCCACCGACACCAGCGGTGACCTGCTCACCCGCCTCGCCTTCGCGGGCTCCGGACTGCTCTGCGCCACCATGGACGGCATCGAGGACGGCTCCCTGAAGGCCGTGCCGCAGCCCGCCGACGGCATCACCCTCGCGCCGAAGATCACCGTAGAGGACGCCCAGGTGGACTGGTCCGCCCCTGCCCTCCGTGTCGACCGGGTCGTGCGCGGCTGCACCCCGGCCCCCGGCGCCTGGACCGTCTTCCGCGGGGAGCGCCTGAAGCTCATCCAGGCCGCGCTCGTCCCGGACCGCACCGACCTCGCGCCCGGTGAGCTCGGCGCCGCCAAGAACAATGTGTACGTCGGCACCGGCTCGCACGCCGTGGAGCTGCTCTGGGTCCAGCCGCAGGGCAAGAAGCCGATGCGCGGAGCCGACTGGGCGCGCGGGGTGCGGATCGCCCCTGACGAGCGCCTCGGCGCCACCGACGTACGCTGAATCAGTTCGCCCCATCCAATAGCGGAGCACCTTTGAACGACCAGCCCGGCCGGCGTCCCCAGAAACAGGGCAAGCCCGGCAAGCCCCACCGCCGCCCCAAGAAGGACCCCGTCCGTTTCCTCGCGTTCGAGGCGCTGCGGGCCGTGGACGAGCGGGACGCCTACGCGAACCTCGTCCTGCCGCCGCTCCTGCGCAAGGCCCGCGAGAAAGAGGGGCCCGACAAGTTCGACGCGCGTGACGCGGCGCTCGCCACCGAGCTGGTCTACGGGACGCTGCGCAGGCAGGGAACGTACGACGCGATCGTGGCCGCCTGCATCGACCGGCCGCTGCGCGAGGTCGACCCGCCGGTCCTCGATGTCCTGAACATGGGCGTGCACCAGCTGCTCGGCACGCGCATCCCCACGCACGCCGCCGTCTCCGCCTCCGTGGAGCTGGCGCGTGTCGTGCTCGGTGACGGGCGGGCCAAGTTCGTCAACGCCGTGCTGCGCAAGGTCGCCGCCGACGATCTCGACGGCTGGGTGGCGAAGGTCGCACCGCCCTACGACGAGGACGCCGAGGACCATCTCGCCGTCGTCCACTCGCATCCCCGCTGGGTCGTCTCCGCGCTCTGGGACGCTCTCGGCGGCGGCCGTGCGGGCATCGAGGACCTCCTGGAGGCCGACAACGAGCGGCCCGAAGTGACGCTCGTGGCCCGTCCTGGCCGCACCACCGCCGATGAACTCCTCGACGTGGTCGGCGAGGAGTCCGCGCTGCCGGGACGCTGGTCCCCGTACGCCGTGCGGCTCAGCGAAGGCGGCGAGCCCGGGTCCATCGAGGCCGTGCGCGAGGGCCGTGCCGGGGTCCAGGACGAGGGCAGCCAGCTCGTCGCGATCGCACTCGCGAACGCCCCGGTCGAGGGGCGCGACGAGAAGTGGCTCGACGGGTGCGCGGGTCCTGGCGGCAAGGCGGCCATGCTCGCGGGGCTCGCGGCCGGGCGGGGCGCCGCCCTGCTCGCCGCCGAGAAGCAGCCGCACCGGGCCCGCCTCGTCGCGCAGTCGCTGCGGGGCAACCCGGGGCCCTACGAGGTCATCGCGGCCGACGGCACCCGGCCGCCGTGGCAGCCCGGCACCTTCGACCGCGTCCTGATGGACGTCCCCTGTACGGGACTCGGCGCGCTGCGCCGTCGCCCCGAGGCCCGCTGGCGCCGCCGCCCGGAGGACCTGGACGGCTTCGCGCCGCTCCAACGCGGGCTGCTGCGCACCGCGTTGGAGTCCGTGCGGGTCGGGGGCGTCGTCGGTTACGCCACTTGCTCACCGCACCTCGCGGAGACGCGTGCCGTCGTCGACGACGTGCTCAAGCAGCACGGAGGTGCCGAGCTCATCGACGCGCGGCCCCTGATGCCGGGCGTCCCGGCGCTCGGTGACGGACCCGATGTCCAGCTGTGGCCGCACCTGCACGGCACGGACGCGATGTACCTAGCGCTGATCCGGCGGACCGCCTGAGGTCACCGCGGGCGCACGGGCCGCCGGGTCCTTGCTGAGGGCGTGCGGCCACCACACCTTCGGGCCCACGTCCAGGAACAACGCGGTGACCAGGACGGACCGCACGATGAAGGTGTCGAGCAGGACGCCGAGCGCGACCGCGAAGCCGATCTCGGCGAAGGCCACCATCGGGAGCGTGCCGAGCGCGGCGAACGTGCCCGCGAGGACCAGGCCCGCCGACGTGATGACCGCGCCGGTCGCGGCGAGGCCCGTCAGCACGCCCGCACGGGTGCCCTGTCGACCCGCTTCCTCACGGATGCGGGTCGACAGGAAGATGTTGTAGTCGATGCCGAGCGCCACCAGGAACACGAAGACGAAGAGCGGGAAGTCCGTGGACTCGCCCGCGTAGTCGAAGAGGTGGCGGAAGGCGAGCGCGCTGATGCCGAGCGCGGCGGAGAAGGAGAGCACCACCGTCGCGATCAGGAGCAGCGGCGCGATCAGGGCGCGCAGCAGCACGGCGAGGATCAGCAGGACGACCAGGAGGACGAGCGGGATCACCAGCTTGTTGTCGTGGGCCGTCGCGCGGTCCATGTCCAGGAGGGCCGCCGTGCCGCCGCCCACCTTCGCGTCCGCGTCGGGCACCTCGTGCACCGCGTCGCGCACCCGCTCCACGGTCTGTTTGGCCGCCTCGCTGTCGCCAGGGTCGGTCGGTGTCGCCTCGAACAGGACCCTGCCACCGGACTCCGCCTTCGTCCCGGGCGGTACGGCGATGCTCGCCGGGTCCACCCCACGCGTCCGCGCGACCGCGTCGCGGACCTCGTCGCCCTGGTCCGCGTCCGCCACGATCACCAGCGGATCACCGCTGCCCGCGGGGAAGTACTTTCCCTGCACCTCCTGGCCCACGATCGAGTCGGGCTTGTCCGTGAAGGAGTCCGCGTTGCTGAGTCCTTCGGCGCGCAGCTGAGTCAGGCCGAGGGCCAGGGCCGCGAGCGCCACCGCGGTGATGCTCCAGGTCAGGCGGGGGCGGCGGGCGATGCGGCGGCCCGCGCGGGCCCAGACGCCGCGTTCCGTGGGCTCGTCCGAGCCGTTGTGCGGGATCAGCGGCCAAAAGAGCCACCGGCCGCAGACCACCAGGAGCGCGGGGAACAGCGAGAGCATCGCGAGCAGGGCCACCGCGACGCCGATGGCGGAGACAGGGCCGAGGCCGCGCGTCGAGTTCATGTCGGCGGTGAGCAGCACCAGCATGCTGACCACGACCGTGGCGCCCGACGCGATGACCGCGGGCCCGGCCCGGTGCAGGGCGAGCTGCATCGCCTCGTGCCGGTCCTCGTGGCGGCGCAGCTCCTCGCGGTAGCGGGCGACAAGGAGCAGGGCGTAGTCCGTCCCCGCGCCGAACACGAGGACCGTCAAGATGCCCGCGCTCTGGCCGTTGACCGTCAGGCCCGCGTGCTCCGCCAGGAGATAGATCAGCGCCTGCGCGGTGAAGAGGGAGACGACCGCCGCGAGCAGCGGGACGATCAGGAGGACGGGACTGCGGTAGGTGATCAGGAGGATGACGATGACGACGGCGGCAGCGGAGAGGAGCAGCGTCGAGTCGATGCCCTCGAACGCCTCGGAGAAGTCCGCCGACGTACCGCCGGGCCCGGTGACGTGCACCGAGAGGCCGTCGGTGCCTTCGCCGGTCCCGCCCACACGCTCGCGCATGGAGTCGACGGCGGGCGTGATCTTCTCCCAGCCCTGCTCGTCCATGGTGATGGGCACGAAGATCTGAGCCGCCTCGGCCGCGTCGGCACCCGAGGTCTCCTTCGTGTCGAAGACGGGGCCACGGGTCTCGGCGCCCCGGACGCCGTGGGCGCGCAGGTCCTTGAGCTCGCTGACGTCCTCGGCGATCCGCGCCCGGTCCTCGGACGTCAGCCCGCCGTCACGGGCGTACACGATGATCGCGGGAATCTGTTCGGGCCTGAACTCCTCGGAGATGTCCAGGACTTGGGTGGATTCCGCGGAGCCGGGCAGCCAGGAGGAAGCCTGGTTGTCCTGGGCGTCGGTGAGCTTCTGGGCGAGCGGTGCGGCGGCGACGATGACCACCAGCCAGAACAGCACCACCAGCCACTTGGTGCGCCGTCCGCACACCAGCCAGGCCACCCCGCGGCCCGCTTGCCGCTGTCCGCCCGCTCCGTCCGACCGTTCGTCCGGCATCGCTACCCCCGCTGCCCCACGTGATCCCGGTGGACCGCCCAGCATGGCATGCGGTCCATGGTCAAAGGAGCCGGTCGGCTCACGCTACGGACCGCGGATGGCAACGAGCGCGGGGCATGGCAGTCTTGGGGCATGGCCGTGCAGATCAACCCCAGCATCCTGTCCGCGGATTTCGCCCGTCTTGCCGAGGAGGCAAGGGCGGTCGAAGGTGCCGACTGGCTCCATGTCGACGTCATGGACAACCACTTCGTCCCCAACCTCACCCTCGGGGTGCCGGTCGTAGAGTCTCTCGCCCGGGCGACGGACACGCCCCTGGACTGCCATCTGATGATCGAGGACGTCGATCGCTGGGCTCCGCAGTACGTCGAAGCGGGCGCCGGGTCGGTCACCTTCCACGTGGAGGCGGCCGCGGCTCCCGTACGTCTGGCCCGTGAGATCCGCGCCCAGGGCGCCCGCGCCTCCATGGCGCTGAAGCCCGCGACGCCCATCGAGCCGTACGAGGACCTGCTCTCCGAGCTCGACATGCTGCTGATCATGACCGTCGAGCCCGGGTTCGGCGGCCAGGCGTTTCTCGACATCATGCTCCCGAAGATCCGCCGTACCCGCGAGTTGATCAGCAAGCACGGCCTCGAACTCTGGCTCCAGGTCGACGGCGGTGTCTCGGCCGCGACCATCGAGCGCTGCGCCGAGGCCGGCGCCGACGTCTTCGTCGCGGGCTCCGCGGTGTACGGCGCGGACGACCCCGCGGCGGCGGTACGTGCACTGCGCAACCAAGCGGCCGGGGCGACCTCCTCGGCTCCATGGGCATGCGGACACTGAGCCACGGATACATGAACGCAGTCCTTCAGGGCTGATCAAGTACGCCGGATCTGCAAGGATGAACGACGAACCCAGGTTGCGCTGCGGCAATGCGCGAGAAGCCGTGGCCATGCACGCGAAACCGCACCCATGCGCGTGAACGCGTATGCGTGTGAATGCGTGAACAACAGTTGCTTGAAATGACAGTGAGGAGATCGTCGTGTCGACGGGCGGCCGGTCAGCCATGCGGATGGGACCCGCGGAGCTGGTGCAGGCGGCGGCCATGGCCCGCCGCTTCTATCTCGAGGGCAAGTCGAAGATCCAGATCGCCGAGGAGTTCGGCGTCAGCCGCTTCAAGGTGGCCCGGGTCCTGGAGACCGCCCTGGAGCGTGATCTCGTACGGATCGAGATCCGTGTGCCCGCCGAGCTGGACGCGGAGCGCTCGGACGCGTTGCGCGCCCGCTACGGCCTGCGGCACGCGGTCGTCGTGGAGTCACCGACGTCCACCGACGAGATCGACGACTCTCCCGACCCCGAGAACCTCGGCGAGGTCGCGGCCGATCTCCTCGGCGAGCTGGTCAACGAGGGCGACGTGCTCGGCCTCGCGTGGGGGCGCTCCACCATTCACATGGCGGCCGCCCTCGACCAGCTGCCGCCGTGCACAGTGGTGCAGCTGACGGGTGTGTACGACGCCGGGACCGCCGAACGCGGCTCGGTGGAGGCCGTGCGGCGTGCCGCCCAGGTCTCCGGCGGCGAGGCCCACCCCATCTACGCGCCGATGCTCCTGCCGGACCCGGCCACCGCGGCGGCACTGCGCAACCAGACGGGCATCGCCCGCGCCTTCGAGTACTTCGACAAGGTGACCGTGGCTGCGGTGTCCATCGGCTCCTGGGAGCGCGGCATCTCCACCGTCCACGACATGCTCAGCGACGAGGAGCGGGCACATTACGCCTCGCTGGGAGTGGCCGCCGAGATGTCCGCGCACCTCTTCGACGCCGAGGGGCGTCGGGTCGGCCGGGATCTGGGGGAGCGGTGCATCACCGTCGAGGCCGACCGGCTGCGACGGATTCCCGAGGTTGTCGCCATCGCCGGTGGGCAGCGGAAAGCCGCCGCGATCGACGCGGTGCTGAGGTCCGGGCTTGTCACCAGCCTGGTGACGGATACGGCTGCTGCCGATCAGTTGCTGGTCATGGGGCACACGCCGCATCCCGCCTTGGACCGGGCGGATCCGGACGGGGCCTGATCCCCCGCGGCTCCGCTGTGGCTGGTCGTGCCCACGCGGCGGAGCCGCACATGTCGCAGCCCCGCGCGCCTGCCAGGGCGCCGTGGCAGCATCTGTCGCATGCTGACCCGGTTTGTCCTCCGTGTGCTGGCGGCGCTGCTGGTCTGTCTCGCTGTCCTCGTCACCGGGTGTTCCTCCGGAAGTGGCGGGGAGGCGGAGACCTCCGCTCCCGCCTGGGCGCACGGCATGCCCACCGTCCCCGCCGACCGGCTGCCCGCCGAGGCGCGGCGGACGTTGCGGCTCATCGATGACGGCGGGCCCTTCCCGTACGCCAAGGACGGGTCCGTCTTCGGCAACTTCGAGGGCGAGCTGCCGAAGCGGCGGCGCGGCCACTACCGCGAGTACACCGTGCCCACGCCCGGCGAACGCGACCGGGGCGCGCGGCGGATCGTCACCGGGAGCGGTGGCGAGACCTACTACACGGACGACCACTACACGTCCTTCAAGGCGGTACTGAGATGACGCCCGAACCGTCGGCGGCCGAGCCGCTGGCACCCGTCCTCGAGGCCGTCCGCGCCGCAGGACTGAGCACCGTCGCGCTGGACCTGACCGGGGTGAGCGACAAGGCCGCCTTCATGGAGCGCTGCGCCCGCGCGCTCGGCCTGCCCGACTGGTTCGGGCGCAACTGGGACGCGCTCGCCGACTGCCTCACCGACCTGGAACGGGCGCCCGCCGCACCCGGACGGCTGCTCGTCGTCACCGGCTGGCAGGAGTACGCCGAAGCGGCGCCCCAGGAGTGGACCGTCGCCCAGGAGGTGTTCGGGGGCGCGGTGGAGTACGCCCGGGAGCGCGGGACCGGCCTGGAGATCGTTCTCGCGCTCGGCACGCGCGCCTGAGCGGACGGTGACCGCCGCGGGCCGGTCTTGGAGGATCCGACCAGGCCGCTCGCCGCACGGCTGGGTGATCGTCCCAGGCGGCGCATCACCCAGGACATGGGACACTGAAGTACGTGCTTTTCCCTCGGCCTAACTGTCCGGGGGCCACCTCTGATCGACTGGGATGAGCAGCACGTGCGTTTCCTCAATGACATCCAGCCTGCGTACGACCTCACGTACGACGACGTCTTCATGGTGCCGCGGCGTTCCGCCGTCGGATCGCGTCAGGGCGTGGACCTCTCCTCGCCGGACGGCACCGGCACCACGATCCCGCTGGTCGTCGCGAACATGACCGCGATCGCGGGACGCCGGATGGCCGAGACCGTCGCCCGCCGCGGTGGCCTCGTCGTGATCCCGCAGGACATTCCGATCGAGGTCGTCACCGAGGTCATCTCCTGGGTCAAGACGCGCCACCACGTCCTTGACACCCCGATCGTCCTGGCCCCCACGCAGACCGTCGCCGACGCGCTCGCCCTGCTGTCCAAGCGCGCGCACAACGCGGGCGTCGTGGTGGACGACGACCAGAAGCCGGTCGGCGTCGTCACCGACACGGACCTGAACGGCGTCGACCGCTTCACCCAGCTCTCCGAGGTCATGTCCAGGGACCTCGTGCTGCTCGACGCGGACATCGACCCGCGCGACGCCTTCAACAAGCTGGACCACGCCAACCGCCGGTACGCCCCCGCGGTGGGCAAGGACGGCCGCCTCGCCGGCATCCTGACCCGCACGGGCGCCCTGCGCGCGACCCTCTACTCGCCGGCCCTCGACGCCAACGGCAAGCTGCGCATCGCCGCCGCCGTCGGCATCAACGGCGACGTCGCCAGCAAGGCCAAGCAGCTCCTCGACGCGGGCGCGGACACGCTCGTCGTGGACACCGCGCACGGCCACCAGGAGTCGATGATCGCCGCGGTCAAGGCCGTGCGCGCGCTCGACCCGCAGGTGCCGATCGTCGCGGGCAACATCGTCGCCGCCGAGGGCGTACGGGACCTGATCGAGGCCGGTGCCGACATCATCAAGGTCGGCGTGGGCCCCGGCGCCATGTGCACCACGCGCATGATGACCGGCGTCGGCCGCCCGCAGTTCTCCGCGGTGCTCGAATGCGCCGCCGAGGCCAAGAAGTTCGGCAAGCACGTGTGGGCCGACGGCGGTGTCCGGCACCCCCGTGACGTCGCCATGGCGCTGGCCGCCGGTGCGTCGAACGTCATGATCGGCTCGTGGTTCGCCGGGACGTACGAGTCCCCGGGCGACCTGCAGCAGGACGCCAACGGCCGCCTCTACAAGGAGTCGTTCGGCATGGCCTCGGCCCGCGCGGTCAAGAACCGCACCAGCGAGGAGTCGGCGTACGACCGTGCCCGCAAGGCGCTGTTCGAGGAGGGCATCTCGACTTCGCGGATGTTCCTCGACCCGGAGCGTCCCGGCGTCGAGGACCTGATCGACTCGATCATCGCGGGCGTCCGCTCCTCCTGCACGTACGCCGGTGCGGGCTCCCTCGAGGAGTTCGCCGAGCGGGCCACGGTGGGCGTGCAGAGCGCTGCCGGGTACGCGGAGGGCAAGCCCCTCCACGCCTCCTGGAGCTGACCGCCGCGCGGGGACTGCCGGATGCCACTGCGGGATCGCCGTGGCTGGTCGCGCAGTTCCCCGCGCCCCTTCAGGGGCGCACCGTCGCCGCGTACACCTCGATGGCCGGGCGTGGCTCCCTGCCCAGCAGGGTGCGCAGCGCCCCTCGGTCCTCGATGCCCGTGCCGTCCAGGAAGCCGCCCGCGATCGCCGCGTACGTGCTCAGGAGCATCGGCACCTGGAAGGGCAGCGCCTGTCCCGCCGCGGTGATCGCCTCGCGGGTCGCGGCGAGCTCACCGGGTTCGTACGAGCCGCCGGTCGCGGCGGCGAGGTCGGCGCCGCCCAGGGCGTGTTCGCCGACCAGTTCGTAGGTGCGGCCCGCGTGGGCGGCCGGAGCCGTCGCCACCCGTACCGCGACGTCGGCCAGGTCTTCGCGCGCCACGGCTGCCAGGCGCCCCTCGCCGAGCGGCGCGGCGATGGTTCCGTCGGGTCCCGGAGCGGCGACGGCCGCGAGGAACTCCGCGTACAGGCCGTTGCGCAGGACCGTCCAGTCCAGCGAGGAGCCGCGCAGTCTGCGTTCGGTCCAGCGGTGGGCGAGCGCGTAGGTCAGGTGGTCGCCGTCGCCGCTGAGGCTGGTGTAGACGAGGTGGCCGACGCCCGCCTTCTCGGCGGCGGAGATCACGGTCTCGTGGCGGGCGATGACCACGTCGTCCTCGGCGGCGCCCGCGGAGATGACCAGCAGGGTGTCGACGCCGGTGAAGTCCAGGGACGCCGGGTCGTCGAAGTCGACGCGGCGGCCGCCGGGGGCGGGGTCGCGGGTGCCGATGACGACGTCGTCGCGGCCCGTGAGACGGGCGGTGACGAGCGTGCCGAGGGCGCCCGTGGCACCTGTGATCATGAGCATGGGAAGGTTCCCCCGTGGTCGGTGGTTGTGCCCGCTGTCTTGTCCGGGGTGTCCGGGCGGGACGGGACCGGGCGTCCGGCTCCTGTGACCATGGTGAACGGCGCGACGCCGCCGCATAAGGAGGCACTCTCATGTCAGCAGGGCACACGGCGGTAACCACCTCGCAAGGCGCCCCGGCCCCCGTCGAGCCGGTGATCAGCTGTGAGACCCCGCAGGACGAGTGCGGGGTGCGCGACGTCCTGGACCGGCTCGGGGACAAGTGGTCCGTGTACGTGGTGGTGGAACTCGCCTCGGGCGTCCGGCGGTTCAAGGAGCTGCAGCGCAGGATCCACGGCGGCATCTCGCAGCGCATGCTCACCCTCACCGTGCGCCGCCTGGAGCGCGACGGGCTGGTCAAGCGCACGGTGTACCCGACGATTCCGCCGCAGGTCGAGTACGAGCTGACCGAGATGGGCCACAGCCTCACGCACCTCGTCAAAGCCCTCGCCGACTGGTCCATCGACCACCGTCCCGCCATCGCCGCCGCCCGCGAGGCCTACGACGAAGCGGCCCAGGAGTGATCCTTCGGCGGCTTCGGCGGCTTTGGTGACTTGGGTGGTTTGCGCAGCTTCCGCAGCGCTGACGCCACCGCCTCCGCGAGGACGCCGTGGCCCGCGTCGCCCGGATGCACCCCGTCCACCAGGTGTCTGGCGTCAAGGAGACCACCGCCCGGCAGCAGCTCGGCCCCCGCGTCCAGGGCCGCCCGCTCCACGGCGGCCCGCAGGTCCCGCAGGGTGGCGCCGAGCAGGTTCGGCACCGCTTCCGCGTCCGGGCGGACCACCGGGGAGACGACCAGGAGGGGGACGTCCGGGTGGCCTTGGCGCACCAGATCCAGGAACGACCGTGCCGTCTCGTACAGCAGCCTCGCCGAATGCGGCGTACGCGACCAGCAGTTCGTACCGAAGGCGAGAGTGATCAAGTCGGCGTCCAGCGAGGCGAGTTGCTGGGCCGAAGCAAGCTCCCCGCGCGCCGCGCCCGCGTACCCGAGGTTCACCGTCTCGATCCCGAGGGCACGCCCCGAGAGCGCGGGCCACGCCAGGTGCGGGCGGCTCGTCGACCAGCCCTCGGCGATCGAGTCGCCGTACACCAGCCAGCGCGGCTGCCTTTGCCGGGGTTCCAGCGTGCCGCCGCCGACGGCACGGAAGCCGGTGAGCGCGGGGCGCAGTGCCTCCGGGAGGTGGAGGACGAAGTCGCCGTCCGGGTGGGGGAGTTGGATGACCACCGTGTGAGAACCCGGCGCCGCGGGGGTGTCCCAGACGGCTCGCGTGCGGCCGTCGCGCGGTGCGGGCGGGCCGGTGGCAGGCACGTGTGCGCCCTGCGTGTCGGTGTGCTGCCGCGCGAGACCGTCGTCGTCCGCCCCCGCGTCGTCCGTGCCCGTGTCGCCTGTACCCGTGTCGCTTGTCCTCGCGTTGCCCGTGCCTGCGTTGCCCGTGTCACCCGCCCCCGCGCGGATGCCGCCCCTCTCGCCGCCGGAGTCCGTGAGCAGTGTGAAGACGGGAGGCGCGGTGCCGTACGCATCTGTTCGCGACGGTGGCGACGCGGTGTACGCGACCTCCACTGCGCTGACTGCGCGCGCGGTGAACTCAAGGCGCACTCCGGCCGGGAGACCCGCCCGCTCCCAGGTGTCCCCGGCCAGCCGCGCGCGGTCGGCCGGGTCGGCGCGCACCACCCGGCCGTCCTCGGTCCACCAGGGCGCACCCCGTACGAACTCCCTCACCGCGCACCCCCGATGGTCGGATACGGGAACTTCACGCCGACCCCACCGTCCACGACGAGCGTCTGCCCGGTGACGTACGACGAGAGCGGCGAGGCGAAGAAGAGCAGGGCCGACGCGATGTCCGAGGTCTCGGCCACCCGGTCGAGCGGGGCGTTGCGGGCGTTGCGCGCGCGGCCCTCCTCGCCGATCAGGCCCGCCACGCGCGGCGTCCAGACGACGCCGGGCGCCACCGCGTTCACCCGTACCCCGCGCGGGCCGTACTCCACCGCCGCCGAGCGGACCAGGGAGATCAGGCCCGCCTTGGCAGCGCCGTACGCGGCGTGCAGGGGCGCCGCCGTCAGGCCCGACACCGACGCGACGAAGACCAGAGGGCCGCCGCCCGCGTCGGCGAGCGCCGCACCGCCGTACTGCACCGCCAGCCAGGCGTGCCGCAGGACGAGGGAGAAGTGCCAGTCCCAGGACGCGTCGTCAAGATCCTCCAGAGGCGTGTAGCGGGCCATGCCGACGATGTCGACGACACCGCCGAGCGGGACCGACTCCCGCCGCACGTAAGCGAAGAGCGCCCGCATGTCCTCGCGCCGCGTCACGTCGGCGACGTACGCGGTGCCGCCCGTCTCGGCCGCGACCGCGTCCGCGCGGCCCTTGTCGAGGTCCACGCACAGGACCCGCGCGCCCGCGGCCGTGAGCGCGTGCGCGGTCTGGCGGCCGATGCCGTTGCCCGCGCCGAGCAGCACGAAGGCGCGGCCGTCCAGGCGGTGGAGGGTGGCGTAGTCGGGGACGGGGGAGGTGTCGAGGGGCTCGCCCACGGCAGCGCCCGTCGCTGTTTTGCTCACGGCGGCGCCCGTCGCTGTCTCGTTCGCGGCGCCGCCCGCCGGTGTCCCGCTCACGGTGCCGCCCGCCGGGGCCGGTAGGCGGCCAGCTCCGGGATGACCTCCTTGCCCAGGATCTCGATCGTGCGCAGGATCTCCTGGTGCTCCAGATAGCCCCACTGGACGTAACAGATGAGCTGGTCGATGCCGAGGTCGGCGTAGCGCTTGGCCTTGCGGACGATCGTCTCCGCGTTGCCGATCAGGATCATGTCGCCGTCGCTGAACTCCTCGACGGGGACGTTCCCTTCGATGATCGGGGTGAGGAAGGGGAAGGTCCGCTCGCGCTCCTCGGGGGACAGGTGCGGCAGCTCCCAGTCGAGCGTGAACTGGGCCAGGTTGCGGTACCACCAGGCCACCGAGGACCAGACCCGCCGCGAGGGGCGGTCCGCCACGTGCACCAGTGTGTACGCGCTCACGCGGTCCGTGGTGACGTCCGTGATCGGGGACGGCGTGCGCGCAGCCGCGCGGTAGGCGGCGACCTGGCGGGCCATCGCCTCCAGCGGCTGCATGATCGAGAACGAGAGCAGGCCGAGGCCCGCCGCGCCCGCCACCTCCGCCGAACCGGGGGAGGTGGCAGCCATCCAGCACGGGGGATGTGGGTCCTGGACCGGCTTCGGCGTGACCATCCGCCGGGGGAAGGTGAAGCGCTCCGACTCGTACGCGAAGTACTCCTCGCGCCACATGCCCGTCACGATCTCGATCGCCTCGCGCCAGTCGGACCGCGACTGCTCCCTGTCGACGCCGAAGGCCGTCTGCTCCATGGGAGTGGAGCGTCCCGTGCCCCATTCCACGCGGCCTTCCGACAGCACGTCCACGGCCGCCACCTTCTCCGCGATCCGCTGCGGGGGAGTGAAGCCGAAGGGAGTGAGGGTGACGCCGAAGCCTAGGCGTATCCGTTCGGTGAGTGCCGCGAGATGGGCGAGAAGCACCTCCGGGGCGGGGCAGTGCGAGCGGCCCTCGCGGAAGTGGTGCTCCACCGCCCACACCGTTCGGAAGCCGACCCGGTCCGCGAGGCGGATCTGTTCCACGGCCTCGCGGTAGGCACGCTGCTCGGCGGTGCGCTGGCCGCGCGGATGGGGTCCGTTCCACGGCTTCGGTACGTCGATCTCGTACAGCACATCGAGGTCCATGGCCTGCTGCCTCCCTCTCGACCGGGGTGCACGATGAGGCAGATCTGACGAAGTGTCAACCACTTCCCCGGAGCCCCGGCACGCAACGGACGAAACGGACTGCGCAACGAAGACCCGCAGGAAGGGGAAGTACGCAACGATCATGCGGTCCTGCGCAAGGTTGCTGCATTACGTACGTGAAGCACGTCTCATAGAGTCATCCGCTGTACGTGGTGTGGCGGGGACCGCCTGCTCGGCGGTCCCCATCCATGCGTGGGTGCTGCCGCCGGTCCCGCCGCCCTGACCGGCAGCGATGAAGGAGCCACGCGTGCTCGACCAAGGCGCACCCCCGCAGAACCGCCCAAGCCCCCCGGGGGGCTCGGGACTCGGCGCCCGCTTGATGCGGCGCAAGCCGGTGGAACTCCTGGTCGCGGAGGGCGGTCAGGGTGAGGGCGGCTCGCTGCGGCGCTCCCTCGGCATGTGGCAGCTGACCATGATCAGCATCGGTGCCACGCTCGGTACCGGCATCTTCGTCGTCCTCGGCGAGAGCGTCCCCAAGGCCGGACCCGCCGTCACGATCTCCTTCGTGATCGCCGGACTCACCGCGCTCTTCTCCGCACTCTCGTACGCCGAGCTGGCCGGCACCATACCGGTCGCGGGCTCCTCCTACTCGTACGCGTACGCAACCATGGGCGAACTCGTCGCCTGGGTCTGCGGCTGGTGCCTGGTCCTGGAGTACGGCGTTTCCGTGGCCGCCGTGGCCGTCGGCTGGGGCGAATACCTCAACGAACTGCTCGACGGCACCATCGGGGTCACCATCCCGGACGCCCTCTCGGCGGCGCCCGGCGAGGTCGACGGCGCCATCATCAACCTGCCCGGCCTGATCGTCGTGCTGCTCGCCATGGTGTTCCTGCTCGGCGGCGCCAAGGAGTCGGCGCGGGCCAACACGATCATGGTCATCGTGAAGATCGCCGCGCTCGTGCTCTTCTGCACCATCGGCTTCATGGGCTTCAAGTCCGGCAACTACTCCGACTTCATGCCGCTCGGCACGGCCGGTGTCAGCGCCGCCGCCGCGAGCCTCTTCTTCTCGTACATCGGCTTCGACGCCGCCTCCACCGCCGGTGAGGAAGCCAAGAACCCGCAGCGCGACCTGCCCCGCGCGATCATGCTCTCGCTGGTCATCGTCACCGCCCTCTACGTCCTGGTCGCCGCCGTCGCCGTCGGCGCCTGGAACTGGAAGGACTTCGAGGGCTCGGAGGCCGCGCTCGCCGCGATCATGAACGACGTCAGCGGCCAGAGCTTCTGGGGCACGCTGCTCGCCGCCGGCGCCGTCATCTCCATCGCGTCCGTCGTCCTGACCGTCCTCTACGGCCAGACCCGCGTCCTGTTCGCCATGTCGCGCGACGGCCTGGTCCCCAAGGCGTTCGGCAAGGTCAGCAAGAAGACGGGCACGCCCCGTGTGAACACCGTCATCGTGTCGCTGTTCTGCGCCGCGCTCGCCTCGGTGATCCCGCTCGGCAAGCTCGTCGACGCCACCAGCATCGGTACGCTCTTCGCCTTCGGCCTGGTCAACATCGCGGTGGTCGTGCTGCGCCGGACCCGCCCGGACATGCCGCGCACCTTCCGCGTGCCGCTGGGCTGGCTCTTCCCGGTGCTCGGCTTCGCCTTCTGCGCGTACAACATGTTCAGCCTCGACTCCGTCACCTGGGTCGTGTTCGGTGTCTGGATGGCCGTCGGCCTCGTGTTCTACTTCCTGTACGGCATGAGCCGCTCCCGATTGGCCTCCGCAGAGAAGTGACCCACCCCCAGTGCGACTGAACGATCTCGACGAACGCATCGTGCACGCCCTCGCCGAGGACGCCCGCCGTTCCTACGCCGACATCGGCCAGCTGGTCGGGCTCTCCGCGCCCGCCGTGAAGCGGCGCGTGGACCGGCTGCGGGAGACGAAGGCCATCACGGGATTCACCGTGCGGGTCGACCCGGCCGCACTCGGCTGGGAGACCGAGGGGTTCATCGAGATCTACTGCCGTCGCAACACCTCGCCGGAGGCGATCCGGCGAGGTCTCGAGAGGTATCCGGAGATCGCGTCCGCGTCCACCGTCACCGGTGACGCGGACGCGGTCGTCCAGGTCTTCGCCGCGGACATGCGGCACTTCGAGCGGGTCCTTGAGCGGATCGCGGGGGAGCCGTTCGTGGAGCGGACGAAGTCCGTGCTGGTGCTCTCGCCGCTGATGCGGAGATTTTCCTCCGGGGCGCCTGCCTAGGGCCCTTCCGCGGCGCTACTTCATCGGCAGTACGCGCAGGTCGCCGCTGCCGGGCTTGGTTCGGTCGAAGGGGGCCGCGCTCACGCACTTGGGCATGTCCTTCGGAAGGTCGTTCGGGATGCCGACCATGGCCCAGCTGTAGCCGAAGCGGTCCTGCTTGCCCTGGTCGTGGACCGTCATGCCGACGCGCTTGCCGATCGCCCCTTTCAGGCCGCCGTCCGCCTTCGTGACGACCGCCGACACCGTGGCGACCTTTCCGCCGGTCAGCAGGCAGTCCACGCGGGCCTCGGCGGAGCCGCCGAACTCGGGGTTCTTCATGTAGTGGCTGAACTTGATGGTGCCGTGCGCGGCCCCGGGGTCGTTCTTGTCCTTGGCGTCTAGATGGGCGTCGAAGGTGATGGTGGCGTTGTCGCCGGGCGGCCGGTCCAACTTGGCGGTTCCGGTCAGGGCGGCGGCCTCCCTCCCGGGGTGCGGGGCGTCCGACGCGGTCGCGGAGCCTGCGGCGCCGGCGAGCGCGAGGAGCGTGGCGCCCACGGCGACGACTCGGATGAAGGTGGAGCGGCGGTGCATGGGAAGCCCCCGTCTGGCTGTGGTCAGCCCGGTCCCTCCGGGCGTGATCCACATTCCCGTGGGCCGATGCCCGGTGCATCGTGCCTGAGGGGGTGACCGCCTCCGCCGTGCGGCGGGGTGCGGCGCTTCCCGAGGAGGAGACGCCGGGCCCGCCCGATCCCTCGTACGGGCGGGCCAGGCGGGTCACCGGGTCGGGTACGGCACGTTCCAGGGAAGGACGCGGAAGTCGCCGGTGCCGTTCTTGACCTTCTCGAACGGGGCGGCGCTGTTGCACTTCGACAGCTTCTTGGTGCCGTCGGGGCCGCCCGTCGCGGCCCAGCTGTAGCCGACGCGGTCGTGCTTGCCCTGGTCGTGGACGCTGAAGCCGACGCGGCCGCCCTTGGTCGAACGCATCATGGCATCGGGGCTGGTCTCGGTGATGATCCCGGTCGCCGTGGCCACCTTGCCGCCCGTGGCCAGGCAGTCGATGCGGCCCTTCGCCCAGCCGCCCTTGCCGCCCGGCTTGTCCAGGTGGACGAACTTGAAGGTGCCGGTCGCCTTGTCCGGGCGCTTGTTGTTCTCGGCGGCCAGATGCGCGTCGAAGGTGAACGTCACGTCCTCGGTGGTCTTGCGGTACAGCTTCGCGCTGCCGGTGAGGGCGGCGGCTTCGCGGGCCTGCGTCTTCGAGGAGGCCTCGTGCGTCCCGCCGTCGTCCGACGCGACGGCCGCTCCCACCGCCCCCACCGAGAGCAGCAGGGCGGTCCCTACGGCGACCACCCTGCCGCGGGTGCTTGTCAGGCGGCTGTCAGCGATCCGGGTGCTTGCGTTGCGGCTCACGTGGAGCCTCCGTCCGAAGTGCCGTTCACCCGGTCCTTCCGGGCGAGATCACGCTCTCGCGGAAGGTGGTCCCGGCACGTCCGGCCACGGGCGGCAATCCGCCTCCGCCGTGCGGCGGGGAAGACCCCGCGCCCCCTGGGCCCAGTGGCGGACACCACTACGACCCCGGTCGCACACCGCCACACAACGAATCGCCGCCGCGGGCCCACAGTGCGCAACAGATCGAGCATCCGCCCGCAACGCTCGCGTCTTGTCCGGACAGCGCCGCTGACCGTAACGTCTAACGGACCCCACCTGCCCCTTCGTACGCCCCGAGGATCCGCCATGCCTGCGCTGCGCACCGCCCTGCTCCAGAGTTCCGGGCAGCTCGGCTCCGTCGCCGAGAACCTCAAGGCGTTCGACGACGCGGCCGGCCGTGCGGCGACGGCGGGGGCGGGCCTCCTGGTGGCGCCCGAGCTGTACCTCACCGGGTACGCGATCGGCGACGACATGCCGCGCCTCGCCGAGGCCGCCGACGGGGCGTCGGCCGCCGCGATCGCGGAGATCGCCGTACGACACGGCGTCGCGGTCGCCTACGGCTACCCGGAGCGGGACGGCGAGACGGTCTTCAACTCCGTCCAGCTGATCGGCCCCGACGGCTCGCGTCTGGCGAACTACCGCAAGACCCACCTCTTCGGCTGCTTCGAGCGCGACCACTTCACCCCCGGTGAACAGGCCGTCGTACAGGCGGAGTTGGGAGGTCTGCGGATCGGCCTGATGATCTGCTACGACGTGGAGTTCCCGGAGAACGTCCGCGCCCACGCCCTGGCGGGCACCGACCTGCTGCTCGTGCCCACGGCGCAGATGCACCCCTTCCAGTTCGTCGCCGAGTCGGTCGTGCCGGTGCGGGCCTTCGAGAACCAGATGTACGTCGCGTACGTCAACCGGGTCGGCAAGGAAGGGGAGTTCGAGTTCGTCGGGCTCTCCACGCTGGCCGGCCCCGACGGTGTCGCGCGCACCCGCGCCGGACGGGACGAGCAGCTGGTGTTCGCCGACGCGGACCCGGCCTTCCTCGCCGCGTCGCGCGAGGCCAACCCCTATCTGCGCGACCGCCGCCCGGGTCTGTACGCGTCCCTGATCTGACACCTCGATCTGACACCCCGATCTGACGGTTCCGACACCCCGATCCACCCCCTCCCGAGCCTCCCGTTCTTCTGTCCTGCCGTTCCCGCAAGGAGTCCGTACCCCATGACGTCCACGGTGCCCACCGCCGTCCAGCACACCGACGCGCAGCCGCCGATCACCATGTTCGGTCCGGACTTCCCTTACGCGTACGACGATTTCCTCGCCCACCCGGCGGGCCTCGGCCAGATACCCGCGACCGAGCACGGCACTGAGGTCGCGGTCATCGGCGGCGGCCTGTCCGGCATCGTGGCGGCGTACGAACTGATGAAGATGGGCCTCAAGCCCGTCGTCTACGAGGCCGACCAGATCGGCGGCCGACTGCGCACCGTCGGCTTCGAGGGCTGTGACGGCGACCTGACCGCCGAGATGGGCGCGATGCGCTTCCCGCCGTCCTCGACCGCGCTGCAGCACTACATCGACCTGGTGGGCCTCAAGACCCAGCCGTTCCCCAACCCCCTCGCCGAGTCGACCCCCTCGACGGTCGTCGACCTCAAGGGCGAGTCGCACTACGCCGAGACCGTCGCCGACCTGCCGCAGGTCTACCGCGACGTGGCGAAGGCGTGGAGCGACTGCCTGGAGGAGGGCGCGGACTTCTCCGACATGAACCGCGCGCTGCGTGAGCGCGACGTGCCGAAGATCCGCGAGATCTGGTCCAAGCTCGTCGAGAAGCTCGACAACCAGACCTTCTACGGCTTCCTCTGCGAGTCCGAGGCCTTCAAGTCCTTCCGGCACCGCGAGATCTTCGGCCAGGTCGGCTTCGGCACGGGCGGCTGGGACACCGACTTCCCGAACTCCATCCTGGAGATCCTGCGCGTCGTCTACACCGAGGCCGACGACCACCACCGCGGCATCGTCGGCGGCAGCCAGCAGCTGCCCCTGCGCATGTGGGACCGCGAGCCGCAGAAGATCGTGCACTGGGCGCCCGGTACGTCCCTGAGCTCGCTGCACGAGGGCGGTGTGCCGAAGCCCGCCGTGACCCGTCTGGACCGCACCGCGGGCAACCGCGTCACCGTCACCGACTCCTCGGGCGACATCCGCACCTACCAGGCGGCGATCTTCACCGCCCAGTCCTGGATGCTGCTCTCGAAGATCGCGTGCGACGACTCGCTCTTCCCCATCGACCACTGGACGGCGATGGAGCGGACCCACTACATGGAGTCCTCCAAGCTCTTCGTCCCGGTCGACAGGCCGTTCTGGCTCGACAAGGCCGTCGACGACAGGGGGAACCCGACCGGGCGTGACGTCATGTCGATGACGCTCACCGACCGGATGACGCGCGGCACCTACCTGCTCGACGACGGACCGGACAAGCCCGCCGTCATCTGCCTCTCCTACACCTGGTGCGACGACAGCCTGAAGTGGCTGCCGCTGTCGGCGAACGAGCGCATGGAGGTCATGCTCAAGTCGCTCGGCGAGATCTATCCCAAGGTCGACATCCGCAAGCACATCATCGGCAACCCGGTGACCGTGTCGTGGGAGAACGAGCCGTACTTCATGGGCGCCTTCAAGGCGAACCTGCCGGGCCACTACCGCTACCAGCGGCGCCTGTTCACGCACTTCATGCAGGAGTCGCTGCCCGAGGACAAGCGAGGCATCTTCCTCGCCGGTGACGACATCTCCTGGACGGCGGGGTGGGCCGAGGGTGCGGTGCAGACCGCCCTGAACGCGGTCTGGGGGGTCATGCACCACTTCGGGGGTGCGACCGATGCGTCCAACCCCGGGCCGGGGGACGTGTACGACGAGATTGCTCCCGTCGAGCTGCCAGAGGACTGACAGCGCCGTTCTGGCTGGGGCGCGTGGGAATCTGCGGGACCATTGCGGCTGGTCGCGCCCACGCGGCGGAGCCGCACATGTAACAGCCCCGCGCCCCCAGGACAGCGCCCCTTCGGGGCAGTCCTATACTCCGGCCGCCCGCGCCGCCTCGTACACCTCCGCCGCCACGTCCTTCAGCTCCTCCGCGTCCCGCGTGCTGCCCGCGAGTTCGATGAGGATCTCCTCCACCGCGCCCGTCGAGGCGTGCGCCTGGAGGTCCTCCACGATCTGCGCGACGTTGCCCCGGAAGGGGGCGCGCTTCTCGCCCTCGTACGCGGTCGGCGTGTACCGCGCGTTGGCCCGAAGGACGCTCTGGACCGGCCGTGTGCGCCCCCGCTCGGCGGCCAGTTCCTTCAGCGCCTGGGACTGCTCGGCCAGCTTCTCGGCGCCCACGCCCACCGGCATCCAGCCGTCGGCGCGGTCCACCAGCCTGCGCCTGGCGCGCGGGCTGTTGGCGGGCAGCAGGATCGGGATGGGACGCGCGGGCTTGGGTCCGACCACCGAGGGGGCGATCGTGGTCAGCTCACCCTCGTACGACACCGGGTCCGGGCCCCACACCGCGTGGCAGACGTCGATCAGCTCGTCCAGGACCTTGCCGCGCTTCTCGAAGGGGGCCACCCCTGAGGCCGCGTACTCGTCGTGGGACCAGCCCGTGCCGAAGCCCGCGACGACGCGGCCGCCGCTCGCCGCGTCCAGGGTGGCCAGGGAGCGCGCCAGCTGGAACGGCACGTGCAGCGGGCCGACCAGGACGCTGGTGCCCAGGCGGGCCCGCTCGGTGGCGGCCGCGGCCAGGGTCAGCGTGATCAGCGGATCGGCCACCGAGCGGTAGGTGTCGGGCCAGGGCAGGCCCTCGACGCCGTACAGACCCTGGGTCGCGGGCTCGGGGAACAGGACGCGTTCATAGACCCACAGGCTCTCGTACCCGATCTCCTCGGCCGCGCGGGCGACAGCCGGGACGTCCCGTCCGATGCTGTACTGCCGGCCCTGCGGGAGGCCGAGACCGAGTCGTGTGGCCATGCTGGTGCTCCTTCGCATCCGGGGTCACTGCGTTCAACGTACAGCTACTGTCCGGGGGTTCCTCGGCGGCGAGCGCGGAGCGGGCGGATCAGTCCGGCAGGGGAGTGAGCAGCATCCGGCTCACCAGGCCGACCGCTCCGTCCAGGCGGCACCTGAACTCGTCCGCCACGGCGGGCAGGTCATCCAGCGCCCGCATCGCCAGTGCCGTCGCCCAGGCGCTGTCCCTGGCCCGCTCCAGGCTCCAGGAGCCAAGGAGGTGGGTGAGCGGGTCGGCGATCTGGAAGAGGTCGGGACCCGGCATCAGATCTTCGCGGATGCTCTCCTCCAGCGAGACGAGGATGTCGCCCACGCGGTCGAACTCGTCCTCCAGATCCGCCGGTTCGCAGCCGAGCGTACGACAGGCGTCCATGACGGCCAGCGGAAGGTCGTGCCCGATGTGCGCGTTGATGCCCGCGAGCGCGAACTGCAGGGGACGTACGCCGGGATGGCGCCGCAGCTGGAACAGCGGGCGCCAGCAGGCGGGCGGCCTGCGGTCGGTGGCCACCGCGTCGACCGCCCGCAGATAGCGTTCGGCGAACAGGACGTCCAGCGTGACCGCGGCTCCGGTGTCCGGGAATCGGCCGTTGTCGAGATGGCGGCCGACCTCTTCGGTCACCGACAGATAGACCCGGTTGAAGACTCCGACCCCGTCGCCCGAGCGGAAGCCGGCGCCCAGCGCGCGCATCCGCGTCAGCACGCCGTCAACCCCGTGTGCCGAGCCTGTGAACTCCGCGAACCGCTGCGACTGCGCCATGGTGGCAGGGTCCCAGTCCTAGGCTGGTCCGAGTGCCACCGCACCGGCCGCTTCCCCAGAACGGGGGAACGGCGACCGTGTGTGCCCCTGGGGAGGGGCGTCGGCACGCCGTGTCAGGGGGACACGGCGGAGGGGGAGGAACAGTACTGTGACAGGAAAGCGCGCACGACACCGCGCAGAACGACGGGCCGATCGGCGGGCCGAGCGCGGCGCCGCCCGTCGTGGCGTCATGGTCGCCGCGGCCTCGGTCGTGGCCGCCGTCGGCACCGTCACCGGAATGGTGTCCGCCCTGGACGAGGGCGGCGGCAGGGACCAGGCGCGCCCGAAGGTGACGAGGTCGCCGACGCTCGAACCGCTGCCCGCGGTGCCCACGCCGTCCGCGTCGAAGTCCTCGGCGAAGCCGTCCCCGGCGAAGACCTCGGCCAAGCCGCGACCGAAGCCGGAACCGAAGACTTCGACGCAGCGTCCGAAGGAGCCGCGCAGCGCCGCTCCCTCGGCCGATTCCCTCTACCGGCACGGCGACTCCCAGGTCCTCGACTGGGTCAGAGCGAACCGGAGCGATCCGCGCAGGCCGCTCATCGAGTCCCGGATCGCCGACCGTCCCGCCGCCGTGTGGTTCGCGGAGTACGCCCCTGAGACGATCACGTCGCGCGTGCGCGCGGTGACGGCGAACGCCGGGAGCCGAGTGCCCGTCGTCGTGCCGTACGCGATACCGGACCGTGACTGCGGGGGCGCGTCGCAGGGCGGTGCGCCGGACCTCGCGGCGTACGACGCGTGGATCGGGAAGTTCGCCGCGGGCCTGGGCTCGGGCGAGGTCGTCGTCATCCTGGAACCGGACGCGATCGCGCTCTCCGAGTGCCTCTCCGCGAAGCAGCGCACCGCGCGCTATGCCTCGCTCGCCCGCGCCGGCCGCACCCTGAAGGCCGCCAACCCCAGGGCCAGGGTCTATTACGACGCCGGGCATTCCGGCTGGAACAACGCGGCCGAACAGGCCGGACGGCTGCGTGCGGCGGGGGCGGCGTCGATCGCGTCGTCCGACGGCATCTTCACCAACGTCTCGAACTTCCACCGCACCGGCGCCGAGGCCGCGTACGCCCGCAAGGTCCTGGCCGCGCTCGGCGGCCCCGCGGGCCTCGGCGCCGTCATCGACACGAGCCGCAACGGCAACGGCGCCCCGGCGGACGGCGAGTGGTGCGACCCGGCGGGCCGGGGGCTCGGGGAGAGCCCGACGCTGCGTACCGGGCAGGCCCGTGTCGACGCCTATCTGTGGATCAAACTGCCGGGAGAGTCCGACGGCTGCAAGGGCGCGCCGGGGACGTTCACGCCCGACTACGCCTACGACTTGGCGCGCGGCTGAGAGCCGTCCGCGCTCTCGTCCCCGTCGGCGTCGTCGTACGTGGACGTGCCCGAATCGAGCAGCGGTTCCTGGGACTTGAGGTGCGGCGGCGCGAAGGCGCGCAGGACGTGATAGCCGGTGATCACGACGATCGTGCCGAGCGCGATGCCGCTCAGCTCGAAGTTGTCGGTGATCTTCAGGGAGACGCCGCCGACGCCGATGATGATGCCCGCCGCGGCGGGGACGAGGTTCAGCGGATTGCGCAGATCCACCCCGGCGTTGATCCAGATCTGGGCGCCGAGCAGGCCGATCATGCCGTACAGGATGACCGTGATGCCGCCGAGGACACCGCCCGGGATGGCCGCCACGACCGCGCCGAACTTGGGGCAGAGGCCGAAGAGCAGGGCGAAGCCCGCGGCGGCCCAGTACGCGGCCGTGGAGTAGACGCGGGTCGCGGCCATCACGCCGATGTTCTCGGAGTACGTCGTGTTGGGTGGGCCGCCGACCGCCGTGGAGAGCATGGAGGCGGCTCCGTCGGCGGAGATGGCCGTGCCGAGCTTGTCGTCCAGGGAGTCGCCGGTCATCTCGCCGACCGCCTTGACGTGCCCGGCGTTCTCGGCGACCAGCGCGATGACGACGGGCAGCGCGACGAGGATCGCCGACCACTCGAAGCTCGGCGCGTGGAAGGTCGGCAGGCCGATCCAGTCGGCGTTGCCGACGGCGGAGAGGTCAAGGCGCCAGTGGTCGACGACCTTGCCCGAACCGTCCGCCGAGTGGATCTTGCCGAAGACCAGGTCGAGGACCCAGGAGAGGAGGTACCCGAAGAGCAGCCCCAGGAAGATCGCGACGCGCGACCAGAATCCGCGCAGGCACACTACGGCCAGACCGGTGAACAGCATCACCAAGAGCGCCGTCCACTGGTCCTGAGGCCAGTACGTGGACGCGGTGACCGGCGCCAGATTGAAGCCGATCAGCATCACGACGGCGCCGGTGACGATGGGCGGCATCGCGGCGTGGATGATCCGCGCCCCGAACTTCTGGACGGCGAGACCCACCAGGAACAGCGCGGCGCCGACCACGAAGACCGCGCCCGTCACGGTCGCGGAGGAGCCGCCCTGCGCGCGGATGACGGCGGCCACGCCCACGAAGGAGAGCGAACAGCCCAGGTAGCTGGGCACCCGGCCGCGCGTGGCGAGCAGGAAGATGACCGTCGCCACGCCCGACATCATGATCGCGAGGTTCGGGTCGAGGCCCATCAGGACGGGCGCCACGAAGGACGCGCCGAACATGGCGACCACGTGCTGGGCGCCGAGCCCGATGGTCCGCGGCCACGAGAGCCGCTCGTCGGGACGGACGACGGCTCCGGGCGCGGGGGTGCGCCCGTCGCCGTGCAGTCTCCAGCGCACGCCGAGATCCATGGTTCTGTTCCGCCTTCTGTGCGCCCGACTTTGTCAAGACCTGAATGAGTCAGCGCAATGTTAATCCGGCGTAAGGTTCACGGTTTCCCTGCGGGCGCGTCCGCCGGAGCGGCCCGCGTGGCCTCGCGGCCGTCCGTACGCAGCACTCCAGCGAACACCGCGAGTCCGCAGGCGAGCACCGTCACCAGGCCGAACGAGACCACCAGGCTGGTCGCGTCGGCGAGCGTGCCGATCGCGGACGGGGCGATCAGGCCCGACGTGTACGTGATGGTGGCGACGCCCGCGATGGCCTGGCTCGGATTCGGGCCGCTGCGTCCGGCCGCCGCGAAGGCGAGGGGCACCACGACCGCGATGCCGAGCCCGAGCAGCGCGAATCCGGACATGGCGATCGCCGGATGCGGCGCCATCACCACGAGCAGACCGCCGAGCGCGGCGACCACGCCGCCCACCCGCACCGTGCGGACCGCCCCGAAGCGGTCCACCACCGCGTCGCCCGCCAGACGTGCGATCGCCATGGTGAGCGTGAAGCCGGTGGTGGACGCCGCGGCGACTCCGGCCGACGAGTCGAGGACGTCCCGCAGATAGACCGCCGACCAGTCCAGGCTCGCACCTTCCGCGAAGACCGCGCAGAAGCCGACCGCGCCGATGAGCAGCGCCGACTTCGGCGGCAGCGAGAAGCGCGGCGGCGCCTCGTCCCCGGGCTCCGCCTGGAGGTCGAGCACACCCCGGCAGGCGACGAGGCCGATCACGGTGAGCGCCGCGGCGGCGAGCGCGTGGTGCATCCGGGCGTCCGAGCCCAGGTGAGCGGCGACCGTGCCGGCCGCGGAGCCGATCAGGGCGCCCACGCTCCACATGCCGTGCAGGCCCGACATGATCGACTTCTTCATGCGGCTCTCGACCTCGACACCGAGGGCGTTCATCGCCACGTCCGACATACCCGCCGTCGCGCCGTACACGAACAGGGCGAGGCAGAGCGTGAGCAGGTTCGGCGCCAGCGAGGGCAGGATCAGGGACAGCGTCCACAGGGCGAGGAGGCCGCGCAGCGCGGTCCGCGCGCCGAACCGGTGGCTGACCCAGCCCGCGAGCGGCATCGCCACGGAGGCGCCGATCGCGGGGAAGGCGAGAGCGAGGCCGAGGAGCCCCGCGCTGAGGTCGGCGTGCTCCTGGATCCAGGGCACGCGGGTCGCGAAGGAGCCGGTGACGGCGCCGTGCACACAGAAGACGGCGGCCACGGCGATCCGCGCCCGCTTCAACTGACGTACGTCGTAGGTCACTTCACTCATCGATGCTCTGCCCCTCCCGAGGTGCGCCCCGCTACGGCGACGTAAACTATCAGGAACCCTGCCTGATAAATAGCAGCTTTATGGAAGGATCCCCGGCATGCCCGCATCACCGAGCACCGCCCGGGCCATCAACGACCGGCTCGCCCTGAGGCTCCTGCAGCGCGAAGGACCGCTGACGGCCAACCAGTTGAAGCAGCTGACCGGTCTCTCCCGGCCCTCGGTCGCCGACCTGGTCGAGCGCCTTCAGGGCTCCGGCCTGATCGCGGTCGTAGGGGAGGCGGGTGCCCAGCGCCGCGGGCCCAACGCCCGGCTGTACGGCATCGTCGCCGACCGGGCACACCTCGCGGCGCTCGACGTGCGCACCGGGGGCGTCTCCGTCGTCGTCACGGACCTGCTCGGCGCGGTGCTCGCCGAGGCCTCCGCGCCCATCGGCGGCGGCACCGGACCCGCCGTCGACCGGGCTGTCGCCCTCGTGGAGCGCACCGCCCGGGACGGCGGCGTCCAGCGGCTGCACACCGTGGCGATCGGCGCCCCCGGCCTCGTCGACCCCGCCACCGGCGAACTGCGGGACACCACCTCGCTGCCCGCCTGGCACCGCGGCCTCGCCGGAGCCCTCCAGGAGCGGCTCCCGGCCCGCGTGCTCGTGGAGAACGAGACCAACCTCGCCGCCCGCGCCGAACAGCGTGACGGCGCCGCCCACGACCGCGACACGTTCGTCCTCCTCTGGCTGGGCGAAGGCGTCGGCGCCGCCGTCGTGCTCGACGGGACCCTGCGCCGCGGGGCGTCCGGCGGCACCGGGGAGATCGGCTTCCTGCCGGTTCCCGGCACGCACGTACTGCCCTCCGCCACCGGCTGCGAGGGCGGATTCCACTCACTGGCCTGCGCCGCCGCGCTCCGCGATCTCGGCGCCGAGCACGGCCTTGCGGCCGGACTCGACGCCGCGGACATGGTGCGCCGCGCCGTCGGGTCCGGCCAGGGCGCCTTCCTCGACGCCGCCGCCGACCGGGTCGCCGTGGGCGCCGCCGCCATGGCCGCGATCCTCGACCCCGGCTGCGTCGTCCTCGGCGGGGAGGTCGGCCGCGCGGGCGGCGACGCGCTCGCCACCCGGGTGGCGGACCGCCTCTCCGTCATGTCGCCGCTGCACACCGAGGTGCGCGCGAGCGTGCTCGGCGGCGCGGCGGTCCTGCGGGGTGCGCTCCTTCGCGCCAGGGACGCGGCGCAGGACGAACTCTTCGGACCGGGAGGCTGAGCCGCAGCAGCGGGAGGCCGAGCCGCTTCCGTCACCGCCGGTCAAAGACCTGTCACAGGCTGCTGTGAGCCAGGCCACAGGGGTTCGCCCGTATGGGCGTCGATCAGGCGTGGCACACTGGCCTCGTACCAAAAGCAGCGCACTCCGGGGTCGGTGTAATTCCGAACCGGCGGTTACAGTCCGCGACCCGGCCGCCTCCAGCGGTCGGTTGACCAGGTGAAATTCCTGGACCGACGGTGAAAGTCCGGATGGGAGGCAGTGCGCGGCGGGCGGGCATTCGTGCGCGTCGCCGAGTGGCTTGTTCTTGGGATACCCGTCTCTTCGGGTTTCCCGGGGAGAGGTCTCGTTTCCGGCGTCGCCCCCGGTGCCGCGGTCCGTACATTCTGTCGTCATCGACAGGCCCCGGAGTCCGTGCCTTATGAGGCAGGAGGACCCGGTGGCCACAGCACCCGCAGCAGCGGCGCACGAGCACGAGCTCGCCGCCATGCGCCGTGCCATCACGCTCGCCGCCCTCGGGCTCGGCTCCACCAGCCCCAATCCCGTCGTCGGCTGCGTGATCGTCAACGCCTCCGGAGAGATCGTCGGCGAAGGCCACCACCAGCGCGCGGGCGGTCCGCACGCCGAGGTCCACGCCCTGCGCGCGGCCGGCGAACAGGCCCGCGGCGCCACCGCCCTCGTCACCCTCGAACCCTGCAACCACACCGGCCGCACCGGCCCCTGCGCCCAGGCGCTCATCGACGCCGGGATCGCCCGTGTCGTCTACGCGGTCGGCGACCCGAACCCCACCGCGACCGGGGGCGCGCAGCGACTGCGTACCGCCGGAGTCGATGTACAGGCGGGCCTGTTGGAGGCCGAGGCCGCCGCGGGCAACGCCGCCTGGCTGACCTCCGTGCGGCTCGGCCGCCCGCACGTCACCTGGAAGTACGCCGCGACGCTCGACGGCCGCATCGCCGCCGCCGACGGAAGCAGCCGCTGGATCACCTCCGCCGAGGCCCGCGCCGACGTCCACCGGCTGCGCGCCGAGTGCGACGCGGTCGTCGTCGGCTCCGGCACCCAGCGCGCCGACGACCCGCACCTCGCCGTGCGGGGCATCGAAGGCGCCGTACAGCCGCTGCGCGTCGTCGTCGACACGAACGGCACCGCCGTCGCGCCCGGCGCCCGCGTCCTGGACGACGCGGCGCCCACGCTCATCGCCGTCGCCGAGAACGTGACGGCCGAAGCGGAGGGCGAGACGGTGCGACTGCCGCGCGCGGACGGCGGGCTGGACATCCCGGCCCTCCTCGACGAGCTGCACGCGCGCGGGGTGCGTTCCGTCCTCCTCGAAGGCGGGCCGACGCTCGCCGGAGCCTTCGTCGCCGCGGGCGCCGTCGACCGCGTCATCGCCTACCTCGCCCCCGTCCTGCTCGGCGCGGGCCCCGCGGCCCTCACCGGCGGCGGAATCACGACCATCACCGAAGCGTTGCGGCTCGACGTGAGCGAGACCGTCCGCATCGGCCCCGATCTGCGCGTCACCGCGACCCTCGTAGCGAAGGAGCACTGAAGTGTTCACCGGAATCGTCGAAGAGCTGGGCGAGATCACCGCCGTCGAGAACCTGGACGACGCGTCCCGCTTCCGCGTCCGTGGCCCCGTCGTCACCGACGGCGCGAAGCACGGCGACTCCATCGCGGTCAACGGCGTCTGTCTGACGGTCGTGGAGCACGAGGGCGACGAGTTCACCGCCGACGTGATGGCCGAGACCCTGAACCGCTCCAGCCTCGGCGCGCTCGCGGCAGGATCGCGGGTCAACCTGGAGCGGCCCACCGCGGTCGGCGACCGCCTCGGCGGCCACATCGTGCAGGGGCACGTGGACGGAACCGGCGAGATCGTCGAGCGCAAGCCCTCCGAGAACTGGGAGATCGTCAAGGTCTCACTCCCCGCGGACCTCTCCCGCTACGTGGTCGAGAAGGGCTCCATCACCGTCGACGGCGTCAGCCTGACGGTGGTCGACGCCGGGCCCGACTACTTCACCATCAGCCTCATCCCCACCACCCTCGCCCTGACCACGCTCGGCATCAAGCAGCCGGGCGACCCGGTCAACCTCGAGGTGGACGTCATCGCGAAGTACGTCGAGCGGATGCTCGGCGACCGTGTTCTCGCCGCTCCCGCTCCCGCTCAGGAGGCCACCAAGTGAACTGGCTCAACTCCGAAGCCTTCACGGCCTTCGGGCAGCACGTGATCTGGTCCGACATGGTGGGCAACACCGTCGGCCTGATCGCCCTCGCGCTCGGCTGGCGGCGCTCCATATGGACCTGGCCCGCCCAGTTCCTCTCCGGTGTCATCCTCGTCGCCGCGTACGCCTCCGCGCAGCTCTCCGGCGGCGTCGGCAAGCAGCTGCTCGTCATCGGCGTGGCCCTGTGGGGCTGGCGCCTGTGGAGAGACGGCAAGCAGCAGGCGCAGGACGGGTCCATCGCCATCCGGTTCGCGACCTGGAAGGAACGTGGCGTGCTGCTCGGCGGCACGGCCGTCGGCACCCTCGCGGTCGGCGCCCTGTTCTCCGCCGTGCCCGACCTCTCCTGGAACCCCTGGCCCGACGCCTACATCTTCGTCGGCACGCTCGCCGCGATGGTCGCCCAGGCGCGCGGTCTGGTCGAGTTCTGGTTCGCCTGGCTCCTCGTCGACCTGGTCGGGGTGCCGCTCGCGTTCAACAGTGGCCTGGCCTTCTCCGGCCTCGTGTACGTCATCTACCTCGCGCTCGTCCTGTGGGGCATGCGCGACTGGTGGCTGCGGTCGCGCATCGCGTCCTCGCAGCCCGTCATGGAAGGAGCCCCGGCATGACTGCGGCACCTGTTTGGTACAGCACGGGTCACGAAGAAGACGCGTCGGACCTCGCCCTCGACCCCGTCGAGGCGGCCATCCGCGACATCACCGCCGGGCGGCCCGTCGTGGTCGTCGACGACGAGGACCGGGAGAACGAGGGCGACCTCGTCATCGCGGCCGAGAAGGCCACGCCCGAGATCATCGCCTTCATGATGAGCGAGTGCCGCGGCCTGATCTGCGCGCCCATGGAGGGCGACGAGCTGGACCGCCTCCAGCTCCCGCAGATGGTCGAGAACAACACCGAGTCGATGCGGACGGCCTTCACCGTCTCCGTCGACGCGAGCGGCGCGCACGGCGTCACCACCGGCATCTCGGCCGCCGACCGCGCCACCACGCTCCAGATGCTCGCCGCGGGCACGTACGAGCCCACGGACTTCGTGCGGCCGGGACACATCTTCCCGCTGCGCGCCAAGACCGGCGGCGTCCTGGTCCGCAACGGCCACACCGAGGCCGCGGTCGACCTGGCGCGCCTCGCGGGCCTGCGCCCGGCCGGTGCGATCGTCGAGATCGCGGGCGAGGACGGCACGATGCTCCGCCTCCCGGAGCTGATCCCGTTCGCCCGCAAGCACGGCCTGACGATCATCTCCATCGAGGATCTGATCGCCTACCGCGGCAGCTCCGAGCCGACGGTCCGCCGCGAGGCGGAGGTCCGCCTGCCCACCGCCTTCGGCGAGTTCACGGCGTACGGCTACCGCTCCACCGTCGACGGCGTCGAGCACGTCGCCCTCGTGCACGGCGAGGTCGGCGAGGGTGAGGACGTCCTCGTCCGCCTCCACTCGGAGTGCCTGACCGGCGACGTCTTCCACTCGCTGCGCTGTGACTGCGGCCCGCAGCTCGAGGCGTCGATGCGGCGCATCACGGACGAGGGCCGCGGCATCGTGGTCTACCTGCGCGGCCACGAGGGGCGCGGCATCGGACTGCTCTCCAAGCTGCGCGCCTACGAACTCCAGGAGCGCGGAAGCGACACCCTGGACGCCAACCTGAAACTCGGCCTGCCCGCCGACGCCCGCGACTACGGCGCCGGCGCGCGGATCCTGGACGACCTCGGCGTCCGCAGCGTGCGCCTGATGACGAACAACCCCGACAAGACCGACGCGGTGATCCGGCACGGCCTGCGGGTCACCGCACGCGAGCCGATGGCGGTCACGGCGGGCGAGCACAACCTCCGGTACCTGCGCACCAAGCGGGACCGGATGGGGCACGACCTGCCCTGGCTGGACACAGCCCCCGAGGTGTCGGCCTGCGGCAGCCAGTAGGACCGGACCGCGACGAACCCCGACGAACCCGTAAACCGTACGAGTAATCAGCACAAGACCAGGAGAAGCGCGTGAGCGGCAAGGGTGCACCCGAACTGAGCGTGAAGAACTGCGGAGACCTGCGGGTCGCGGTGATCGCCGCCCAGTGGCACGAGAAGGTCATGGACGGCCTCGTCGACGGCGCGCTGCGCGCCCTGCACGAGCTCGGCATCGACGAGCCGACCGTCCTGCGCGTGCCCGGCAGCTTCGAGCTGCCGGTCGTCGCCAAGGTCCTCGCCGGACGCGGCTACGACGCGATCGTGGCCCTCGGCGTCGTCATCCGCGGCGGAACCCCGCACTTCGAGTACGTGTGCCAGGGCGTCACCCAGGGCCTTACCCAGGTCAGCATCGACACCGGCGTCCCCGTCGGCTTCGGCGTCCTCACCTGCGACACCGAGGAGCAGGCCCTGGACAGGGCGGGCATCGAAGGCTCCCGCGAGGACAAGGGGCACGAAGCGGTCACCGCCGCCGTCGCCACCGCGACCACGCTGCGTACGATCTCCGAACCCTGGCGGTGAGCGGGGCCGGGGAGCCGCGTAAAGTAAGCGACATCATGTCCAAGAAGACTTTCGAGGAGCTCTTCGCCGAGCTCCAGCACAAGGCCGCCAACGGCGACCCCGCCACGTCGCGCACCGCCGAGCTGGTGGACAAGGGCGTCCATGCCATCGGCAAGAAGGTCGTCGAGGAGGCCGCCGAAGTCTGGATGGCCGCCGAGCACGAGGGCAAGGAAGCCGCCGCCGAGGAGATCTCCCAGCTCCTCTACCACGTGCAGGTGATGATGGTCGCCCGCGGCATCTCCCTCGACGACGTGTACGCCCACCTCTGAGCCGTACGCCCACTCCGCCCGACTCCCCGTCACGCAAAGGAATCCGACCTCATGCTGCGCATCGCCGTCCCCAACAAGGGTTCACTGTCCGGACCTGCGTCGGCGATGCTCCATGAGGCCGGATACCAGCAGCGCAAGGAGTCCAAGGAGCTCGTCCTCGTCGACCCGGACAACGAGGTGGAGTTCTTCTACCTCCGGCCCAAGGACATCGCGATCTACGTCTCGGCCGGCCGCCTCGACATCGGCATCACCGGTCAGGACCTGCTGGTCGACTCGGGCGCCAACGCCGAGACGATCCTGCCGCTCGGCTTCGCACGCTCCACCTTCCGCTTCGCCGCGAAGCCGGGCACGGCCAGCACCATCGCGGACCTCGAGGGCAAGACGGTGGCGACCTCGTACGAGGGCATCGTCGCCAAGCACCTCGCGGACAGCGGCATCGAGGCCTCCGTCGTCCACCTGGACGGCGCCGTCGAGACCGCCATCGAGCTGGGTGTCGCCCAGGTCATCGCGGACGTCGTGGAGACCGGCACCTCCCTGCGCAACGCGGGCCTCGAGGTGTTCGGCGAGCCGATCATGAAGTCCGAGGCGGTCGTCATCCGGCGCACCGGCGCCGACACCGACGACCCCAAGATCCAGCAGTTCCTGCGCCGCCTGCAGGGCGTCCTGGTCGCCCGGTCGTACGTGATGATGGACTACGACTGCCGTGCCGAGCACCTGGAGCAGGCCGTCGCCCTCACCCCGGGCCTCGAGTCGCCGACGATCTCGCCCCTGCACAACGAGGGCTGGGTCGCCGTCCGCTCCATGGTCCCGGCCAAGGAGGCGCAGCGGATCATGGACGACCTCTACGCCATCGGGGCGCGGGCCATCCTGACCACGGCCATCCACGCCTGCCGCCTCTGAACGGGCAGGAGAACTCACCTCATGTCTGAGCTTCCCGCCCTGCCCGTCACCTTCCGGCCCACCCGGACCCGGGCCGTCCTGCTCACCGCGGGCGCCGCCATCTTCGTGGTCCTCACGGTGATCTCCCTGCTCATCCCCGGACTCAGCACGGGGGAGCGCCTCAGCTTCATCGTCACCGGTGCCCTGCTCTTCGGCGTCCTCGCGCTCCTGAGCCGGCCGAAGGTCGTCGCCGACGAGTCCGGCGTGACCGTCGTCAACATCGCCACCAGCAGGCGCCTGGCCTGGGCCGAGATCGTCCGGGTCAACCTGCGTCCCGGCGATGCGTGGGTGTTCCTCGACCTCAGCGACGGCACCAGCCTCCCCGCCCTGGGCATCCAGCCGGGCATCGCCAAGCAGCGGGCCATCGACGACGCCCGCGCGCTGCGTGCCCTCGCCGACGCCCGCACCTCGCAGGGCTGACGCATCGGGCCGGGTCTTGATTAATCTGGTGGCGGGGCACGCATGGTGTGCCGCCCCGCCCCTGTCGGACCCGCCCGGTCCACAGGGGCTCCTGCTACCCGAGGAGTGACTCCCTCCGGCGATGGACGGTTCGTCCTGTAGTACATGCGCCGCCCCCTCCCGACATACCGGGACCGGACAGACCAGGGAGGCGGCGGCATGACGACTTCCCTGCTGCTTCTCGGGGCGGCATTCCTGCTGATTCTGGCCAACGGCTTCTTCGTGGCCGCCGAGTTCGGGCTCGTCACCGTGGAGCGCCCGGACGCAGAGAAGGCCGCCGCCGAAGGCGACCGACGGGCCCGTACGGTCGTCGACGCCCTGAAGGAGCTGTCCTTCCAGCTCTCCGGCACCCAACTCGGCATCACCATCACCTCGCTGGTCGTCGGCATGCTCGCCGAACCGGCCCTCGCGCATCTGCTCGCGAGCCCCTTCACGGCGACCGGTCTTCCGGAAGGTGCCGTACCGGGCGTCTCCGTAGTGGTCGGGATGCTTCTGGCGTCCGCCGTGCAGATGGTGATCGGCGAGCTGGTGCCGAAGAACTGGGCGGTGTCCAAGCCGCTCCAGGTCGCGCGGTTCGTCGCGGGCCCGCAGCATGTGTTCGCACGCCTCCTCAGGCCCGTCATCTCCCTCCTGAACGCCGCGGCCAACCGGCTCGTGCGGTTGTTCGGCGTCGAGCCCGCCGACGAGCTGGCCTCGGCCCGGACCCCCGGCGAACTGGTCTCGCTCGCCCGGCACTCGGCGCGGGCCGGCACCCTCGAACAGGACACGGCGGATCTGTTCGTCCGCACGCTCTCCCTCGGTGAGCTGACCGCGCAGCACGTCATGACCCCGCGCGTGAAGGTGAGCGCGCTGCAGACGTCGGCCACCGCCCAGGACGTGGTGAACCTGACCCGTGCCACCGGACTCTCGCGCTTTCCCGTGTACCGCGAGCGCATCGACGAGATCGTCGGCATGGTGCACCTCAAGGACGCCCTCGCGGTCCCGGCTCACGAGCGGCTGCGGGCACCCGTCGGCCGCATCGCCCAGGCGCCTGTCCTGGTCCCCGAGACGCTGCCGGTGCAGCAGCTCCTGGAGCTGCTGCGCAGCCGGCAGCCGATCGCCGTCGTCGTCGACGAGTACGGCGGCACGGCCGGGGTGGTCACCCTGGAGGACATCGTGGAGGAGCTCGTCGGCGAGGTCCGTGACGAGCACGACGTGCTCGACCTGCCCGAGATCGCCGCGGCACCGGCCGAGGACGGCCGTCCCGCGTGGGAGGCCGACGGCAGCTGCCGCGTCGACACGCTCCAGCGGATCGGACTCGACGTCCCCGAGGGGCCCTACGAGACCGTGGCGGGGCTCGTCGCCGACCTGCTCGGTCGCATCCCCGTCCCCGGCGACCGGGCCGAACTCCCGGGCTGGCGGCTCGCGGTGCGCCAGGTGGACCACTACCGCGCCGAGCGGGTCCGGCTCGTACGGACCGCGGGCGCGACCGACGCCATGAGCGTGCCGGGGGCCGCCCGATGAGCGTGCTGCAACTCCTGTTCGCCCTCCTCCTCGTCCTCGCCAACGGCTTCTTCGTCGGGGCCGAGTTCGCTCTCGTCTCCGTACGCCGCAGCCAGATCGAACCGCTGGACGGCAAGCGGGCCCGCCAGGTTTTGTACGGCCTTGAGCATCTGCCGCAGATGATGGCGGCCGCCCAATTCGGCATCACCGTGTGCTCGTTGACGCTCGGCGCGGTCGCCGAGCCCACCGTCGCGCATCTCCTGGAGCCCGTCTTCGAGGCGGCGCACGTCCCCGAGGGCGCGATCCATCCGCTCGGGTACGCCATCGCGCTGGCCGTGGTGGTCTTCCTCCACCTCGTCGTCGGCGAGATGGTCCCGAAGAACCTCGCGATGGCGGCTCCGGAGAAGACCGCGCTCTGGTTCAGCCCCGGACTCGTCGCCTTCGCCCGCCTCTGCCGTCCGGTCACGGTGGCGCTCGGGGCGTGCTCGCGGGGTGTGCTGGGGCTCTTCGGGGTCGAGCCCAAGGACGAGGTCGAGGCCGTCTTCACCAGTGAGCAGCTCAACCGCCTCGTCGGTGACTCGGGCCAGGCGGGACTGCTCGGCCCCGAGGAGCAGGAGCGCCTGGAGGACGCCCTGGAGCTGGGCTCGCGCCCGGTGACGGACGTCCTGCTCGACCGGGCGTCGCTGGTGACCGTGGGCGCCGGGGTCACCCCGGCACAGGTCATCGAACTCACCGGGCGCACCGGCTACTCCCGCTTTCCGGTCTGCGCGGAGAACGGCGCCTTCATGGGCTACCTCCACGTGAAGGACGTACTCGATCTCACCGACGGCGCCGAGATTGACCGCGCGGTGCCGCAGCAGGTGTGGCGCCCGATGACGACGCTGCGCGCCGAACTCCCCCTGGACGAGGCCCTGACGGTGATGCGCCGCGCCGCGACGCATCTGGCGCAGGTCGCCGACGCGTCGGGCAAGGTGCTCGGCCTGGTCGCTCTGGAGGACGTACTGGAGCTCCTGGTCGGCGAGGTCCGCGACCCCGCGCACCGGGTCGCCGTGCCCCGCAAGCCGCAGGAGGCACGGGGTGGCGCCCTGGTGTGACGGGCGGGGCGGGGGCCTCAGACCCTCGGCGGGTCCTGTGGCCCTCGCCCCGAGAGCACCTCGCCGTAGGCCTGCATCAGGTCCGGCAGCCGCAGGGTCGACAGGTCGTCACGGCTCGGCTCGCCGGGGTAGCCGGAGAGCCGCAGGTCACGGTAGGCGCAGCTCTTCTCGTAGAGGGTGCGCAGGAAGCGGCCGTTGCCCAGTTCGTCGATCCACGCCTGGTCGACGACGTGCCCGCTGATGGAGCGCAGCTCTTCGAGCGCCTCCTCGTCCCAGACGTCGCCGTTGTCGGCGGCCAGGACCTCGCCGATGGAGGTGAGCTCCAGCGGGCGGTACGAGGGGAAGTCCACGCGGGTCGTGAAGCGGGACGAGAGTCCTGGGTTGGCGGCCAGGAGGCGGTCCATGCCCTCCGGGTAGCCCGCGAGGATGACGACGAGGTGGTCGCGGTTGTCCTCGGCGCGCTTGAGCAGGACCTGGAGGGCCTCGTCGCCGTACGCGTCGCCCTTGCCGTACCCCGAGTTGGACAGGGAGTACGCCTCGTCCACGAAGAGGACGCCGCCGATCGCCGAGTCGATCAGTTCGTTGGCCTTCACCGCGGTCTGGCCCAGATACTCGCCGACCAGGTCGGCGCGTTGCGCCTCCACCAGGTGGTCGCCGCCGAGCAGGCCGAGTGCGTAGAAGGCGCGGCCCAGGATGCGGGCCACGGTGGTCTTGCCGGTGCCCGAGGGGCCGGAGAAGACGAAGTGTCGTTTCGGCGGCTGCACGGGCAGCCCCTGCGCGGCCCGCAGGCGCGCCATGTTCAGCTGCGCCGAGAGCGCCTTGACCTGCCGCTTGACCGGTTCGAGGCCGACCATCCCCTCCAGTTCGGCGAGGGCGGCCTCCAGGAGCGCGGGGTCGGTGGGCCCCGGTGGCAGTTGCGGCGGTCCCGGCTGGATCGGGATCACGGCCTTCTCGCGCACCGAGTCGGTCCCGGCGGCGGCGCCGGTGGACGGCAGTTCGGGCTCGGTGACCTTCAGGTCGCGGCCTTCCGTGCCGAAGAGCGGATCGGTCCCGTCGGGGCCGTCCATCACGTCCTGGCCGAAGCCGGTCAGGGCGATCGCCGCCAGGTCGGTGACGTCGTCGTACCCGTCGCCCTCGGAGATCGCCGCGAGCCGCGCGGAGGTGTCCATGAAGGAGGGGTCCACCCGGTGCACGGCGCGGTAGAGCGGCAGCGCCGCCGCCGAGCGGCCCGTGCCCTCGTGCGCGCGGGCCAGCCAGTAGCGGAGCTCCTTGCGCTGCGGCTGCTCGCTGCGGCAGCGCATCAGGGCGGCGGACAGGAGCGGCTCCGCCTGGCCGTACATCTCCAGGCGTACGCGGGCCATGCCTCCGAAGAGCCCTGCCTCGATGCCCAGCATCGCGTCGTCGATCAGCGAGTCCGTGTGCCGGACCAACTGCTCCCAGTCCTTGACCAGGTAGGAGCGGCAGGCGTGCAGGAACCGCACCTGCGGATCCGCGTCGACCGGCGGCAGACCCGCCAACGCCCGGTCGAGCTCCGGGACATGACGCCCGTCGAGCCAGTGCGACGCGTGCGCGAGCAGCAGATCGCGCGTGCTTTCGAGGACGGGCTGCACCCACCAGCCCAGCCAGTACCAGGAGTTGAGCGTGCGTCCGTGCCGGGTGCGCTGCTCCCCGAACCTGTCCCGGTGCTGGAACATCCGAAGCAGCGCCGTCGTCGTGTCGATGCGCAGCGCGTGCAGGCCGAGCCAGCCGTCGGCCATCCCCGGATCGATGCGCACCGCGGCCCGGAACTCCTCCTCCGCCTGTGGATAGGCGCCCATCGTGTAGGCGTCGACGCCCCTCAGCCAGGCGAGGTCGGCCGGGGCGGGTGAGCCCACCGCGTCGAAGTCCATCACGTCCCCCACAAACCGTGCCCCCGTTTGTGTACCGCCGGACCGGTGCCCGTCGGCAACTTCGCTGAACCGCCGTGCTGCGGACGGACGTTGAACCGGTGCGCAGAGAAGCCGTCCGTAAGTCGCACCGAAAGGCATCGTACCTGCGGGGGAGTGCTCGGCCGTAGGGTGCCGCAGCGCCGGATCAGGCACGTGAAGGGAGGCCACTTCGTCACCGAGGGTGAGCGAAAGGCGGCTCGCAGCGTCCGGAATGCGAGGATGGAGGGCAGAACGAAGCCCCCGATCACGGGGGAACAACCGGGGGCTTCGCGTCTGCGGGCGGCCTCGAAAGACCGCGCATTCAGAACGTAAGTCCTGTAAGGGCCCTCGGTCAAGCGGAGTTGAGGCACTCATGGAAACTGGCGCGAACTTCTGGGAGCGCTCTTTGAGAGGGTCAGCTGACCGCCTCTGGTCCCTCACCCTGCGTGACCGATTGGGTGTGCGCAGGCGTCTCATTCGGTCCCCGCAGCACCTCATATCCCTCGCGCCACTGTCGCACCAAAGACTGAGCGAAGGGGCGCGAAGGGTCTTCCGCGAAGTGCCGGCGCTCCGCGGGCTCCCACCCGTCCCAGAAGCCGCTCTGAACCTCTCCGTCCCGCTGGCGCCCCCTGCCCCAGGCCTCGTCACGTGGCAGCTCCATCCACAGCAGCCACGCCAGGTAGGGGCGCAGCGCGCGGCGGCCCGCGCCGACCCCCTCGACGAGGACCACGGGGGCGGGCGGCAGGGTGCGGATCTGGGGGCCGAAGCGGCGAGCGTGCCAGTCGTACGTCTCGTAGCGCGCCGTCTCGCCGCGCGAGAGCGGCACGACGACCTGGCGCCGCAGCCGATCCGTCCAGCCGAACAGCGCGTCGTGGCTCGCGATGTCGTCGAGGCGCAGGACGGGCGCACCGCCCAGGGCGTCGGCGAGGCGGTCGGCGAAGGTCGACTTGCCGGAGCCCGCGTGCCCGTCGACGGCGACGAGACGGACGGGGCCGCAGGAGGGCGGCAGACGCAGCAGCTCCGCGGCGACGCGTGACAGGGGAGTGGCGTGAGCGGTCATCGCCTGCCAGCGTACGGGTGCTCCATCCCGCACTCCGCGCGCCGTCCCAGCTCACGCCAGTGGTCGAGGCCAATATTGGCGGACACGGTGGTGGTCGAAGCGCTGGCAGAAGTCGGCGTGAAGCAGCCATAGTTGGCCTACCGCCGTGTACCTGACCTGCCCCTTCCGGACCCGTCCGGAACCCACGTCGACTGGGGGTCCGCCATGGACCGAGCTGATGACATGTCCCGCAGAACCGTCCTCGCCGCCGCGGCGGCCGTGGCGGCGCTGGCCGCCACCGCGAGCCCGGCGCTCGCGTCGGGCGGCCCGGCCTCCGCGCCGCGCGCGAAGCGCCCCGTGAGCAACCGCTTCTGGGCCTCGCACGCGGACTGGAGCGCCGGCACCGCCGAAGGCACCCGTGCCGTCTCCGGAGCCCGCCCCGCCGTGGAGATCGCCGAGGCCGCGGGCCGCACCGACTACGCCGACCCGCACACCGGCAAGACCGCCACCTGGGAGTACGCCCGGTGGACCTCGCCCGTGCACCGGCCCACCGTCCCCGCGACGGAGGTCGTCGCCTCCTGGAACGCCCGCACGCCCACCGGCACGTGGCTCCAGGTGGAGCTCCAGGGAACGTACTCGGACAAGGCGAAGACTCCCTGGTACGTCCTCGGCCGCTGGGCCTCGGGCGACGACAAGGAGAAGGACATCCGCCGTACGTCGGTCGACGACCAGAGTGACGGCAAGTCGAGCATCTGGACGGACACCTTCTCCATCGACGACACGACGACGAGCCTGCGACTCGTCTCGTACCGGCTGCGTCTGACCCTGTACCGCAAGCCCGGCGCCACGGCGACGCCCAGCGTGTGGCGGCTCGGCGCTATGGCGTCCGCCGTCCCCGACCGCTTCACCGTCCCGGCGTCCGAGCCGGGGCTCGCCAAGGAGCTGAAGGTCCCGCGCTACTCGCAGGAGATCCACGTCGGTGAGTATCCGGAGTACGACAACGGCGGCGAGGCCTGGTGCAGCCCGACCTCCTCGCAGATGATCATCGAGTACTGGGGCCGCAAACCGACCGCCGACGACCTCGCCTGGGTCGACCCGTCCTACGCCGACCCGCAGGTGTGCCACGCGGCCAGGTACACCTTCGACTACCAGTACGCGGGCTGCGGCAACTGGCCCTTCAACGCGGCCTACGCGTCGACGTACAAGGACATGCAGGGCGTCGTCACGCGCCTCGCCTCGCTCACCGAGCTGGAGTCGCTGATCGCGGCGGGCATCCCGGTCATAACGTCCCAGTCGTTCCTCAAGGAGGAGCTGACGGGCGCGGGCTACGGCACGGCGGGGCACCTGATGACGGTGATCGGCTTCACGACGAAGGGCGACGTGATCGCCAACGACCCGGCATCGCCGAGCAACGCGGCGGTGCGCCGGGTCTACAAGCGACGCGAGTGGGAGAACATCTGGCTCCGCACGAAGCGCTACAACTCCACGGGGAAGGTCGTCTCCGGCACGGGAGGCGTCTGCTACCTGTACTTCCCGACGAAGCTCTCCGCGAAGCAGAAGGCGGCGCTGGCCGGCGTGGGAATCCACTGAGACCGCGTACGAAGGCCCCCTCTCCGCTGAGTGGAGAGGGGGCCTTCGTACGCGGTGTCGACCGCCGGTCACGGAGCCATGCCCGGAAGCCGCAGCGTCCGCGCGAAGTCGTCCAGGGGCTCCATGGCCGCGGCGATCACTTCCGGATCGTCGTGGTGCCCGCGGAGGCAGACGTCGGGGAGGCCGGGCGGGGTGTGCCAGTGGTACGTCACCGAGGTCATCATGATGGTGCTGTCCGCGGGGTAGGAGCGGGTGACACGGACCCCGTCCGCGCCCAGGTGCGGGGAGCCGAAGGCGACGCTGCCGGATCGCTGCTGCCACTCGGGGATGCGCGGGTGCGGCACAGTGGGCGCGGTGATGCCCTCGCAGGAAGCAGCGTCAGGCGCCTCGCAGTGGATGCGGGTGGCGTGCATCACCAGCGGCATGTAGGTCAGCGGCACGGGGTGATAGATGAACGCCTCGTCGGCCTGGAGCTTGTCCCGGAGCGTCACGACCGTCTGCTCGTAGAAGTCCGGGCATGAGCGGTCTCTTTCGTCGGGGGCGCGGGCAGGGCGGCAGCCTTCAGGCATAGCTCCAGCGGAAGGGCCCATGACGGCATCGAACAGCTCCACGAGAGTGTCGTAGAAGGCAGGGTCCGAGCCGGGCGCGATGAGGGCGCTGAAGGAGAAGGTGAGGTACTGGTCGGGGTCGCTGTCCGGGACCGGCACGAAGTACTCGGCTTGGCGGTGAGCGACATCGATGCCCTGCGTGGGGTCGGCGGGTACATCTCGCTCCGAGCGCAGCGCCGCAGTGTCGTCGAGCTCCCGCACCTCGGCTCCTGGGGTCTCGGAGGCGAGCGCGAGCAGGACCGCTTCTGGGCCGCTGTCTGGCCTGACTCTCGGAATTTCGATCGGTTCCGATGCGACGATCGAGACGGGCAGCGCAACGCCGTGGAGCCGTTCGGTGGGGAGGCAGAGGGTCATGCCCCCCTTGGCGCTTGCCCGGCGGACGACCTTCTTCATCTCCTGGGTGAGCTTCAGCCGGGCCTTTGGAATGTCGTCCTTGGGGAAGCCCACGGGCAGCTGCGAGACCGCCTTGCGGACGATGCGGTCCATCGCTTCCTCGGTACCCGTGTGCAGCGGAATCACGTCCCAGCCGGGCGGCGGCACCAGGTTGAAGCCGGTCGGGGCCCGGCGGTGTTCAGCGGTGGCCATGATGCTCCCGCATCCCTTCCACGACATAGACAACCCCGACGAAGATCGCCCATGCAGGGGCGGCGATCATGCCCGGCCAGAAACCGAGCATCAGCGAGGGCAGGAAGAAGCCGCCGCCCATGGCGAGATCCCGGGTGAGATAGGGCGGACGGCCCGCGTATCGGGGGTACTTCGCGAAGACCCAGACGTAGTGCAGAAGGCAGCCAATGATCCCGGCCTCATAGGCGTAGAGAACGTCGTCCCTCAGGAACTTCGGCACCAGGATCATGATTCCGATCACCGGAAAGACCAGTGGCATTCCGATGAACAGGGTCAGCCGGAGCCGACGGTTGGGGCCGGTGCCGAGTCCGGTGCGAGCGGCTTCGGCCTCGGCGATGCGTTGTGCCGAGTGCAGGTCCATGGTCGTTCCTCATGACCTGAATCTTGTGGATGGCGGCATCCAGGGCACCTTCGGGCAATCAACGAGTCACGCCGTCGCGCATGGGGAGAAGGCTGGCCACCCGCGCACCATCCGCCCAGTGTCCGGCGAGACCTCCGGGTTCCTAGCCGACAAGGCTGATCCGATCATCTGCGACGGCCCGTTGGCCGAGCCTGAGAAGCACAGCAAACGGCCCCTCCCGCATGTGCGGGAGGGGCCGTCGGTGACCGCAGGGGCTACTTCCCCTCGGGAGTACCCCGCCGCATCCGTGCGGCCTTCTCGTCCACCTCTGCCTGGGACGTGCCGGCCTGTACCACGACCACCGCACGGGTGCCGTCGGGCAACGTCGCCTCCCGCATCTCCGTGCCCAGCAGTGGCGGTCGTCTCCGCTCCTGCTCGTAGTCGTCGTAGACCTCGTCGTCCGACATGAGACCTCCCAGCTCGGCGGAGACCCAACGTAACCCCGGTTCACCCGCGGATCCCGCCGTACAAGCGATCGATGGCGCACTTCACACGAACGCCGCCGCCGGACGACGGACCGGTGATCAGGGGCCTCAGCCCTGGACCGGATTCACCACCCAGTCCGGATGCCCCGGCATCGGCGGTGTCTTCGGGCCGTACAGCCACGGTCGCAGGAAGCCCTCCAAGTCCTCGCCCGCGACCTTCGACGCCAGGTCGATGAAGTGCTGGGTGCCTGCCGCCTTCCCGCGGAAGTCGCTCACCCACGCCCGCTCGATCTTCTGGAACGTCGCGTCGCCGACCTGCTCCCGCAGGGCGTACAGGACCAGGGCCGAGCCGTCGTACCGCATACGCTTGAAGAGGTTCGGCTCGGTCGGCTCCGCGGGGGCGCCGAAGTCGTGGCGCCACTGGTCGTGAGCGGCGTAGGCCGTCTTCATGGCGGTCTCGAAGCTGTCGCCGCCGTGCTCCTCGGAGTACATGCGCTCGTAGAAGCGGGCGTGCCCCTCGCTCACCCACAGGTCGGACCAGCTCTTCAGGGCCACGCTGTCACCGAACCACTGGTGGGTCAGCTCGTGCACCATGTTCCGCTCGGCGTCGACCTTCGTGCCGAGGAGATCCGCCTTCGGGATCAGCGAGAGCGTCTGCGTCTCCAGGGCGACGGCCAGGTCCGTGTCGCCGACCAGGAGGCCGTAGCGGTTGAAGGGGTAGGGGCCGAGCTTCTCCTGGAGCCAGGTGAGGTGGTCCGGAGTGAGTTCGCGGTATGCAGCCGTCGGCTCGACCAGGGCGTCGGGGACCACGTCACGCAGCGGCAGACCGCCCGGACCCTTGCCGTCGATCAGCTTGAACTTGCCGACCGCCAGCTGCACCAGCTGGGTGGAGAGCGGCTGTTCGGAGTCGTACGTCCAGCGCACCCGGTCACCGGGACGCTCCGTGCGGTCGACCAGCTCGCCGTTGGCGACCGCCGTCAGGTCCTTCGGTGTGGTGATGCGGAAAGTGATCGGGGCCCGCTGGCTGGGATGGTCGTTCGCCGGGAAGATCAGCCGGGCCCCGTTCGGCTGCGGATAGACCACCGTGCCGTCGGCGGTGGGTATCCAGCCGTAGTCCTCGATGGCGTCGTCACGGTGCCGCGTCTGCGTCGGGTCGGCGGTGTACGTGACCTTGGCGGTGAACGAACGGCCCTTCGTTATCGCTGACTTGGGCGTGACCGTCAGCTCGTCCCCGGCGCGGGACGTGCGCGCGGCGGAGCCGTCGACCTTCACACCGTGCAGGGTGTTGCCCCCGAAGTCCAGGTTGAAGCGGGAGAGCGACTGCGTGGCGGTCGCCTTGATCGTGGCCGTGGCCTCGAACGGCGTCCTCGGCGCCTGCCAGTCGAAGTCCAGGGTGTAGCGGTCGACCCGGTAGCCCCCGTTCCCGTCCAGCGGGAACATCGGGTCGCCCAGGCCGGGCGCGCCGGGCGAGGGTGTCCCGGATGCGGACGGCGCGGCCTGTGACACCGTGCCGGTGAGGGCCGCCGTCACGGTGACGGCGGCCGCGAGGGTGAGCCGCGCTCTGCGGCGGCGGGGCGTCCGGTACGTGCTCATCAGAAACCTTCCGGTCGGACGGTTGCGCGGACGAGTCGGCGGGGGCGCATGGAGTCGGCGGCGCCTGGAATCGGCGGCGGTGCGCCTGGGGGGTGTGCCCCACCACGTGATGTGAGACGCGCGGCACTCGGCCCAAGTTGCACGGGTTCCGGCCGGCGAGTGACCAAGCTCTCGCCCGCGAGGGCGGAATCCGGTGGCAAGGTGGATGGGTCAGTGGGGGGAGTCCGCTGCCGGACGTCACGCCGAGAGGTGTGACGCATACGTATCGAGTGATGCCATGACCGCTGCCACAGCCACTGCCACTGCCACCGCACAGCCCCGGGCAACCACCCGCACCGGCGGCCCCGAGGAAGACGGCTCGAAGGTGCTCGAGCACGTCCTCGGCTGGACGCTCGTCGTCGTCCTCGCGATGCTCGTCACGCAGATCGGTCTGATGTGATCCCGGTCTCCTGACCGTCGTGGGCCGGACCTGGATCGAGATCGGCCCGCCAGTGCCGGTGCACCACGCCCACCAGGCCGTAGAGCCATCGCACGGGCGAGCGCCGCGACAGCAGCGTGAGCCCCGCGAGGACCGCGTACAGCGGCAGGCCTAGCCACCCGCCCAGCAGCCGGACGAGGACGCTCGCGACGAGTGCGCCGACGAACGGCAGGCCGTAGACCCCGGCCGCCGCGACGGCGATCGCCAGGAACCGGTGCACTTTCCGGTCCTCGTCCGCGCCGGGCAGTGACCACCCCTCCATCAGCCAGCCGATCTGCGTGAGCAGCATTGTGCCGATCACGGCCGCGCCGAAGACCAGCAGCGCGAGGAACGTCCCGGACGTCAGGAAGTCCAGTACGTGGTTGACCACACTGTCCTGTCCCCAGTCGGCGAAGTCCCGCGCCTCGGCGGAGAAGAACCGCTCGTACCCCCTGCCGTCCCAGCCGTGGACCAGCGTCCAGAACAGCAGGAAGTAGCCGCCCACGCACTGGAGATACGCCCAGTAGCCCGCCCCCACCAGGACGAGCCCCTGCGCCACCAGGAACCCGAGGACCGCGGCGACGGGTATGCCGCCCGCGTAGAGGAGCACGAACCCCGCCCACACGCCGTCGTGCCCGTCCGCGACGTGCATCGTCGCCCACGCGGGGTTCTGCCAGAGCAGGAAGAGACCCGTCGGCACCATCAGGACCGCGGCGAAGAGCACGGTGAGCGCCAGATACGGATTGGCGGCGCGGCTGCGCGTCCGCGGCCCCTCGCCCGCGTTGATCCGCTCCCACACCTGGAGCTGCCGGGCCGCGGAGAGCGCGGACGTCGCGCCGATCGCGTACGCCCAGAAGAGCGCGGCCTGGATCTGGATCATGCCGTGGCCTTCAGCGTGAGCCCGCCCGCGACGATCAGATCCGAGGTGACCAGGGCCTGTTCCGCCTGTACGTCGGTCATGAAGACGAACGGCGGCACGATGGGCGGCACCGGCAGTTTGTCGGGCGTGAAGGTCAGACAGAGCAGCCCCTCCAGGCAGCCTTTGAACTTGGTCAGATAGAGCGTGACGGAGCCGCTGAGGTCCAAGGTGTCGGCGCCCAGGGCCAGTTCCTCGTTCCCGTCGCGCGTCTTCAGCCGGTAGTCGGTGAGCGAGGCGGCCTTCATGCGCAGCACCATGACCTTCAACGGACCGTCGGCCGTCGGGATCTCGCGTACGCCGGCCAGGATGAAGCCCTGCGGCGAGAAGAGTGTGGTGGTGATCGTCGGCGGAGTCCTCGCGGCCATGACCGCCGGGCGGGGCGCCGCCGCGATCGTGTCGCCGGGAGCCGCCTTCGCCGGGGTTCCGCCCCAGAGCGTGGCCCCCACGATGACCACCGGCAGCAGCACGCCGAGCGTCCGCGTGCCCTGCCCGTCCCGCACCTTCGGCCGCTCCGGGTCCTCCTCGGAGCCCTCGGGCACAGGCGTCCAGCCGAAGCCCATCGCGCTGCCGACGATGCCGAGCACCATGCCCACCAGGAACCCGCCGAGGTTCGTGGCCGCGAACGAAAGCACCGACAGGATCAGGGCGTTGACGCTCACATAGTGGTGGGCGTGCGGCAGCAGCCACAGGAAGACCCCGGCGGCGATCAGGGCGAGCCCGATGCCGATCGCGGCGAGCCCGCCGAGCCCCAGGCTGACCAGGACGGTCAGCGGCGACAGCGGCACGAGGAGCAGTTCGGCGCCGCCGAGGATCAGCAGCAGGCCGCCCCAGAAGGGCCGGGTGCGCCGCCACCTGCGCAGCACCCGGCGAGGCTCACGCATCGGCAGGCGCTCGTCCAGCCATCCGCCGCCGTCCGCGCCCCACGCCCTGACACCAGCTCGCCGGCCGCCGGTCAGAAGCACTTCTTGCCGCCGATGCTGACATCGAGCTTCATGCCCTTGAGGCGGAAGTTCCCGCCGGTCGCCGACCAGGCGTGGGACTTCACCCCGGAGACGGTGATGTCCCCGGCCTGCAGCCCGAACTTGCCCTTCTCGCCCTTGACCCCGGCCACCTCGTCCAGGGTCGACGCGTCCCGGCCGATCTCGGCGGTCCCGAAGCGGGCGTCGCCCTCCAGGTCCTCGGCGTCGATGATGAGATTGCTCGCGGTGACCTCGCCCGCCGGACCGCCCGCGGTCAGCTTGAACACCACGGTGCCCACCGGGGTCTTGACCTCGGCGGCCTGGCAGATGTCGGACAGGGTCGCGTCACCGATCCCGAGGAGCGCCACCGGGTGCCCCTTGCCGTCGATGTCCCGGTCGGTCTGTACGTAGGAGGACAGGCCCTCGCTGGTGAGCTTGCCGGATGAGACCTGGAAGCTGGTGCCGGAGACGGCGAAGGAGGCGGCGAGCGCCCCCTCGGCCATCACGGAGGCCATCGCGCCGACGGCCAGGACGGCCGGCAGGGCCACCACGGCCGTCTTCTTCCAGGAGGTTCTGCCTTCGCGCAAAGGGGTACGTGCCGCGCTCATGAGTCTTCCTCCCGTACGTCGGTCCAGGTGCGTAGGGGGAGTGCGTGAGAGAGCGCCTTCGGACACAGAACCGGCGGGTGGCGTGCTTCTGCCATACTGCGGATTCCCGAGGCAGTTGGAGACTAGGGCCGAAATTGAATAATAGTCAACAGCGCGGCACCGACCGTCCCGTGGACGCTCGCCCGCAGGCGCGCGGCACCGACCGTTCCGTGGCCCGTCGCGCCGAACTCATCAGCATCGGGCGGAAGTTGTTCGCCGACACGTCGTACGACGCGCTCTCGATGGACGACATCGCCAAGCAGGCGTCCGTCGCCAAGGGGTTGATCTACTACTACTTCAAGTCCAAGCGCGGCTACTACCTCGCGATCATCGAGGACTCGGTCGCGGAACTGGTCGCGCGGGCCGGGCGCCACGACGACCTGCCGCCCGTGGAGCGGGTGCACAGCACCATCGACGGCTATCTGCGCTACGCCGAGCACCACCAGGCGGCGTACCGCACCATCATCAGCGGCGGTGTCGGCTTCGACGCCGAGGTGCACGCTATACGCGACGGGGTGCGCGAGGCGTTGATCGGTGCGATCGCCGACGGCGCGTACGGCCGCCGCGACATCCCGGAGCTGGCGCGCACGGCGCTGCTCGGCTGGCTGTGCAGCGTCGAGGGCGTCACGCTCGACTGGATCGGCAACCGTGGCCTGCCGCGCCAGACGGTGTGCGACCTCCTGGTGAGGACCCTCGGCGACACCCTGCGCGTCATCGAGGAGTTCGAGCCGTCCTTCCCGGCGCCGCCGCGGTCGTGAGGGTCCGTCGGCGGCCATGAGGAAGGGGCGGGAGCCGATCGGCTCCCGCCCCAATCCGTCTGCGCGCGACGTCAGTTGATGGCCTTGATCAGCTCGCCGTCCGCCGTGTCGCCGCTGAGCTCCCAGAAGAAGGTGCCGCCGAGACCGGCCTGGTTCTTGTAGTCCATCTTCCCCGCGATGGTCGCCGGGGTGTCATAGCTCCACCAGTCGGTCCCGCAGTGCGCGTACGCGGTCCCGCCGACCGTGCCGTTGGCCGGGCACTTGGCTTTGAGTTCCTTGTAGTCGTCGATGCCCGCCTCGTACTTGCCGGCTGCGGCCCCGGTGGCGGTGGAGCCGGGCTCCTTCTGCGTGACGCCCGTCCAGCCGCGGCCGTAGAAGCCGATGCCGAGGAGCAGCTTGTCGGAGGGGATGCCGAGACCCTGGAGCTTCTTGATCGTGGCGTCGGTGTTCCAGTTCGCCTTGGGCGCGCCCTCGTACGTCTTCAGCGGTGAGTGCGGGGCGGTCGGGCCCTTCGCCTCCCAGGCGCCGAAGTAGTCGTACGTCATCGGGTTGTACCAGTCGACGTACTGGGCGGCGCCCGCGTAGTCGGCGGCGTCGATCTTGCCGCCCTCCTCGGCGTCGGCCGGGATGGCCGCGGTGACGAGGTTGTCCCCGCCGAACTTCGAACGCACCGCGGACATCAGGTCCTTGTACGCCGCGCGCCCGCTGGTGTCACAGGTCAGACCGCAGGCGCCCGGGTACTCCCAGTCGATGTCGATGCCGTCGAAGACATCGGCCCACTTCGAGTTCTCGACCAGGTCGTAGCAGGACTGGGCGAACGCGGCCGGGTTCTTGGCCGCCTCGGTGAAGCCGCCCGACCAGGTCCAGCCCCCGAAGGACCACAGGACCTTGAGATCGGGGTGGAGCTTCTTCAGCTTGCGCAGTTGGTTGAAGTTGCCGCGCAGGTCCTGGTCCCAGGTGTCGGCGACACCGTCGACGGACTGGTCGGCGGTGTGCGCCTTGTCGGTCGCCGCGTAGGCGTCGCCCATCGTGCACTTGCCGCCCTGGACGTTGCCGAAGGAGTAGTTGATGTGCGTGAGCTTGTCGGCCGAGCCGGACGTCTCGATGTTCTTGACGTGGTAGTTCCGGTCGTAGACACCCCACTCGGTGAAGTAGCCGACGACCTTGGAACCGGCCGAACCGGCCGCGGCCCGGGAGTTCGCGGCCTTGCCGGAGCCGGAGCCGGAGCCGGTGTCGGGACCGGCGGTGGCGGTGCCCGCTCCGGCGAGCAGGCCCCCGCCGAGCACGGCACAACACGCGGTGGCGAGGAGCGCCTTGAAGGGCGCGTGGGGGAGGTGTGGTCTGAGCATCGTTTCTCCTCGTGGGGGGAGAGGGCGCATGGGGGGGCGTGGTGCTGTTCGACCTGCGGGTGCCCGAGTTCCTGACCTGCGGGTGCCAGGCGGGCATCCATGAATCTTGAATTGGCATGAACGCGGAAAGGCGCTCGGCTGGACTGTAGGAGGACTAGACCAGTGTGGTCAATGGTTCGGACCAATTCCGCGCCCCTCTTGCGGGCGTCGGTTATCTTTTAAGTAAGCGGTCGTTAACTAGTGACTGGCCGCCGCCGGTCGGGCATACTCAACGCGCCAGAGCCGCTGGTCACAGCACCTTCCGCGACCCGGAAGCGTGCACCATCGGCCGGGCGTGAGACACGGTGGCGCCGCACTACCCCGCGGGTCCGCCGCAGTGCCGAAAGGGAGGATGCGATCGTGCCTGAGCGAAGCTTGCCGCAGCCGGTGGACCGTCAGCTGCCTACGGACGAGGCGCGGGATCTGTTCTCGCTCGTCCGTGAACTCGTCCAGCGGGAGATCACTCCCCGCGCGGCCGAGGAGGAGGACGCCGGACGCTTTCCGCGCGAGGTCTTCGCCCTCCTCTCCGAATCCGGGCTGCTCGGGCTGCCGTACGCCTCGGAATTCGGCGGCGGCGACCAGCCGTACGAGATCTACCTCCAGGTACTGGAAGAGCTCGCCGCGGCCCGGCTCACCGTCGGCCTCGGCGTCAGCGTCCACTCCCTGTCCTGTCACGCGCTCGCGGGCTACGGCACCAAGGAACAGCAGGCCGAGCACCTGCCCGCGATGCTCGGCGGCGGTCTGCTCGGGGCGTACTGCCTCTCCGAGCCGGCGTCCGGCTCGGACGCCGCGTCCCTGCGGACCAAGGCCGTTCGTGAGGGCGACAGCTGGGTGATCAGCGGAACGAAGGCGTGGATCACGCATGGCGGGGTCGCCGACTTCTACACCGTCCTCGCCCGCACCGGCGGCGAAGGTGCCCGCGGCATCTCCGCGTTCCTGGTGCGGGGCGACGCCGAAGGGCTCACCGCGGCGCTGCCCGAGAAGAAGATGGGCATGAAGGGCTCGCCCACCACGCAGATCAACTTCGACGGGGTACGGGTGTCCGATGCCCGCCGCATCGGCGAGGAGGGCCAGGGTTTCGCGATCGCGCTCTCCGCGCTCGACTCGGGGCGGCTGGGCATCGCGGCCTGTGCGATCGGCGTGGCGCAGGCGGCGCTCGACGAGGCACTTCGATATGCCACCGAGCGGCGGCAGTTCGGGCGGCCGATCGCGGACTTCCAGGGCCTTCGGTTCATGCTCGCGGACATGGCGACGCAGATCGAGGCCGGCCGGGCGCTCTATCTCTCGGCGGCGCGGCTGCGTGACGCGGGCAGGCCGTTCTCCAAGCAGGCGGCCATGGCGAAGCTGATGTGTACGGACGCCGCGATGAAGGTCACGACGGACGCCGTTCAGGTCCTCGGCGGCTATGGCTACACCGCGGACTTCCCGGTGGAGCGCTTCATGCGCGAGGCGAAGGTGCTGCAGATCGTCGAGGGGACCAATCAGATCCAGCGGATGGTCATCGCCCGTCACCTCGCGGGTCCCGACTCGCGCTGAACTGCCCGAGCCTGACCACGGGCGCCGCGAGCCGCACCCACTCCGGGTCGTGCCGCCCCGGCAGGGTCTTGCCCCGCTCGGCCCAGATCCGGATGAGGGCGCGGTAGATGGGCGGGTCCTGGATGTGCGGCGGCTGGGGCTGCGGCTGGTGGTGCGAGTGGGGGCGCTGCGGCTGCTGATGACGCTGGGGAAGCGATTCTGCGTCGGGCGGGGGAGCCGTCAGGAGGGTGCGCCTGCGGCGGCCGGTCGGCGGGGGCGCCAGGGGCGTCGGCGTGGGGGTGGTCATACGGGGCCAACGCGGACAGCGGGGGACAGGTCACCGCCCGCAAGATTCGAGCCTCAGTTCGCGCCATGCCCGTGTCGAGGGCGTGGCGGAGTGCGCGGCGGTGCCGGGGATGGGGGCGCGTGCGGCGGTGCCCCGCGTTCCGGCGATCCGGGCGGGGGGCGCGGCTTCTGGAACCGGATCATGGCTCCTGAACGGGGGGCACGGCGCCCTGAACTGGGACCACGGCTTCCGGAACCGGACCACGGCGCCCTGAACAGGGGCCACGGCGCCCGGAACTAGGGTCACAACGCCCGGAGCCGGGGTCACCGCGCCCTGAACGTGGGCCGGCGCGTGTCTGGCTCCGTCACGCGCTCTGACGTACCGTCAACTCCGCGCCGAGGGCCCGCGTCGTCCGCGCGCCCGCAACTGCCGTGCGCCCAGGGAGGTTTGCCGTGGCAGACGACCGTCCCGTCCCGCTCGACGAGTACCCGATCCATCAGGTCCCGCTGTCCATGAAGCAGGTCGCGACGGGCGACCGCAACGCCTACGACCGCTGCATCTTCCACCTCTTCGACCACCAGGGGCGCACGCTCCTCATCCTCGGGCTCGGGGTCTACCCGAACGTCGGGGTGATCGACGCGTACGCCACTTTGCGCGCCGGAGACACGCTCCACGCCGTACGCGCGTCCGACGCCCTCGGCGACGACCGGATGAACCTCTCCGTCGGCCCCTTGGCCATCACCGTCGAGGAACCACTGCGACGGCTGCGCCTGACCTGCGCCGCCGACCCCGAGGACCCGGACTCCCTCTCCTACGACATCACATGGACCGCGGACTTCCCTGCCCTCTGGGAGCCGCACCACATCCAGCGGCGCGGCGACCGGCTCTCCCTCGAAGGGCGCCGATTCGTCCAGGCGGGCGGTTGCGCCGGGGTGATCCGCGTCGGCGGCGAGGACATCGCGGTGACGGCCGGGGAGTGGACCGCGACCCGTGACCGCAGTTGGGGTGTGCGGCCCATACCCGGAGAGGAACGCGGGCGCCTGGAGGAGGAGTTCGCCACCGAGGGCTTCCACTGGATCTGGAGCCCGGTGCGCTTCGAGGACCGCTTCCTGATGGTCATCGCCCAGGAGGACGCGGACGGCTACCGCTCCCTGAACGACGCCACAGTCGTACGCCCCGGGGTGCGCGACCGCCAACTCGGCTGGCCCCAGGCCGACATCACCTACCGATCCGGTACCCGGCACCCCGAGCGCGCCGTCATCCACCTCACCGACCTCGACGACCGCAAACCCCTTGAACTCGGCGTCGAGGTCCTCACGTCCCTGCCGCTCGCCGTGGGCGCCGGATACCCGCCCGCGGACGACTGGCAGCACGGCAGCTGGCAGGGGCGGGGCTGGACCGACCGCCGCGCCTACGACCTGTCGGATCCGGCGGCGCACCCGAGGGCCGCGTACGGAGTCATCGACCACGCCGCACGCTTCACCCTCAACGGGCAGACGGGGTACGGCATCTTCGAACACGGCAGTTTCGGCCGCCACGACCCGAGCGGCTTCACCGGCTTCGACTCCCTCGCGCCCTGAGAGGAACCCCGCGATGGCGACAGAACCCCGCAGGCCCCGCCTCCGCACCACCACCCGCGACCCCGAGGAGCTGGCCCGCAGACTCACCGCCTGGCTCGCCGTGCGGCTGCCCGGCGCCAAGGCCACCGGCGTGCGGGTGCCCGAGTCCAACGGCATGTCGAGCGAGACCCTCCTCTTCGACATCGAGCACCCCGAACCACCGCTGCGGGCCTGCGCGTTGCGCGTGGCGGCGGACCCGGCCGCGTACACGATCTTCCCGGTCTACGACCTGCCGCGCCAGCACCGCACGATGCGGCTCGTCGCCGAACACACCGACCTGCCGGTGCCGCGCGTGCTGTGGCTCGAGGAGGACCCCGGCCCACTCGGCGCGCCGTTCTTCGTCATGGAGCGGGTCGAGGGACGCGTACCACCGGACGTCATGCCCTATACGTACGAGGGGAATTGGCTGCACGCGGCGAGCGACGCCGAACGCGCGCACCTGGAGGAGGCGTCGATCCGCCTGGTCGCCCACCTGCACGACCAAGTACCGCTCGCCGAGGCAGAGTTCCTCGCGCTGCCGGGCGAAGGCAGTCCGCTGCGCCGCCACGTCGACGCCCAACGCGCCTACTACGGCTGGGTCGTCGAAGGCCTGCCCCGCTCGCCCCTCATCGAGAGTGCCTTCGACCGGCTTGCGCAGTGGTGGCCGGACGACGAGGGCGAGACCGTCCTCAACTGGGGCGACGCACGCATCGGGAACGTCATCTACGACGGTTTCGAGCCCGCGGCCGTCCTGGACTGGGAGATGGCCGCGCTCGCACCCCGCGAGGTCGACCTGGGATGGCTGATCTATCTGCACCGCTTCTTCCAGGACCTGACGGTCGGCTTCGGGCAGCAGGGTCTGCCCGGCTTCCTGCGCCGCGACCACATCGAGGAGCGCTACGCCCGGCTCACCGGTCACACGCCCCGGTTCATGGACTTCTACTCGCTGTACGCGGCGCTGCGGCACGCCATCGTCATGCTGCGGGTCGCCTACCGCCAGGTGCACTTCGGTGAGGCAGCGGTCCCCGAGGACCCGGACAGGCTGATCCTGCACCACGGCAGTCTGACGGCCATGGTGCAGGGCAGCTACTGGTAGGCGTCAGGCCGCGGAGCGCCCGTCCTGCTCGGGTACGCGGCGCGGGCCCTGGCCGCCGGCGTGCGAGAAGGGCTGGGTCCGCCAGTCGAGCCCCTGAGGAAGCGTCAGGAGCAGGGCGGTGTCCTGCTCCTGAGCCTCCATCGTCTCGTCAGCGGGCTCCGCGTCGGCAGCGGGGCGGCCCGTGCCCGTGCACACCGTGAGCCCGAACGGGTCCCATCGGGTGGCGCACAGCGCGTGCTCGGGCAGGACGTCCTCGTCCGCCAGGAGCGCGATCGGCTGCGCGCAGTCGGGGCACGTCACCCGGTACATCTCGAAGGTGTCGTACGCGTCGAACTCGGTCTCTGCCGGTTCGACGCCCTCCGATACGAGTGCGGACGCGGATTCATCGGAGCGCTGCTGCTTACTGCGGGCAGGGCGACCGGGGCGCTTCAAGTTCTGCATGGGATTCTCCCCCTTGGGTGGGCCGAGAAGGCGCTGCGGCCTCGACCACAGCAAGCACTTCCCGTCCCGTCGTAGAGGTAATCGTGGCATCCCTTTGGACACGGTCACAGGTATGTGGCGTTCGTCACATGCCCCGAGAAGATGCCGCCGTCGCGCCTACCGGTATCCGGAGGGATCAAGAGCCCTGTAGGTTCGGCGCATGGAGGAGCTGGACCGACAGATCGTGCAGCTGCTCGTCAAGGACGGGCGGATGAGCTACACCGACCTGGGCAAGGCCACGGGCCTGTCCACATCGGCCGTGCACCAGCGGGTGCGCCGCCTGGAGCAGCGCGGCGTCATCCGGGGATACGCCGCGGTCGTGGACGCTGAGGCCGTCGGCCTTCCGCTCACGGCGTTCATCTCGGTGAAGCCGTTCGACCCCAGCGCACCCGACGACATCGCCGAACGCCTCGCGGGCGTCCCGGAGATCGAGGCGTGTCACAGCGTGGCGGGCGACGAGAACTACATCCTCAAGGTGCGCGTCGCTACTCCACTGGAACTCGAGCACCTGTTGAGCCGTCTGCGAGCGCTCGCGGGCGTCTCCACACGTACGACGGTCGTGCTCTCCACTCCGTACGAGGCCAGGCCTCCGCAGGTCTGAGCCGCCCGTGGGCGACCCCTGCGCGGGCCCCGCGCCAGGAGGGGGCCAGACTGGTCCCATGAGCGAGAGCACCACCCCCCAGAACGGCCCTCAGGGCCACCGCACCGTGCTGCTGCGCGGTGGCGACGTCCACAGTCCCGCCGATCCGTTCGCCACGGCCATGGTCGTCGAACGCGGACACGTCGCCTGGGTGGGATCGGAGGGCGCGGCCGATGCCTTCGCCGAGGGTGTGGACGAGGTCGTCGACCTCGAAGGAGCGCTCGTCACCCCCGCGTTCACCGATGCGCATGTGCACACCACGTCGACCGGTCTCGCCCTGACGGGCCTCGACCTGACGGGTGCCCGCTCCCTCGACGACGCGCTCGCCCTCGTACGTGAACACGCCGCCGCCCGGCCGCACGACCGCGTCCTGCTCGGTCACGGCTGGGACGCGGCCCGCTGGGCGGACGGCCGTCCGCCCACGCGCGCGGAACTCGACGAAGCGGCCGGTGGCCGTCCCCTCTACCTCACCCGCATCGACGTCCACTCCGCCGTCGTCACCACGGCCCTGCTCGACCTCGTCCCCGGCATCACCGGCCGCACCGGCTTCCGCCCGGACGCACCGCTGACCGCCGACGCCCACCACGCCGTGCGCGCCGCCGCCCTCGGCGCGCTCGCCCCGTGGCAGCGCACCGAGGCCCAGCGCGCCGCGCTGAAGCACGCCGCGTCCCTCGGCATCGGCTCCGTGCACGAGTGCGCCGGGCCCGAGATCTCCAGCGAGGACGACCTCACCGGGCTGCTGCGCCTCGCCGCGGACGAGGCCGGGCCCCGCGTCGTCGGCTACTGGGCCCAACAGGGCGAGGAAGGCGTCGCCCGTGCAAAGGAACTGGGCGCCATCGGCGCCGCGGGCGACCTCTTCGTCGACGGCGCCCTCGGTTCGCACACCGCCTGCCTGCACGAGCCGTACGCCGACTCGGGCCACACCGGCACCGCGTACCTGGACGCCGCCGCCGTCGCCGCGCACGTCGTCGCCTGCACCGAGGCAGGGGTTCAGGCGGGCTTCCACGCCATCGGTGACGCCGCGGTGACCGCCGTCGTCGAAGGCATCCGCGCCGCCTCCGACAAGGTCGGCCTGGCCCGCATCCGCGCCGCCAGGCATCGCGTCGAACACGCCGAGATGATGACCCCCGAGACGATCGCCGCCTTCGCGGAGCTCGGCCTCACCGCCTCCGTCCAGCCCGCCTTCGACGCACTGTGGGGCGGCGGCGACGGCATGTACGTCCAGCGCCTGGGCGCCGAACGGGCCCGCACCCTCAACCCGTACGCGGCGCTCCTGCGCACCGGCGTCCCGCTCGCCTTCGGCTCCGACAGCCCCGTCACCCCGCTCGACCCCTGGGGCACCGTCCGCGCCGCCGCCTTCCATCAGACCCTCGAGCACCGCGTGTCGGTGCGCGCCGCGTTCACCGCCCACACCCGGGGCGGCTGGCGGGCCATCGGCCGGGACGACGCGGGGGTCCTGGTACCGGGGGCGCCCGCCGACTACGCCGTCTGGCGTACCGCGGATCTCGTGGTCCAGGCGCCGGACGACAGGGTCGCCCGCTGGTCGACCGATCCGCGCTCCGGCACGCCCGGACTGCCTGACCTGACCCCCGGCGTCGAACTCCCCGTATGCCTGCGCACGGTGGTCTTCGGACAGCCGGTCTTCGTACGGCCGGACGAGTGATGTCCCGGCGGTGCGTACCGCCGATCGCGGCCCGTTGTCGCCTCGCGCGACCTGCGTATCCCCGGCACTGACCTGGCTGTCTTTGGAGTCGGTCCAGTTCAGACGGCTATTGACAGAAAGCGGCCGTCGGCCGGTAGGTTCGGCCGGGTCCACCAAAGGACGTCCGACCGGAGAAATTCCACGCAACCGTCGAACGCCGCTGGGCCATGGGCGGTGTGCCGCACCGGCGCACCACCACTGGGAGCCAGGTCCAGCGCCCGCGCCACGGAAGCGGGGGAACGTTCCACCGGGCTGGCAGGTGTGACCCGGGTGGGGCCCGGACGCTCAGTAGACAACGGCTCTCGGTCGACCCGCAGCCAGCGGGCCCCAGGTCGGCCCGAAGGGCGCCGGGCCCCGATCCGCAGTACTCCCCTCAACCGTCCGTGCCGCCGTGGCCCTGCCGGAAGCGGCCACTATGGTGGTCCTCTGCGTACGAACGAAGGGGCAGTAGTGAACGACGGCGGCGCGGTCTCCGATACCGGTGACCAGGGGAGGCAGTTCGGCCCGCTCGGCCTGGCCTTGGTGATCATTCCGACCTACAACGAGGCGGAGAACATCCAGGCCATCGTCGGTCGTGTCAGGGTCGCCGTGCCCGAGGTACACATCCTCGTCGCCGACGACAACAGCCCCGACGGCACCGGAAAGATCGCCGACGAGCTCGCGGCCGACGACGACCATGTCCACGTACTGCACCGCAAGGGCAAGGAAGGGCTCGGCGCGGCCTATCTCGCGGGCTTCCAGTGGGGCCTGGACCACGGGTACGGCGTGGTGGTCGAGATGGACGCCGACGGCTCCCACCAGCCCGAGGAGCTGCCCCGGCTGCTCACCGCGCTCAAGGGCGCCGACCTCGTCCTCGGCTCGCGCTGGGTGCCGGGCGGGCGGATCGTCAACTGGCCGAAGTACCGCGAGATGATCTCCCGCGGCGGCAGTACGTACTCCCGGCTGATGCTCGACGTGCCGATCCGCGACGTCACCGGCGGCTACCGCGCCTTCCGCCGCGAGACCCTCGAAGGCATCGGCCTCGACGAGGTCGCCTCGCAGGGCTACTGCTTCCAGGTCGACCTGGCGCGCCGCGCGATCAAGGCGGGTTACCACGTCGTCGAGGTGCCGATCACCTTCGTCGAGCGGGAGCACGGCGACAGCAAGATGAGCCAGGACATCGTGGCCGAGGCCCTGTGGCGGGTCACCGCGTGGGGTGTGGGCGAGCGGGTGGGCCGCGTGGGCCGCGCGCTGGGCCGCAAGGGCTCGGAGGCTGCTCCGGAACCCGCCAAGGGCCGCGAGGTGTCTGCTGGGCCCGCCAAGGGCGCCGAGGGTGCCGAGGGCGCCGAGGCGTCTCCCGAGCAGATCAAGGGTTCCGAGGCGGCCCCGGAACCCGCCAAGGGCCCCGAGGCGTATCCCGAGCCGCCCAAGGACCTCAAGGCCCCCTGATCCTCAAGACCTCTTGATCTTCAAGGTCTCCTGATCCGCAAGGCCCTCTGGTCGCCGGTGCGGCGGCCGTCCCGGCCGTCTGCCGCGTCTCTTGTCGATCATCCCCCTTATGCCGGTCTGAGCCGGGTCCAGGCACACTGGAGCCATGACGACTGGCGTACCGCCCACCCGACCCGCCCGGCCCCGGCGCTCCCGCGTCCTGAGGTTCCTGCCGCTCGGCATCGCCGCATGGCTGGTCCTCGAGATCTGGTTGCTCACCGTCGTGGCGGGCGCAGCCGGCGGGCTCACGGTGTTCCTGCTGCTCGTGGCCGGTGTCGTGCTCGGCGGCATGGTCATCAAGCACGCCGGGCGCCGTGCCTTCCGCGAGTTGAGCGAGGCGGTGCAACAGCAGCAGAGCGGCCTGGCGCCGCATCCCTCCGAGCGAGGCGGCGGCAATGCCCTGACGATGCTGGGCGGCCTGCTGATCATCCTGCCGGGGCTGATCTCCGACGCCCTGGGACTTCTCCTGCTGGTGCCGCCCGTCCAGAAGGCCGTCAGCCGAACGGCGGAGAAGACCTTCGAGCGCAAGGTCCGCGAGGCTGCCACTCAGGGCGGTCTCGGCGAGGCCTTCCAGCAGGCGCGCATGCACCGCCCGGACGGCAAGGTCGTCCAGGGCGAGGTCATCAGGGACGACGAGCGGCAGCCCCGCGGCCCCCACCCGGACGACCCGCAGCTGCCGCCTCGCTGAGGCCGAGCGGGCCGGCGCTGTCACCAGCCCGGCGCAGCACGATCCGGCACAGCACGAAGGCCGGGGCCACTGCTGAGCAGTGGCCCCGGCCTTCGTGTGCGGTGTTGTTCAGTTCGCCGTCAGGCGGACTTGCGGCTGTCCCGCGGATGCACCGCGATGTTCATGGCTCCTGACCGGAGAACCGCGAGGCGCTCCTCCAGGACCTCCTCGAGTTCTTCTCGAGTACGGCGCTCCATGAGCATGTCCCAGTGCGTACGCGCAGGCTTGCCCTTCTTTTCCTCAGGTCCATCGCCGTCTACGAGGAGTGCCTGGGCCCCGCAGACCTTGCACTCCCACTCCGGCGGGATTTCTGCCTCTACCGAGAACGGCATCTCAAAGCGATGTCCGTTCTGGCATGCGTACTCCACGGCCTGGCGCGGAGCCAAGTCGATGCCGCGGTCGGTCTCGTAGCTGGTCACCACGAGGCGCGTGCCGCGAAGAGCTCGCTCACTCATGAATTGTGCCTCCCGGGCTTGTCGCCCACAGGACAGGTGTCGCTGTCGTCGTCATCCGGTCAACGTCCGGTCGGCGGTAAAGATTCCCGTTCAGGGTCATGCGTCGCCGTCGTATGCCGCCCCTTGTTGTACCCACCAGCGCCCGGTTTGTCACATCTGGTAACAGATGTCACCCAGCGATTCTGAATCTCCAGCGCGCAGTAACGGTCCGCCTGGTAGGCCAAACGCGTACACTACCGCCCTTTGGCTTCAGTTGCTAAATCCTGGCGGGTACGGGATTTCCCGCGTCGCGGATCGCGCGCCGTACGGGTACCCGCGCGAGCAGGACGAAACCGATCACGAAGAAGGCCACGAGCGAGACGATCGCGTCCCGGTAGCTCCCGGTGAACTGATACGTCAGGCCGAAGATCAGCGGCCCGAGCCAGGCCATGCCGCGATCACTGATCTCGTACGCGGCGAAGTACTCGGCCTCCTTGCCGGCGGGCACCAGATGCGAGAACAGGGACCGCGAGAGCGCCTGCGAACCCCCGAGCACCAGGCCGATCCCCGCCGCGAGCGCGAAGAACCACACCGGCGCGCCCGCGGGCAGGAAGAACCCGGCCCCGATCGTCACCGTCCACGCGACGAGCGAGCCGAGGATGATCCGCTTGGCGCCGTACGTCCGTGCGAGGCGTCCCATGGCGAGCGCCCCCGCCACCGCGAGCACCTGAACCAGGAGGACCGCCACGATCAGCGTGGACTGTCCGAGACCGAGCTCTTCGGAGCCGTAGACGGACGCCTGGGAGATCACCGTCTGCACGCCGTCGTTGTAGACGAGATACGCGAGCAGGAAGGACAGGGTGTGCGGATGGCGGCGCATGTCGCGCACGGTCGACGCCAGCTGCCGCCAGCCGCGGGCCGACGCTTCCGAAGGCGATGCCTTCCGGTCACGGAGCCGCCGCAGCGGTACGAGGGTGAAGGCGCCCCACCACACGCCCGCCGAAGCCAGGCAGATGCGCACGGCCGTCGGCTCCGAGACGCCGAAGGTGTCGTGGGCCAGGAACAGGACCAGGTTCGCCACCAGGACGAGCGCCCCCGCCGCGTAGCCGAACGCCCAGCCGCGCGAGGAGACCGCGTCACGCTCCTGGGGAGGAGCGATCTGTGGCAGGTAGGCGTTGTAGAGCACCATCGAGACGGCGAGCGAGGCGTTGGCGACGATCAGCAGGAAGCCGCCGAGGAGATAGCGGTCGCCGTCCAGGAAGAACATGCCCGCCGTCGCCGCGGCTCCCAGGTAGGCGGCCACCGCGAGCAGCGGCTTCTTGCGGCCCGTACGGTCGGCGGCGGCGCCCGCCATCGGCATGACCACGACGGACAGGAGCACCGACGCCGACACCGCGTACGCGAAGAAGGACCCGGCGCTGACCGGGATGCCGAGCGGGTGGACGTATCCGTCCTCGTCCGCCGCCGACTTGGCGATCTGCGTCAGATACGGGCCGAGGAACACGGTCAGGACGCTCGTCGAGTAGACCGAGCACGCCCAGTCGTAGAAGTACCAGCCGCGCTGCTCCCGTCGTCGGTCGGCGGCGCTCTCGTCGGCCGGTGGTGTCGCCCGCACGGTGTCGGTACCCACCCGTGCCCCCTCGCTGGTCCCCGTGGTCCGCTGTCGCCCGCCAGGCGGTCAGGCCCAGGCTCCCCGGTCCCTCAGCACGTCGCGCAGCGTCTCGATGTGATCAGAGATGATGCCATCTACACCGAGGTCGAGAAGAGCGGCCATGCGTCCGGCGTCGTTCACCGTCCAGACGTGCACCTGGAGCCCGCGCGCGTGGGCCGCGCGGACGAAGCGGTGGTCCACGACCCGTACCCCGCCATGCGTCTCCGGCACCTGCGCGCACACCGCGGAGCGGCGGACCCCGGCGGGAACGCCGAACGAGCTCAGCCGCAGGGCCGCCACGCCCCGCGTACCGAACGAAGTGGCGAGGCGGGGGCCCGCGATGCGCTGGGCGCGGGCCACGCGGGCCTCGGAGAACGAGCCGACGCACACGCGGTCCCAGGCGCCGGTGCGGCGCAGCAGCTCCAGGAGCGGAAGCAGGGCGGGTTCGGCCTTGACGTCCACGTTCCAGCGGACGCCGGGGAAGGACTCCAGGAGCTCTTCGAAGAGGGGCACCGGCTCGCTGCCCGCCACGCGCGCGTGGCGCACGGCGCTCCACGGAAGGCCGGCGATCTGCCCGGCCGTGTCCGTCACCCGGTCCAGCGTCGCGTCGTGGAAGGCCACGAGGCGGCCGTCCGCCGTGGCGTGCACATCCGTCTCGATGTAGCGGTACCCCAGGCCGACCGCGCGCCGGAACGCGGCGGCGGTGTTCTCCAGGCCGTCCGCCGCCCCGCCGCGGTGGGCGAGCGCGAGCGGGCCGGGATGGTCGAGATAGGGATGGCGTACGCGCGAGGTCACGGCTGCAGTATCGCCTGCTCCGGCTGACCACCGGCAGCCACTGTGCCTCCCTCGGACGGAGCGGGGGCGGCGAAGAAGCGCAGGAAGAACTGGGCCAGCGGCCCGATCGCCAGGGCGTAGAGCACCGTTCCGACGCCCACCGTGCCCCCGAACGCGAAGCCGGTGGCGACCACGGCCACCTCGACCAGCGTCCGCATCAGCCGGATCGAGCGGCCCGTGCGCTGATGCAGGCCCGTCATCAGACCGTCCCGGGGCCCTGGCCCGAACTTCGCGGCGATGTAGAGCCCGGTCGCCACGCCGTTCAGGACGATTCCCGCCACGAGGAGCGGAACGCGGGCGGAGAGCGCGTGCACCTCCGGCATCAGCGCGAGGGTGCCGTCCATCGCCAGGCCGACGACGAAGACGTTGGAGACCGTGCCGAGGCCGGGGCGCTGCCGCAGCGGGATCCACAGCAGCAGCACCGCAGCGCCGATGAAGATGGAGACGACGCCGATGGACATCCCCGTCAGCTCGGCGAGGCCCTGATGCAGCACGTTCCACGGTTCGAGGCCGAGCCCGGCCACCACCAGGAGCCCGGAACTCGCGCCGTAGAGCGCCAGACCGACGTACAACTGGATGAGCCGCCGTGCGAGGTGCGGCTTCGCCGATCGCGTGGGTGAGGTCGGTGGTGTCGGTGGCTTCGTCGTGGACAAGAGGTTCCCCCTGCTGGTGGTGGTGGCCTGACGCATGACACTCTGTGGCTCGTAAAGGGATGCCAACCATGGCCAATTCCAGGAAGGTGGACTGGGAATCATGGCTCAGTGGACTTCAGCGGTCGGCGCCACACAGCTCGCCCGGCTGCTCAGCTCTCAGCAGACGCGCCCCGCGGGCCCCGGCACGCGCCGCCCGCCCGCCTACCGCGCCCTGGCAGACGGCATCCGCATGCTCGTCCTCGAAGGCCGCGTCCCGGTCGCCGCGCGCCTGCCCGCCGAGCGCGAGCTGGCCGTGTCCCTCGCCGTCAGCCGGACCACGGTCGCGGCCGCGTACGAGGCGCTGCGCACCGAAGGCTTCCTGGAGTCCCGCAGGGGAGCGGGGAGCTGGACCGCTGTCCCGGCCGGCAACCCCCTGCCCGCACGCGGGCTCGAACCCCTGCCGCCCGAGGCGCTCGGCTCCATGATCGACCTGGGCTGCGCTGCGCTGCCCGCGCCGGAGCCCTGGCTCACTCGCGCCGTACAGGGCGCCCTGGAGGAACTCCCTCCGTACGCGCACACGCATGGCGACTTCCCGGCCGGCCTGCCCGCGCTGCGCCAGATGCTCGCCGAGCGCTACACCGCGCGCGGCATCCCGACGATGCCCGAACAGATCATGGTCACGACCGGAGCGATGGGCGCCATCGACGCGATCTGCCACCTGTTCGCACCGCGCGGCGAACGCATCGCCGTCGAGTCCCCGTCGTACGCCAACATCCTCCAGCTGATGCGCGAGACAGGCGCCCGTCTCGTCCCCGTCGCGATGTCCGAGGGGCTCCAGGGATGGGACATGGACCGCTGGCGCCAGGTACTGCGCGACGCGGCGCCCCGGCTCGCCTACGTGGTCGCGGACTTCCACAACCCCACGGGCGCCCTCGCCGACGAGGACCGGCGGCGCAAGCTCGTCGACGCCGCGCGCTCCGCGGGCACGGTCCTCGTCGTCGACGAGACCATGATCGAGCTGCAGCTCGACGACGACCTGACGATGCCGCGCCCCGTCTGCGGCTTCGACCCGGCGGGCTCGACCGTCATCACCGTCGGCTCGGCCAGCAAGGCCTTCTGGGCGGGCATGCGCATCGGCTGGGTGCGGGCCGCGCCCGACGTGATCCGGAGCCTTGTCTCGGCACGTGCGTACGCCGACCTGGGGACCCCCGTCCTGGAACAGCTGGCCGTGAACTGGCTCCTGAGCACCGGCGGCTGGGAATCGGCCGTGCAGGTGCGCAGGACCCAGGCCCGCGAGAACCGCGACGCCCTGGTGGCCGCCGTCCGCCGCGAACTGCCCTCATGGGAGTTCGACGTACCGGCGGGTGGCCTCACCCTGTGGGCGCGTTCAGGGGGCCTGTCCGGCTCCCGCCTCGCCGAAGTGGGGGAACGGGTGGGAGTCAGGGTCCCGTCAGGGCCGCGCTTCGGGGTGGACGGAGCCTTCGAGGGGTATGTGCGGCTGCCGTTCACCGTGGGAGGCGCGGTGGCGGAGGAGGCGGCGGTGCGGTTGGCCGCGGCCGCGCGTCTCGTGGAGACAGGGGCGGCCGGGGGAGTGGAGACGCCGCGGGCCTTCGTGGCCTGAGAGCCCCGGGGCCACGGGGGAGCCGTCAGCCTTCGGCGGGCACGGGCTCCGGCTGCCGACCCGGCTTCGCCGTCACGGTGCCGGCCTCGGCGTCGGCGGCGACCTCTGCGCCCGGCTGGACTGCGCCCGGCTGGACTGCGCCCGGCTGGACTGCGCCCGGCTGGACTGCGCCCGTCTCGACTGTGCCCGTCTCGGCGTCGGCGGGGGCGCTCCGTGCGGGCAGCAGCTCCGTCACCGCCCGCCGGTGGGCCTCGCTCGTCGCGTCGTCGTACGGATCGGGCGTCGCGGGCACCTGGAGACGGTGCACCTGGCCCGAGCCGAGCCGGGCGTAACCGCGGCCGGGCGGGACGACGGACGTGGGCGTCGTGCGGGGCGGTACCCCGAGGATGTCCTCGACCTGGTCCAGCGTGGTGGGTCCGAGGACCACGCGCGCGCGTGTGTGCTGGCGCACCGGGTCGCTCAGGGCGTCGAGGCTGTCGAACTGATCGGCCACGACGACCGTGACGTTGGCCGCCCTGCCGTGCCGCAGGGGCACCTGGAGCAGGGACTGCGGGTCCTCGCGTCCGTCGGCCGCCGCGAGGTGACCGAGCACGCTGGGGCGGTCCATGAGGATCCACAGGGGGCGCTTGGTGTCCTCCGGGGCCGGGTGGCCCGCCTGGCGGGCGCGGTTGGCGCAGATGAGGCGGCGCTCCGTCTCGTGCGCCGCCCACTCCAGGCTCGCCAGGGCGCCGGCGAGCCCGCACTCGATGGCCAGGACGCCGTCACGCCCGGTCAGGCAGGCGTAGTCGCCGATGCCACCGCCCTCGACGATCAGTACGTCGCCGTGCAGCAGGGCCTGCAGGGCGATGGAGCGCAGCAGGGTGGTGGTGCCGCTGCCGGGCTCGCCGACCACCAGGAGGTGCGGCTCGGTGGAGCGGGGGCCGGTCCGCCAGACGACGGGGGGCACGTCGCGCAGTGCGTCGCCGTCCGCCACGGGGAGGGTGCGCTGGACCCCCGTGGGGTCGGTGAAGCCGAGCACGGTCTCGCCGGGGGCCGTGACGAACCGCTGGGCGGCGATGTCGGTGGGCAACGGGGGCAGCACGTTCACCGTGAGCTGGTTGCCCTCCTCGTCCCACTCGAAGTGGTACTCGCGGCCGCGGCCCGCCTTGGCGTGCAGCAGGTGCTCGATCCGTGTGCGGGAGTCGGCCTCGCCGTCCGTGAAGTACGCGGGGTAGCGCACCACCAGATGCGAGACACGTCCGTCGTCGTCGAACTCGTACGACGTGAGGGCCTTGTCCCACTCCCCGCCGTGCGCGAAGAGCGGCTCGGGGTCCTCGGGAACGGAGAAGTACGGCACGAGCGCCTCGTAGAGGGACTGCAGCCGCTGGGTCTGCGCCTCGTCGGGGCCGGTGGGGGCCGGCGCGGCGCGCTCCCTGCCGCTCCACGCGGCGGCCGCCATCAGGCAGATGGCGGCGAGCAGCGGGCCGTACGGCATGAGGGTCACGACCAGGAACACGGAGGCCACGAGGAACAGCAGCGGTCCGCGCCGGTCCTTGGGGGTGTCGACCCACTTGCGCCGCCCGGCCGCCGCCAGCCGGCGCAGTCCACGAGCGATCGTGATCAGCGGGTGGAGGACGTCGGTGGCGCTGTCGGCGGCCGACCGCGCGAACTCCCGGCTGCGGGCGATCGAGGCGGTGCCGTTGCTCAGGATGCGGGGGAGGGGGCGCCGGGCCACGTCAGTCTCCAGGTGGTGCGAACGAAGTACTACAGGGGCAGGAGGCGTCAGAACTTGATCCCGCCGAGGAGGCTCGCCAGGCTCGCGCTGCCGGCCTTGATGCTCGGGGCGATGGCGGTGCCCGCCATGAAGAAGCCGAAGAGCGCGCAGACCACCGCGTGGGACGCCTTGAGTCCGTCCTTGCGGAAGAACAGGAAGACGATGATGCCGAGCAGCACGACGCCCGAGATGGAAAGGATCATGACGGTTCTCCTGGTCGGTGGGGACAGTCACCATGAGTTGTTCCAGGTTCACAGCATGTATCCATACGATAAAAGGTGCAAATGGGGGAATTTACGAGGAATTCCCTCGAATGGCGGAGTCCTGTCAGGCCTCCCGAGCGTGGGTGGGGAAGGTGTCCGGGTCCGTTCGTGACCATTGCCGCGGGCGCGCCCCGTCATGTGCCCGGACGCGCAGTACCCTGTCGATTCACTCGTACGGCTGCACTGGGCGCCGTACGCACCCCCGAGTCACCCCGCAGTCGAAAGGCGGTCCGGTCCATGAGTGAAGCCCCCGACCCGGAGGTCGTGGAGCTGGCGACCAAGATCTTCGATCTGGCGCGCCAGGGCGACACCGCGGCCCTCGCCGCATACGTGGACGCAGGCGTTCCGGCGAACCTCACCAACGACAGCGGCGACTCGCTCGTGATGCTCGCCGCCTATCACGGCCACGCGGACGCGGTCCGTGCCCTCCTGGAGCGGGGCGGTGACGCCAACCGTGCCAACGACCGGGGGCAGACGCCGCTCGCCGGTGCCGTCTTCAAGGGCGAGGAAGCGGTGATCCGGGCGCTGCTCGACGGAGGAGCGGATCCGGCAGCGGGCACGCCGTCGGCGGTGGACACCGCCCGGATGTTCGCCAAGACGGAGCTGCTCAAGCTGTTCGGGGCGGCCTGAGCGGGTACTTGACCAGCAACAACGGGGGCGCTGGAAATGTGGTCGCGGCGGGCTGAACCGCTGGGCCATCATGACGAAGTGATTCACGGACGCGACGGTGGGGCAGGAGTTGCCGCACCGCGCGGACCGTGAGCGGCCCGCCCCCGGACCTCCCGTCCGGGATCCCACGGGTCACCGACGAGAGGCAGAGGAAGATGGTCTACAACAAGCAAGAGGCGGCGGGCGGCCCGACGTGTTGGCGCACGGCCAGGTAATCCACGATTCCCGGTTGCGTCGACGCTTGATGTGAGGCTGTTTCCCATGTTCGATCCGGTCATAGCGCCCAGCGGTACGCTGCTCGGCCTGCTGCAGCGGGGCCGCGGCGACGGCACGCTGCACGCACTCACCGCACCCCGTTCCGAGGCGCTCGCCGCCCTGGAGACCTGCGTGCTCCACGACCCGCGCCACGACTGGCAGGTGGAGAACCGCTCCCTGTACTACGCCAGGCTCTATCTCGATCTCCGCGGCGGGCTCGAGCAGATCGAGCGGCATCTCTTCGACGCCGAGGACGTCCTGAACACGGACGAGACCCGCACCGGCCTCGCGCTCGCCGTCCTGGGGCACCTCGCCTCGTACGGCAGGTACGACGCCCTCGAACTGCTGCGGCGGTACGCGGCCTTCGGCAGCAACTGGGCCTGGGCCCTGGACGAACTGGCGCTGCGTGACGGCGACGCGGGCCTGCGCGCCCTCGCCGTGCCCGTGCTGGCCAGATTCCCCGAGGACGCGCAGGGTGAGGCCGAACTGGCCGCCACCGTGCGCGACGCCTATGAACCCCGGCCCTGGCGGCTGTGGGAGGAGGACCCCCGGGAGGCCGTCGGTGCCCGCGTGCGCGCCGCACGGGAACAGGGCTCCTTCGACCGCTGGCAGCGGCAGATGCGGCCATCGGGGCCACGGCCCGGGTGGAGCGTCCAGGCCGTCTTCGACTGGGCACAGGAAGGGCTCGAACGCGGCGCCGTACTGCACGTGCCCGCCGCCCGCTGCCTGAGCGCGGTGGCCGGGCCCGAGGACCGCGCCGAGATCCTCGAAGCCGCCCGCAACGGCTCCGACGGGGCGCGCGGCACGGCCCTGCGCTACCTCGCGGACGCCCACGATCCCGACGTGTTCGACCTGATCGAGTGCGCGATGGAGAGCCCGTCACGGGCCGTCGTGGACGCCGCGGCCGAGGCCTTCGAACGGATGCGCAGCGTGGCCGCCGTGGAGCGCGCCCGCCGCTGGGCCCAGCGGCCCGACGAGCTCGGCGCCGCCGCGGGACGGGTGCTCGCCTGCAGAGGCGGCGCCCAGGACAGCAAGCTCGTACTCGCCGCGCTCCGCGAGGCCGTCCGCGGCGAAGGCCCGGACGCGCCGACCCTGTGGACACTTGTCGACGGCGCGGGCCGACTCGGCATCGCCTGCGCGGCACCCGTGCTGCGCCACGTCTACCGCGAGACCGCCTCGTCCCACCTGCGCGGCCGCGCGGCCCGCGCGCTCGCCGCCACCGACCCCTCCTTCGCCACCGGATTCGCCGTCGAATGCCTGTGGGACTGCGAGGAGTCCACCCGCGAGGTCGCCGCACGGCACGCCGAGACCGGCGACGCCCGCGTGGTCACCCAGCTCAGAAGGCTCGCCGCGGACCCCGCCGAGGAGGACGAGGTACAGAGCGCGGTACGGAGCAGGATCGACCCCGACGCGGCCGAGGTGTAGCCGGCGCGCCCAAGGGCGGGGCGCGTGCGGAGGGCAACGCTCATGGGACGTTCCTCGCCAGGAAAGATCCACGTTGACGTGACCACGCCCCGCACGACGACAACACGGGTATGCGTGTCGTCATCGTCACCGAATCCTTCCCTCCCGACGTCAACGGCGTGGCGCACTGCGCCCTGCAGACCGCCCGGCAGCTCGCCGCACGCGGTCACGACCCCCTGGTCATCGCCCCGGCTCCCGCGGTCGGGGCGGCCGCCGCAGCCGACGCAAGTGCGCCCTGCCCCGTCATCCGTGTCCCCTCCCTGCCCCTTCCCGGATATCCCCAGGTCAGGGTGGCACTGCCCAGCCGACGCCTGTCGGCCGCGCTGAGCGCGCACCGGGCCGAGATCGTCCATCTGGCCAGCCCGTTCGTGCTCGGCGTGCGCGGCATGGCGGCCGCCGCGCGCCTGGGCATACCCGCCGTCGCCGTCTACCAGACGGATCTCGGCGGCTACGCCCGTACGTACGTGGGGCGGGGGGAGTCCACCGCCTGGCGCCGCATCCGGGCCGTCCACGCCGCGGCCGACCGCACCCTCGCCCCGTCAACCGCCGCCCTGCGTGATCTCGTGACGCACGGGGTTCCCCGGGTGCGGCTGTGGCCGCGGGGTGTGGACACCGCCCGGTTCGGGCCTGCCCATCGGGACGAGGCCGTACGCCGTGAACTCGCGCCGAACGGCGAGCTGATCGTCGGCTATGTAGGGCGGCTCGCTCCCGAGAAGCGGGTCGAACTCCTCGCCCGGGCGGACCGCCTTGAGGGCGTGCGCCTTGTCGTCGTCGGCGACGGACCCAGCGAGGCTTCCGTCCGGGCGGCGCTGCCGGGCGCCGTCATGCCGGGGCGCCGCACCGGCGCCGAACTGGCGCGGATCTTCGCCTCGTTGGACCTCTTCGTGCACACCGGGCCCTACGAGACGTTCTGCCAGACCGTCCAGGAGGCGATGGCCAGTGGTGTGCCGGTGATCGCGCCCGCCGTCGGCGGACCGCTCGACCTCGTCGTCCCCGGCCGCACGGGCGTCCTGGTGCCGCCCCAGGACGCCCTCGCTGTGCGTGACGCGGTCTGGGCGCTCGCCGCCGATCCGGGGCTGCGCGCGGCGTACGGAAGGGCCGGGCGCGCGGCCGTCGAGGGGCGGACCTGGGGCGCGGTGGGCGAGCAGCTCGTCGACCACTACGCCGAGGTGCTCGCCGCGCGGACGGCGGTGGCGGCATGAGGGCGGCCCTGTACAGGGAAGCGGCCTACCGTGCGGCGGCCGCACGGGGCGGCGAGCGCCCCGTCGAGTCGCTGCGCATCGTGCGGCTCGCCAACTTCGTGGCCCCCTCGTCGGGCGGACTGCGCACCGCCCTGCGGGAGCTCGGGCGCGGCTACCGCGCGGCCGGGCACGAGCCCGTGCTGATCGTGCCCGGCGAGCGGGCCGGTGTCCGCGACACCGACCAGGGCCGCGTCGTGACTCTGCCCGGTCCGCTGCTGCCCGGCTCCGGCGGCTACCGCGTCCTCACGGACCGCCGGAGGGTGGCCCGGGTCCTCGAACACCTCGCTCCCGACCGCATCGAGGTGTCCGACCGCACGACCCTGCGCTGGACCGGAGCGTGGGCCAGGCACCGCAGGATCCCGGCCGTGATGGTCTCCCACGAGACGGCCCATGGCGTTCTCCGTACCTGGGGCATGCCCGAGCAGGCCGCACTGCGGGCGGCCGACGCCCTCAACTCCCGTACCGCACACGCCTATGCGCGCGTCGTGTGCACCACGGAGTGGGCCGAGCGGGAGTTCGTCCGCATCGGGGCGCGCAATGTCGTGCGCGCGCCCCTGGGCGTGGACCTGGTGGGCAGCCATCCGGGACTGCGTGATCCACGCGTGCGTGCCCGCCATGCGCGCGAGGGCGAGGCGCTGCTGGTGCTGTGCTCGCGGCTGTCCGTGGAGAAGCGGCCGGGCACGGCGCTGGACGCCCTGGAGGCGCTCCGTGGGCGAGGCGTTCCCGCGGTTCTCGTGGTCGCGGGGGACGGTCCGCTGCGTGCCCGTCTCGAACAGCGGGCGCGCGAGCGGCGGTTGCCGGTGACCTTCCTGGGGCATCTCGCGGACCGCGCGGCCTTGGGGGCGCTGCAGGCCACGGCCGACGTCTGCCTCGCGCCCGGCCCCTGCGAGACGTTCGGACTCGCGGCCCTGGAGGCGCTGGCGTGCGGCACACCCGTGGTGGCCAGCGCGTCGTCGGCGCTCCCGGAGATCGTGGGCGGCGCGGGCGCGATGGCGACGGACAGCGGCGACGCGTTCGCGACCGCCGTCCAAAGGCTCCTCGCCCGTCCCGAGCGCTCCCGCGGGCAGGCGGCACGCGCGCGTGCGGAGTGCTTCGGGTGGGAGGGGGCGATTGCCGCCTTCTTGAGGGCTCATGAGGCGGGGTCCGGAGCTGGGGCTCCCGGTGAGGGGCCTGCTCACCGCGAGGGGCGTCTCTCATGAGGCCGCTGCGTTTCGTCGCCATGGGTGACTCCCTCACGGAGGGCATCGGCGACCCCGTGGAGCAAGGCCGGCGAGGATGGGCGGCGCTGCTTGCCGCGGGCCTCGCGGCGCGTGAGGGGGAGGTGCGGTTCCACAATCTCGCCGTCAGCGGAGCCCAGACCTCGGACGTGTTCGAGGGGCAGCTGCCCGTGGCGCTGGAGCTGCGGCCCGACCTGGCGTCCGTGATCGTCGGGGTCAACGACACCCTCCGCTGTACGTTCGACATCCAAGGCGTGGCCACGCGGCTCGACGCGATCTACGGAGCCTGCGCACGGCAAGGTGTCCCGCTGCTCACCGCCTGCCTCCCCGACCCGGGGGCGATGCTCGGCCTGCCGGGCACGCTGGCCCGCCCGCTGGCCCGGCGGCAACGCACGGTCAACGCCGTCGTGCACGCGCTGTCCGAGCGGTACGACGCCGTACACCTGCACCTCGCGCAGGATGCGTGGGTCGCCGACCGCACCCTGTGGAGCGCGGACCGGCTGCACCCCGGCGAGCGTGGCCACCGGCTGGTCGCCGCGCGGTTTCACGCGCTGCTCGCCGCCCGGGACCTCGCGGCGGGCAGCCCGCCCTCGTGCGAGCCCCAACTGCCGCCGCCCGGACGGGCGGCGAGCCTGTGGCGGCTGACCACCGCGGGCACCGGCTGGGTGGCGCGCAGATGCACCGATCTGCTGCCCCAGCTGCTCACCCTCGCGGCCGACGAGGTACGCCATCAGCTGCGGGGCAGCAGCGCCCGGCTCGACCTGAGCGCCACCCAGGCGGTGACGGCGGCGCTGGCCGCGCTCACCGCGGCCGAGCATCCGGAGGCGGCGTAGGAGTGGAGAACCCAGGGGCCTCAGCGGACCTCGGCAGACGTTACGGATCAGCGCCGCGCCGCCGGGACGAAACGGACCGGCGTCCCCGGCACCGCCTGCGCCGCACCGGGCAGATCAGCCTCCCTGACCACCGCGATCACCGGATAGCCCCCGGTCGTCGGGTGGTCGGCGAGGAACACCAGGGGCCGGCCGTCCGGCGGCACCTGGACGGCTCCGAGGACCATGCCCTCGCTGGGAAGCTCACCGGTGAACGACCGCTCCAGCAAGGGCCCTTCGGTGCGCAGACCAATGCGGTTGCTCGCCGAGGACACCCGGTACGCGCGCGTGGTCAGCGTGCGCAGGGCCGCCGGAGTGAACCAGTCGGCGCGCGGCCCCGGCATCACCCTCAGGACCAGTTCGCGGGGTGGCGCGGTGTGCGGGACGGTGTCCACGCGCGCGTGGAGCGCGGTGGGTCTGCCCAGCGGGATGACGGCCCCGTCCGCGAGGGGCGGGGGGCCGAGCCCGGAGAGCAGGTCCGTGGAGCGGCTGGCGAGGACCGGGTCGACGGCCACTCCACCACTGAACGCGACATAGCAACGTACTCCGGAGACGGCCGCTTCGACGTCCAGCAGCGCACCGGCCGGAACCCGCACGGGCGCGCCCCACGCCACCGGGCGGCCGTCGACCGTCACCGGGCAGGGCGCCCCCACGACCGCCACCGTCACCGCGCAACGCGGCCGCACCGAGCAGCCGTCGAGCGTGGTCTCCAGGACGGCCGCGTCGGCCGGATTGCCGACGAGGCGGTTGGCGAGGCGGGAGGCGGCCGGATCGAGGGCCCCGGAGCGCGGCACTCCGAGGTGCGCGTGCCCGGGGCGGCCCTGGTCCTGCACGGTGGTCAGCGCCCCGGCCCGTACGACGGCGAAAGCGCGGTCCGTCATCGTGCCTCCGAGCCGGGCACGGACGGGCCCGGCCGAGACGAACCGGGCACGAAGCGCACCCGGACGCCGGGGGCGAGCAGCGCGGCGGGCACGCGCGCGTGGTCCCACAGCACGGCGTCGGTCGTGCCGATCAGCTGCCAGCCACCGGGTGAGGAGCGCGGATACATCCCTGTGTACGGTCCCGCGAGGGCGACGCTGCCGGCCGGGACGCTCGTACGAGGCGTGGCCCGGCGAGGCACGTCGTAGCGATCGGGCAGTCCGGTGAGGTAGCCGAAGCCGGGCGCGAACCCGCAGAAGGCGACCCGGAATTCGGTCGCCGCGTGAATCCGCGGCACCTCCGTCACCGGCACTCCCCAGTGGGCTGCCACATCGGCCAGATCGGGCCCGTCGTAGCGGACCGGAATCTCTCGTACGTCCTCCGCGCGCGCCGACAGCGGCGGTATCTCCAGGGCGGCCAGCTCCGCGCCGACGCGTCCGGGATCGTCGAGGCCGTCCAGGAGCACCGTGCGGGCCGCGGGCACGATCTCCCGTACGCGGATCAGGCCCGCCGCCCTGCGGCGCAGCAGCTCGGCGTGGAGCGCCTGCGCCTCGTCGCCGTCGGCGAGTTCCACGAGCAGCGCCTGGTCGCCGACCGGAAGCACTCTCACGCGAAGGCCTCCACCCGGACGCCCGCCGCTTCGAGGCGCGCCCGGACCTGCCGGGCGAGGGCCACCGCCCCCGGGGTGTCGCCGTGCAGGCACAGCGAGCGCGCGCGGACGCCGATCCGCTGTCCGTCCGAAGCGGTGACGGTCCCGGACCGGGCCATGCCCACGGAGCGTTCGGCGACGGCGTCCGCATCCGTGATGACGGCGCCGTCGCCGCCGCGCGGCACGAGCGTGCCCTGCGGGGTGTACGCGCGGTCCGCGAACGCTTCGGTGACGACGGGCAGTCCGGCCTTGCCGGCCACCTCCAGGAAGCGCGATCCGGGCAGCCCGAGGACGGGCAGCGTGTCATCCGCGAGCAGGACCCCCTCGACGACGGCCCGGGCCTGGACCTCGTCGTGGACGACGCGGTTGTAGAGCGCGCCGTGCGGCTTCACGTACGACACGCGCGTGCCCGCCGCCCGCGCGAAGACCTCCAGCGCGCCGATCTGGTACGCCACTTCGGCCGCCAACTCGTCGGCGGGTACGTCCATGGAGCGGCGCCCGAAACCCGCCAGGTCGCGGTAGGAGACCTGGGCGCCGATCCGGACGCCGCGCGCGGCGGCCTGCTCGCACACGCGGCGCATGGTGGCCGCGTCCCCGGCATGGAAGCCGCAGGCCACATTGGCGCTGGTGACGACGGAGAGCAGCTCCTCGTCGTCGGTCAGGTGCCAGCGGCTGAAGCCCTCACCGAGGTCGGCGTTGAGGTCGATCACGGCATCGGTCATGCGGGTGGTTCTCCTGTTTCCGTACGGTGGCCTGCTCAGGCCACCCGGTACTGCTCGTCCCGGGCATCGGTGATGAACATCTGCCCCGGCGCGTGCGTGATCGCGAACGGCGGTCGCGAGGCCATCACCGCGGCCTGCGGTGTCACTCCGCATGCCCAGAACACCGGGATGTCACCGGGCTCGGCGGCCACCGGGTCACCGAAGTCGGGCCGGGCCAGATCGTCGATGCCGAGCCCCGCGGGCTCCCCGCAGTGCACCGGAGCGCCGTGCATCGCCGGAAGCAGGGAGGTCTCCCTGATCGCCGCCGAGAGGTGCTCGGGCGGCACGTGGCGCATCGACACCACCATGGGGCCGTGCAGCCTGCCGGCCGGACGGCAGGGGCGCGCGGTCACGTACATGGAGACGTTGCGGCCCTGCTCGACATGGCGCATCGGAACGCCGGACTCCGTCAGCGCCCACTCGAAGGTGAAACTGCAGCCGATGAGGAACGACACCAGGTCGCCCCGCCACCGGTCGACCACGTCCGTGGGCTCGTCGGCCAACTCGCCGTCCTCCCACACCCGGTAGCGCGGCAGGTCCGTCCGCAGATCGGCGCCGGGCGCCAGGGGTGTGGTCCAGGAGCCCGCGTCCGTGACGTCGAGCACCGGGCAGGGCTTGGGGTTGCGCTGGCAGAACAGGAGCATGTCGTACGCCCAGTCGGCGGGCACGGCGATCAGATTGGCCTGGGTGTGGCCGGCCGCCCACCCCGTGGTCGGCCCGCTCGTGCCCGAACGGAAGAGCGCGCGGGCCTCTCCGGGGCTCCGCAATGCCGCGGCGGCGGGGCTCATACCAGCTCCTTCCCGCGGGTCTCGGGCAGCCCGAACAGAGCGAGCACGGCGAGCGCGTAGCCGAACGCACCGAAGATCAGCGCGCCACCCACGCCCCAGCTGTCGGCCAGGAAACCGACCATGGTGGGGAACACGGCGCCCACGGCGCGTCCGGTGTTGTACGTGAAGCCTTGCCCCGTGCCGCGCACGGCCGCCGGGTAGAGCTCGCTGAGGAACGAACCGAAGCCGCTGAAAATGGCCGACATGCAGAAGCCGAGCGGGAAACCGAGCACAAGGAGAAGGCCGTTGGCCCCGTCCGGGATGTTCGTGTAGGCCAGGATGCTGGCGGCGGAGAGGAACGCGAAGAGCGTGATGTTCCGTTTGCGGCCGAGCACGTCGGTGAGATAGCCGCCGGCCAGATAGCCGATGAAGGCCCCGGAGATCAGGAACGTCAGGTACCCGCCCGTGCCGACCACCGTCAGTCCGCGCTCGGTCTTCAGGTACGTGGGCACCCAGGTGGCGAGCGTGTAGTAACCGCCCTGTACGCCGGTGGAGAGCAGGACCGCGAAGAGCGTGATGCGCAGGAGGCCGGGTTTGAAGATCGCTGTGAACGACCCCTTGTGCGCGCTCTTCCTGCGCTCTTCGGCCGCCTCCGGGGCGTCGTGCACGTTGCGGCGCACGTAGACGACGAGGAGGGCGGGCAGCGCGCCGGTCCAGAACATCACGCGCCAGGCGATGTCCTCGTCGAGGAACTGGAACACCACGGTGTAGACGATCACCGCGAGCGCCCAGCCGACCGCCCAGGAGCTCTGGATCACGCCGAGCGTGCGGCCGCGGTTCTTGGCGGTGGTGTACTCGGCGACCAGGATCGCGCCGACCGCCCACTCGCCGCCGAAACCGAGGCCCTGGAGGGCGCGGAAGACCAGCAGGGTCTCGTAGTTGGGCGCGAAGCCACAGGCGACGGTGAAGACGGCGTACGTGATGACCGTGATCAGCAGCGCCTTGACGCGGCCGATCCGGTCCGCGACCACCCCGGCGACCGCGCCGCCTATCGCGGAGACGACCAGCGTGACGGTGGTGAGCAAGCCGGTCTGTCCGCTGTCCAGACCGAAGTACGCGGCGAGCGCGACCATGGTCAGCGGAAGCGTGAAGTAGTCGTAGGAGTCGAGCGCGTAACCACCGAAGGCGCCCGCGAAGGCGCGACGGCCGCGCGGGCCGAGGGCGCGCAGCCAGCCGAACGCGCCCTTGCCGTCGGGGGGTTCGCCGCCCACGGGGCGGGCGTCGGCCGTCAGGGCCTGGGGCGGTGGGGGAGTGCTCATGGGCACCTCGCAGGAGGGGGACGGAGGGTGCGGAGCGGGCAGAGGTGGGGCACGGGCAGGGACTGAGCCGTGTCCGACAAGGTAGAGGATCGTTGAACGATCCCTCAATACCCATGTTGTTTCGTTCTTGTATCTGCGATTGAATCCGGTCATGGCTGAGGGAATGGCTGACCCGAGCGGACTGGCCGACGACCGTGTGCTGCTGGGGCGCACCAGCACCGCGGAGCGGGTGTCGGACATCCTCCGGAGCCGCATCGCCGAGGGGTACTTCCCGCCGGGAGCGCGCCTGTCGGAGGACAGCATCGGCGGCGCGCTCGGTGTCTCACGCAACACGCTGCGCGAGGCCTTCCGTCTCCTCACGCACGAACGACTGCTGGTCCACCAGCTCAACCGCGGGGTATTTGTCCGAGTTCTCACGGTTGAGGATGTCGAGGACATCTACCGCACCCGACGCCTCGTGGAGTGCGCGGTCGTTCGCGGCCTCGGCGATCCGCCCTTCGTCCTCGACGGGCTCGCGAGCGCCGTCGCGGACGGCACGAAGGCGGCCCGTGAGCGCAAGTGGAAGGGCGTCTCCACCGCCAACATCCACTTCCACCGGGAGCTCGTCGCGCTCGCCGGAAGCGCCCGCACCGACGAGGTGATGCGCAGCGTCTTCGCCGAACTGCGCCTGGCCTTCCACGTGGTGGACGATCCCCGCCGACTGCACGAGCCCTACCTCCTGCGCAACCGACAGATACTGCAGACCTTGCAGGAGGGTGACGCCGCGGAAGCCGAGCGGCTGCTCGCGGTCTACCTGGACGACTCGCGCCACGGCCTCGTCGAGGTGTACGGCCGGCGCGTGGCGCAGGGCGAGCGGGCGGGCGGCTGAGCCCTCGGCGGACCGGCTGAGCGCGCTGCCAGATCTGCGCCGTTTCGACCGTTGTCAGACCGAGGATCTAGTCTGTGCACCGTGACTTCGCCTGCCGTTCCGGACACCGCTCCGCCCCAGCTCAGCGCGGGGCCGAGGCCCGCTAGGGGCCCGGCCGCCGACGAGGGCCTGGCGCGGCGGCTCCGCGCGCTCGCCTGCACGGCGCCGCTGCACGACCTGGACGTGCGCAAGGCCAACCTCGCGGGCGAGTACTCCGTGTACGCGATGGCGGAGGTGGCCCTCTCCGCCATCGACCTCGTCACCCTGAACATGGACTTCGACACCGGCGCCGACCACGAGGAGATAGTGGCCAGGCTGCTCCCGCGCGTCGGAGCCCAGGCCCCCCGCCGCCCCGTCGCCGAGCACGAGCGCGTGGCCCGCTGGGTCCTGGAGAACCTGATCAACGTCGGCAGCGTCGACCGCGGCTTCCGCGCCGTGTACGGCACCTTCGCGCCCGACGGCACCTATGTGCGCAGGGACTACGACTTCAAGCTGATCGAAGAGGTCCCCGGGTACGGGGGAGGTGTCTATCTCCGTACGACGGACGAGGCGGTCAACGTCCTCGTCGGCGCCCTCGACACCGACGTCACGAGCGCCCAGATCGCCGCCGAGGTCAAGCTCGAGGTGCTCATCAGCCGCGGCCGCCTCGCCGACGCCCAGCTCGCCGCGGAGCAGGCGCGATATCGGACGGTGCAGTATTCGGAGACGCTCCGCAGGGCCCTGGACGCGACCCGGCGCAACGTCCGCGCGGTCGACTGGCTCAAGGCCGTCCCCGACATGATCGCGGAAGCGCTCGACCACGTCGCCGACCGCTATCGCCACGAGAACGCGATCCTGACGAACATCCGCAAGGCACGCGACGAGTCCGAAGACCCCGAGCACAAGCGCCGCGCCGCCGAGCTCGTGGACATCGTCAAGGACTGCATCCGCCGCCACACACAGCTCCAGTCCCGGCTCCTCGAAGCGGGACCGCTGTTCCGTGCCGAACAGGACCGCCAGGCCTTCGCGGCCCCCACCTCCCGGACCGGCCTCGATCTGTACGGCCAGCTCGTCGCCCCCCTCCTGCCCCTCCCGGTCGAGCAGGCGAGCCGCGTGACCGGCGCGTTCTTCGCGCGCGGGACGGGGCTGCGCACGCCCGTCTCCGTCCGCGTCGGCGACCTGGTCGACATACTGCTCACGCCGCCGCAGGAGCGGGAGCACCTGGGCATGGAGATGCCCGAGCCGGACCTCGTCGCCACCCCCGACGACAGCCGCTTCAGCGAGGAACAACTCGCCGACGCCATGGAACTGCTCGACCTGCCGGCCGACGCACCGAGGCGCCTGTCCGGGCTGCTCGCCGACGCCCGCAGGCGCGACACCGAACTGCCCTATCTCGTCGCCCTCCTCGCCGTCCACGCGGCCAGCCCGCCGGTCGGCACCGCATACCGCCAGGGCGAGGAGAAGCTCCTGTTCGCCGTGGACGACGGCGCCCAACTCGACGACCCGGAGTTCGGCGGCGCCGACCTCATCGTGGGCACGGCGCTGCTCGACGCCGCCGGCATGGCGGCCGGCCGGACGGAGGGCACGTGAGCACTCCTGAGCCGCTCGTGAGGACCCCCGACCCCTGCCACCCCCTCCCGCTCAACCGCCGCAAGGAGCACCAACCGTGACCGAGCACCCCGCAGAGCACGCCGCGTGGGGCGAGCCGGACGCGACGGCGGCGCCCGCGGCGACCGCCCCCATCACCCCGGCCGACGCCGCCGACGCCGCGCGGCTCGTCGCCTTCGGACTCCAGCCCAAGCTCCAGCCCGCACGCGACCAGGAGTACGCCGAGCTGCTGCGCCGGTACCGCGAGGACCCGTCGTTCGCGCGGCTCGCCGACGCCGTCGCCGCCGGGCTCGGGCTCGTCGTCCTCGAGGTGTCCCCGCGCGCGGGAATGGCCGTGACGGCTGCCGAGGACTCCGTGTTCGCCGTCCGCATGGGCGACTACGCACGCCGTACGGCCGCCGACTCCACCGACCGCTTCCTGCACGGCCTCGCCCATCTCGCCGTCGCCGCCCTGGCGTTCCCACGCCCGGAGGACCTCGCCGACGACGGATACATCGGGCGGGTGACGGTCAATGGGGTCGACGCCTTCGTACGACAGGCCTGCCACCGCCTGGAGGAGCGCGCCGAGGAGCAGGGCGAGAACACCGACCCCGAGACCGACACCCCCGGCCTGGAGGCCGCCTGGCGGATCTGGGCACGGCGCAGCTCGACGGGCGCCACCAAGGACGCCCGCCGCCTCGCCGGGTCGACCACCGGAATCATCGGCAAGGCCGTCGCGTTCCTCACCGACTCCGGGTTCCTGCAGCGCACGGGCGACGACTCCGGCGGCACGTACCGCACCACCGCCCGCTATCAGCTGCAGGTGCGCGACATGGCGGGCGGCGCCGCCATGGCCGAACTCCTGGAGCTCGGCATCGTGCCCGTCACGGACGGGTCCGCGACCCTGTTGCCCCCCGAAGAGACCGACGATCTGGAGCTGGCCGCCGACGCGGGGCTGCCCTTCCACTCCTGAAGCCTCTCGCCCCGCCCCCACATCCCCGCTGTTCCCCACGACTTACGACGAGAGTCCGCCGCCATGTACGAGCTGTCCCGGGTCCGCCTCTACTCCATCGGCCCAGCCGGTGCGCGCTACGCCGACACCGTGCTTGACCTGCGCGGCGTCGGCGCGGAGGTGCCCGACCCCGCGCCCGCCCAGGCGGAGTTCTTCGAGGACGAGCCGGTCGGCCCTCCGCGCCGCCCGGCGCCCGCGGGCGTGCTCTTCCTGGAGAACGGCGGCGGCAAGTCCGTCCTGCTCAAGCTGATCTTCTCCGTGATGCTGCCGGGCCACCGGAACACGCTGGGCGGCGCGAGCTCCGGAGTGCTGCGCAAGTTCCTGCTCGCCGACGACTGCGGCCACGTCGCCCTGGAGTGGCAGCACACCCTGACCGGCGAGTGCGTCGTGGTCGGCAAGGTCAGCGAATGGCGCGGGCGGCAGGTCTCCAACGACCCGCGGAAGTTCGCCGAGGCGTGGTACTCCTTCCGTCCCGGACCCGGCATGAGCCTGGACTCGCTGCCGGTCGCCGAGTCGTCCGCCGTACGGCCGTCCGTGGAAGGCGCGTCGGGCGCCCAGGGGCGGCGGCGCACCATGAAGGGCTTCCGTGACGCGCTGACCGAGGCGGGCAAGGCGTACCCCCACCTCGAAGTGCACTGGGAGGAGATCCACGACCGCTGGAACGAACACCTCGGCGACCTGGGCCTGGACCCCGAACTCTTCCGCTACCAGCGGGAGATGAACGCCGACGAGGGCGAGGCCGCGGGCCTCTTCGCCGTCAAGAAGGACTCCGACTTCACCGACCTGCTGCTGCGCGCCGTCACGGACACGCGCGACACGGACGGCCTGGCCGACCTCGTCCACGGCTTCGGCAACAAGCTGGGCCGCCGCTCCGAACTCATCGCCGAGCGGGACTTCACCGCGGGCTCCGTCGACCTGCTCGGCCGGATCGTCGACGCCGCCGACACACGCGCGCGTGCACGTGACGTGCACGCGGGCGCCGAGCGCCGCACCCGTACGCTCGCCCGTCGCCTCTCCGCGCGCGCCGTCGCAGAACGGAGCCGCGCGGGGGACCTCGCCGAGCGCGTCACCGCCGCCGCGCAGACCGTCACCACGGCGGAGGAGGCGCGCGGCAGGTCCGCCCTGATCTCCGCCGAACTCGCCTTCCGGCACGCCTCCTTGGCGCTCACCGTCGCGGAGAAGGCCGCCGCCGCCCAGCGCCGGGAGCTGGCCGACGCGCGTCAGCTGCACTCCGCCTGGCAGGCAGCCGAGGCCGTCCTGCGCCACCGCGCGGCCGCCGACCGCTCCGCGCGCGTGGCCTCCGCGATCCTGGAGGCCGAGCGGGACGCGGCGCCCGCGCTCGCCGCCCGCTCCAAGGCGGCGGCCGACCTCGTCCGGGTCCTGCACACCGCGGCCGAGGGCGCCGAGTCGCTCGCCAACGAGGAGGAGGAGCGCTCCGCCGCCCTCCAGGAGACCGGCGAGGCCGCCCACCGCGACGCCACCGTCGCCGCGACCGAGGCACAGCGTGCCCGCAGCGAGGCGGGGCACCTGCGCCAGCGCCTCTCCGAGGTCGAGCAGGAGACCGCGGAAGCGGTCCGCGCGGGCTGGCTGGACGACACCGCACCGGACGCCGACCCGGCGCGCGCCGCGCTGGCCGCGAGCGACGCCGAGAAGTCGGCGGCGGCCGCCTGGGACGCCGCCCGCGAGACCTCCCTGCGCGCCACCGAGCACGCCAAGGAGGCAGCCGCCGCCGAGGCCCGCGCCGAACTCACCGCGGCCCGCGCGTCGGACGCCGCGGACGCGGCCGAGCACGCGTACGACGCGGAACGCCGTGCGGCGGAGTCGATCGCCGGGGACGAGCGCCTCGCCGAGCTGCTCGGTCTGCCGGGGGCGAGCTCCCAGGGCGGGGTGCCGCAGCCTCGCCAGGGGGCGGCGCAGACGGGCACCGGCAGCGACCGCGAGGACGCGAACGCCACCAAGGTCACCAAGGCCGCCACCGCCACCCGCACGCTGAGCGAAGGCCCGCTCTCCCTGACCGAGCTCGACCGCAGCGCCGACGACCTCCGCACCCTCCTCGAAGACGGGGTCGCATCCGCCGAGCGGCAGCTCTTCGAGCTCCGGACCGCCGCCGCCGACGACTCCCGCATCCTGGGCGCCCTCGGCGACGGCGGACTTCTTCCGCCGGGCCCCGACGTCCTGGCCACCGTCGAGTTCCTCGGCGAGCACGGCATCCCCGCGCTGCCCGGCTGGCGCTACCTCGCGCAGGCCGTCGACCCCACCGACCACGCGCGCGTGCTCGCCGCCCGGCCCGAGCTGGTCGACGGAGTCGTCATCACCGACCCCGCCACCCACGCACGGGCCCGCGAAGCCCTCGCCGGCGCCGCCCTGCTGCCCCGCTCCGCCGTCGCCGTCGGCACCGCGGCCGCCCTCCTCGCCCCGACCCCCGGTGAGGACGCACAAGGCGGCGACGTCTTCCTCGTACCGCCGAACCCCGCCATGCACGACGAACACGCCGCCGACGAGGAGCGGCAGGCGCTGCGCGCACGTGCGGCGCGGCGCGACGAGGAGATCCGGGCGCTCGCCGTGCGCCTCGCCAAGGACCGCGAGCTCGCCGCGCGGCTCGCCTCCTGGCGCGGCGGCTGCCCGGCCGGACGCATCGAAGAGCTCGCCGCCGCAGCGCGCAGCGCCCGCGCCTTCGCCGAAGAGGCCGAGGCCGAACTCGCCGAGGCGCGTATGGTCCGGGCCGAGGCCGACGAGGCGGCTGCCGAAGCGGCACGCGCGCGTGACGAGCGGCAGGAGGCCGCCCAGCGCGCGCGGCGCGTCGCCGACGCACTCGCGGGCCTCGCGTTCCGCCTGCGCGAGCGCGCGAGCTGGCAGACCAAGCTGCGTGAACTCGCCGATGACGCCGTCGAGTCGGAGGCCCGCGCCCAGACCTGCCTGGACCGGGCCCGCGCCGCGGACGAGGACCGGCGCGCCGCCCAGCGCGCCGCCGACGACGCCCGCCGCACCGCCCGTGCCCTGCGCGCCGAGCGCGCCGAGATCGCGGGCGCTCCCGAGGACGTTCCCGAGGACACCGGCGCCCCCAAGGCGTCGCTGCCCGCACTCCGCGAGGCCTACCGCGCGGCGTCCCAGCTCTACGAGAAGGTCGGCGTCGGCGCGGACCTGCGCGCCGAACAGGCCCGCGCCGAGAGCGACGAGAGCAGCGCCCTCGCCGAGCTGGACCGGCTCAGCAACAAGGTCCGCACCCGCGCCGCCTCCCTCCTGGAGGGCACGGACGGCTCCGACGGCCCCTCCCGGCAGGCCGCGTCCGCGCGCGCCGAGGCCCAGGTCCAGCTCATCGAGACCCGGGCGTCCGCCGCGAGCGAGCAGCTCGGCAGGCTCCGCGGCGAGGCAGAGCGGCTCGCCCCCCAGGACGACGCCGAAGCGCACACCGAGCTCCCCGAAGAGCTCGTCCCCGCCGACGCCGAGCACGCGCAGGCCCTCCTGCGCACCGCCACCGCCGAACTGGCCTCCCGCACCGATGCGCTGAGCCAGGCCAAGGACGCGCACGCCACCCTCCTGCAGGCCCAGCGCGCCACCGAGGACGCCGCCGGCGGTTTCGACGAGACGGCAGCCCTCCTGCGCGACCTGCTGCGCGAGCAGCACCACGAAGAGGAAGCGACCGAGGAGCCCGAGCCCTACCCCGGCTCCCTCGAAGAGGCCCGCAACGCCGCGTCCGAGGCCCGGCGCTCCCTGCGCGGCTGCGCCGCCGACCTCTCCACTGCCGAGGCCGCCGTCCGCGAGGCCAGTGACATCCTCGTACGGCACGCGAACTCCACCCGCTACGAGCAGGTGCGCACCCCCGCCCGCCAGCAGATCCGCGAACTGCCCGCCTCCGCGCTGCCGGAGCACGCCAAGAAGTGGGCCGACGCCTTCGCGCCCCGGCTGCGTGTGCTCACCGACGAGCTGGAGCAGTTGGAGCGCAACCGCGACAGCATCGTGGACCGCCTGCGCGGCCTCGTGGAGTCCTCGCTGGCCACGCTCCGCTCGGCGCAGCGCCTCTCGCAGCTGCCCGAGGGCCTGGGGGAGTGGTCGGGCCAGGAGTTCCTGCGCGTCCGCTTCGACGAGCCCGACCAGGCGACGCTGACCGAGCGCCTCGGCGAGGTCATCGACGAGGCGACGCGGGCCGCGGTCAAGAAGAACTCCGACATGCGGCGGGACGGAATGTCCCTGCTGCTGCGCGGAGTCCAGGCCGCCCTCGAGCCGCGCGGCATCGCGGTGGAGATCCTCAAGCCGGACGCCGTGCTGCGCGCCGAGCGGGTGCCGGTCGGTCAGATGGGCGACGTCTTCTCCGGCGGTCAGCTGCTCACCGCGGCCATCGCCCTGTACTGCACGATGGCCGCCCTGCGCAGCAACGACCGGGGCCGTGACAAGCACCGGCACGCCGGCACGCTCTTCCTGGACAACCCCATCGGCCGCGCCAACGCCACCTACCTCCTGGAGCTCCAGCGGGCCGTGTCGGACGCGCTCGGTGTGCAGCTGCTGTACACCACCGGTCTGTTCGACACGACAGCGCTCGCGGAGTTCCCGCTGGTCATCCGGTTGCGAAACGACGCGGACCTGCGTGCGGGACTGAAGTACATCAGCGTCGAGGAGCACCTGCGGCCGGGGCTGCCGCAGCAGGACCCGGCCGAGGAGACCGTGCACGGGGAGATCACGGCGACACGCATGTACAAGCGCCCGGCCCCCACGGCTTAGCCCAGCAGGCCGGCCAGCCACTCATGGAAGAGGCCGATGTGATGCTCGGTCGGTACGAGCACCCCGCCCCCGCGATAGGCGCGTGACGCCATCGCGGGCTGGGTGCGCTCGCAGGCCTCGAAGTCCTGTTCGTTGACCCGGTGGAAGAGCTCCACGGACTTGGCGAGGTCGACGCCGGACGCGACCACCTCGGGTGCGTACAGCCAGTCGCACTCGACGACCGTGCGGTCCTCGGCCAGCGGGAACATCCGGTGCAGGATCACATGGTCCGGGACGAGGTTGATGAAGACGGTCGGCTTGATCGTGATCGCGTAGTAGCGGCGGTCCTGGTCCTCGGCGACCTCGGGGAGGCGGTCGAAGCCCGCGCTGCCGTCGACGGTGAATCCAGCGACCTCCTCACCGAACGAGGCGCCGTGCCCGACGTAGTACTGGGCGGCGAACCCGTCCGTGAACTCCGGCAGCACATCGGTCAGTTCGGGGTGGATGGTCGCGCAGTGGTAGCACTCCATGAAGTTCTCGACGATCAGCTTCCAGTTGGCGCGCACGTCGTACGTGACGCGTTTGCCGAGGGCGAGCCGCTCGGTTCCGTAGCGCTCGATGGACGCCGCGTCGCCCAGGCGCTCCACGGCCGCGCCGACGACGGTCTCCTCGAAGGACGGCGGTTCGTCGGCCAGGCACACCCAGGCGTAGCCCAGCCACTCCCGCAGCGCGACCTTGACCAGGCCGTACGCGGTGCGGTCGACGTCGGGCATCTTCACCAGGTTCGGCGCGGCGATCAGCTTGCCGTCGAGATCGTAGGTCCACGCGTGGTAAGGGCATTGAAGCGCGCGGCGCACCTCGCCGGACTCCTGCGTGCACAGCCGGGCGCCGCGGTGCCGGCAGATGTTGAGGAAGGCGCGCAGCTCACCGGAGCGCGAGCGTGTGACAAGGACGCTCTCGCGGCCGATCTGGACGGTGCGGAAGGCGCCGGGTTTGTCGAGGTCGGCGGCGCGCACCGCGCAGAACCAGAGCGATTCGAAGACGCGTTCCTGTTCCTGCCGGAAGATCTCGGGGTCGGTGTAGAAGTGGCCCGGCAGCGTGGACATCAGGCTGGCTGCGGACGGGGCCTCGGGGGTCGTCGTCACGGTGGCGTGCTCCTCAAGCGGGCGCGGCGGCCAGGCGGCTGGGATCGAAGAGTTCGATGGGGTGTTCGGTGGTGCCCCGCAGCGCCAGATCGGCGACGATCTCGCCGACGACCGGCACGAACTTGAAGCCGTGCCCGGAGAACCCGGCGGCCACGGTGACCGAGTCCGGGTGGGCCGGGTGGCGGGCGATGACGAAGTGCTCGTCGGGTGAGTTGGAGTACATGCAGGTCGCCGCCTTGAGGAACTGCCCGGGCAGGGAGGGGATGTGACCTGCCATGTGCTCCGCCATCGCGGCGACCTCGTGCTCGTGGACCGTGCGCTCGATGTTCTCGGGCGTGCAAGGCGTGCCCTTGCGGAAGAAGGCGACCTTGGCGCCCAGGTCGGGCCCGTCGATGGCCGGGAAGCCGTAGACCTGGATGTCGTCCGCGTCCTCCCAGATGTAGATCGGGTGGTTTTGCGGAAGGAAGGGCCGCACACCGCCGGTCGGCTGGAACCAGTACATGACCTGCCGCTCGATGGTGAACGGCACCCCGATGTCGGTCAGGAGCTGCGGCGCCCAAGCCCCGGGACAGATGACCAACTGACCAGCGGTGTAGGCGTCTTCGGGAGTGTGCACGCGGACGCCGTCCCGACACGGCTCCCAGCGCGTCATCGGTTCCTCGAAGTGCAGGTCGGCGCCCTGCCGCGTGGCGAGCTGCAGATGGGCGGCGACGGTGTTCTCGGGGCGGACGAGCCCGGCCCGTGACTCGTACAGCGCGACTTCGTCGTCGCGCGGGCTGAGCGTCGGGAAGCGGCGGCGTATCTCGGGGGCGTCGAGCATCTCGTGGGGGAGGTCCCACTGCCGCGCGGAGAGCAGCGAACCGGAGACGGTGCGGCTCTCGGGGCGGCCGACCATCACGCCGCCGCACAGGGTGGCGATCTCGCGGCCGGTGTCGCGCTCCAGGCGCGCGTACAGCTCGTGCGAGCGAAGGAGCAGCGGGACGTACGCGGGGTCCTCGAAGTAGGACTGCCGGGTGATGCGCGAACCGCCGTGGCTGGAGCCGCGGTTGTGGACGGGACCGAACTTCTCCAGGCCGAGGACACGGGCGCCGCGCGCGGAAAGATGGTGGGCGGCGGCGCTGCCCATGCCGCCGAGGCCGATCACGATGACGTCATAGGTGGGGGACACGGAGCTTCCTCCAGAACAGAACAGAACAGAACAGAACAGAACAGCGCAGAGCCGGAACAGCCGGAGCTGAAACCGACGGGCCTCTAGCGGCGGATGCGGGTCATCTTCGGGTCGAACAGCGGCTCTTCGGCGACCGTCGCGGGCACCTTCTCGCCGAAGTACTCGATGTGCACGCCCGCGCCCGTCTCCAGCACCGGCAGCCACGCGTAGGCGACGCAACGGCCCAGCGTGTAGCCGTACGAGGCGCTGGTGACGTACCCGGCCGGTACCCCGTCGACGTAGACGGGCTCCTTGCCGAGGACCACGGCCGCCGGATCGTCGAGCAGGAGAGCGGTGAGCTTCCGTGCGCTCCGGCCGTCGCGGGAGCCGAGCCGTTCGAGCGCCGCCCGGCCCACGAAGTCGCCACGGTCCATGCGGACCGCGAAGCCGACACCCGCCTCGTACGGGTTGTGTTCGGTGGTCATGTCCTGCCCCCAGGCGCGGTACCCCTTCTCCAGGCGCAGGCTGTTGAACGCCGAACGCCCGGCCGCGATCACGCCGTGTTCCTGCCCCGCCTGCCAGAGGGTGTCCCAGAGCCGGAGCCCGGTGTCGGCGCTCGTGTAGAGCTCCCAGCCCAGCTCACCGACGTACGACAGACGCATCGCCGTCACCGGGACATGCCCGATGTATGTCTCCTTGGCCCGGAAATAGCCGAACGCCTCGTGCGAGAAGTCGTCCCGGGTGAGTGGTTGGACGAGGTCTCGGGCGAGCGGGCCCCAGACGCCGATGCAACAGGTGCCCGCTGTGATGTCCCGCAGGTGCACGTCGTCGGGGGCGTGGCGCAGCAGCCAGTCTAGATCGGCCGGGCTGTTGGCGCCGACCTGGAAGCGGTCCGGGGCGAGCCGGGCCACGGTGAGGTCGGAGCGGATGCCGCCCGCCTCGTCGAGGAGCAGGGTGTACGTCACCGCGCCGGGCTTCTTCGCCAGGTTGTTGGAGGTCATGCGCTGCAGGAAGGCGAGCGCACCGGGTCCTGACACCTCCAGACGGCGCAGGGGAGTCATGTCGTAGAGGGCGACCTTCTCGCGGGTCGCCTTCGCCTCGGCGGCCGCGATCGGGGACCAGTGGCGGGCCGACCAGGCGTCGCGTTCGGGGACCTCGACGTCCGTGAGGAGCGGGGCGTTCGCCTCGTACCAGTGCGGGCGCTCCCAGCCGCCGCCCTCCAGGAAGATGGCGCCCAACTCCTGCTGCCGGGCGTAGAAGGGGCTGACGCGCAGCGGCCTGGGCCGTTCCATCGGCTGAAGGGGGTGCAGGACGTCGTAGACCTCGACGAACTGCTGGGCACCGCGGTCGGCGACGTACGCGGGAGAGCGCTGGGCGTCGTCGAAGCGGGTGAGGTCGCAGTCGTGTACGTCGACGGAGGGCCGCCCGTCGATCATCCACTCGGCGACCGCCTTGGCCACCCCCGCGGAGTGCGTCACCCACACCGCCTCGGCCAGCCAGAAGCCGCGCAGCGTACGGGACTCACCGAGGACCGGCATCCCGTCCGGGGTGAAGGAGAAGACGCCGTTGAAGCCCTCCGCGACGCCGGCGCCGCGCAGCGAAGGCAGCAGCCACCCGCACTCCTCCCAACTGGGCGCGAAATCCTCCTCGGTGAAGGGGTACGAGGACGGCATCTCCGTCGTCACGTCGTCGTACGCCGGGACCGTGAACGCGTCGACAGGTAGTGGCCGGTGGGCGTACGAACCGATGCCGATGCGGTCGGTGTGCTCCCGGAAGTACAGATCGCGGTCCTGGAAGCGGAGGATCGGCTTCGAGGCTTCCGTGCGCGGGTCGTTGACGCCCGCGAGCTCGGGGAGCGGCTCGGTCTTGGCGTACTGGTGGGCGAGGGGGAGGAGGGGGATGTCGACCCCGGCCATGCGACCGATCACCGGCCCCCAGAAGCCCGCCGCCGACACGACGTGGTCGGCGGGGAACGTGCCTCGGTCGGTGACGACGGCGGTGACGCGTCCGTCCTCCTGCTCTATGCCGGTCACGGTGTGCCGGTCGAGGAAACGCGCGCCACGCGCGCGTGCCCGCTCGATCTGCGCGCGGCAGGCGAGCACGGCGCGGGCGAGGCCGTCGTCGGGGGTGTGCAGGCCGCCGAGGACCTTGCTCTCGTCGATGAGCGGCCACATCTCCTTGCACCGGGCCGGACCGACCAGCTCCGCGCGGATGCCCCAGGAGGCGGCGTACCCGGCCTTGCGGTGCAGGTCGGCCCAGCGCTCGGGCGTGGTCGCGAGTTCGATGCCGCCGACCGGGTTGAAGCAGGACAGGCCGTCCACTTCCAGGGCCCCGAACTTCTCCACCGTGTACGTCGCGAAGGCGGTCAGGGTCTTGGACGGACCGGTCTGGAAGACGAGGCCGGGGGCGTGCGAGGTCGAGCCGCCGGGGGCGGGCAGCGGCCCCTGTTCGAGGACCGTGACGTCGGTCCAGCCGCGGACGGTCAGCTCGTCGGCCAGCGAGCAGCCGACGATGCCGGCGCCGATGACGACGACGCGGGGCGGGCGGGGCTCGGGGGGCGGCTGCGGCTCGCGGGGCTGCCGGGGCTCCCGGCCGCCGGGCGCGGACGTGTCGTTCACAGGACCACCACCGAACGCAGCACCTCACCGCGGTGCATCCTGCCGAAGGCCTCCTCGACCTGGTCGAGCGTGATGGTCTCCGAGACGAAGCCGCCGAGGTCGAGCCGGCGGCTGAGGTACTGGTCGACGAGGATCGGGAAGTCCCGGGTCGGCAGGCAGTCGCCGTACCAGGAGGACTTGAGGGCGCCGCCGCGCGAGAACAGGTCGATCAGCGGCAGGTCGATCTCCATCTCCGGGTCGGGCACTCCGACCTGCACGAGGACACCCGCGTGATCACGCATGTAGAAGGCCTGCTTGTACGTCGACGGGGTGCCGACCGCGTCGATCGCGACGTCCACCCCGAAGCCGCCGGTGAGTTCCCGGACCGCCTCGACCGGGTCCGTGCCGCGGGAGTTGACGGTGTGCGTGGCACCGAACCGGGTCGCGCCGTCGAGCTTGGCCTCGTCGATGTCGACGGCGATCACGCGGCGCGCGCCCGCCAGCGAGGCACCCGCGATGGCGGCGTTGCCCACACCGCCGCAACCGATGACGGCCACGGTGTCGCCGCGGCCCACCTGCCCGGTGTTCACCGCGGCCCCGTAGCCCGCCATCACTCCGCAGCCGATGAGGCCGGCAGCCTCGGGGCGGGCAGCCGGGTCGACCTTCACCGCCTGCCCGGCGGCGACCAGGGTCTTCTCGGCGAAGGCGCCGATGCCCAGGGCGGGGCTCAGGGGGGTGCCGTCCAGGAGGGTCATGGGCTGGGCGGCGTTGCGTGAGTCGAAGCAGTACCAGGGGCGGCCGCGCAGGCAGGAGCGGCAGGCGCCGCAGGGTGCGCGCCAGGCGAGCACCACGTAGTCGCCGGGGGCGAGGTCGGCGACATCGGTGCCGATCGCCTCGATGGTGCCCGCTGCCTCATGGCCGAGCAGGAACGGGAAGTCGTCGTTGATCGCGCCTTCCCGGTAGTGCAGATCCGTGTGGCAGACCCCGCAGGCCTGCACGGAGACAAGTACCTCTCCCGGTCCGGGATCTGGCACGACGATCGTCTGCACCTCGACGGGTGCGCCCTTTTTCACGGCGACGACGGCACGGACCTCGTGTGGCACGACCAGACTCCTCTGCTGTTGCGCACTGCACGACGGGTTGCGCTATGAGAGACATACTGGGAACGCCATCAAGAGGCCGTCAAGGGGTGGGAGTTAACCCTTGGCAAATCGGCTGGGCACGGCGAGACACCGTCGACACGCAACGAGGGCGGAGCCAGGAATCCCTGACTCCGCCCTCGTGCCGGGCGTCTGGCGGCGGTCCCTCAGAATCCGTAGCCCATGCGCCGCGACAGCTCCACGGCCGCCGCGACCGTGCGCTTGGCGTGCTCGGTGAGGCGGTCCTCGGTCAGGCGGTACACGGGCCCCGACGCGCTGAGCGCCCCGATCACCTTGCCGTCGTGCGCGCGCACCGGTGCGGCGACGGCCGCCAGGCCCACCTCGAGTTCCTCCACCGCGATGGCGAACCCCTGGTCGACGACGGCCTCCAACTCGCCGCGCAGCGCCACCGTCCCGGTCACCGTGTGATCGGTCAGGCGCGGCAGCGTCCGCGCGATCAGGCCCTCGCGCAGCGTCGTCGGCAGATGAGCGAGGAGGATCTTGCCGCTGGAGGTGGCGTGCAGCGGCGTGCGCCTGCCCAGCCAGTTCTGCGCGGTCACGGACGCCGGGCCGCGCGCCTGCATGATGTTGACCGCGGCGTCGTCGTCCAGGATCGCGATGTTGACCGTCTCGCCCAGTTCGTCGGCGAGGTCGCGGCAGACCGGGCCGCCCTCCTGGGAGATGTCCAGACGCACTGCCGCCGCCCCCGCGAGGCGCAGTACGCCGGCCCCCAGGAAGTACTTCCCGCGGTCCTTGGCCTGGCCCACGAGGCCTCGGTTCTCCAGGACGCCGAGCAGTCGGAAGGCCGTCGACTTGTGCACCCCCAGCTCGTCGGCGATCTCGGTGACCCCGGCCTCGCCGAGCCGGGCGAGTATCTCCAGGACGCTGACCGCGCGGTCCACTGACTGGACGGATCCCGGTGCGCCCTTCGGCTGCTTCTCGCGGGACTCGGGTCGGTCTTCGGGGCGGTCCTCGCGCGGCTCCTCGTTGTGATCAGGCTGTTTCCGCGTGCCGGTCATATCTCAACTCTCACCACCTCGCGGCTCGTTGGAGCCGCATCTACGGGAAGCCCTTGACGCGGTGGGCTTCCCGGCCGGAGTCTGTTGCGTATAGCGCGTTCTGGTGCGCCATGCGAAACGTCATGTTACCGAAGGGTCCTGGGCCGAGAAGGGGTCAGGGCCGGCCGAGAGAGATCAAGAGGGGGGCCCATGATTCCCGTCTGCCGCCTTGAAGACCTCCCCGCGGGCGAATCCGTCCGCGTCGACACCACACCTCCCGTCGCGGTGTTCAACGCCGATGGCGAGATCTACGCCATCGACGACACCTGTAGCCACCAGGACGCCTCTCTCTCCGAGGGGTGGCTCGAGGGCTGTCTGGTCGAATGCCCGCTCCATGCCGCCTCGTTCGATCTCCGTACCGGGCGGCCGACCTGCCTGCCCGCCCGCCGCGCCGTGCGCACCCATCGGGTGAGCGTCGACGACGGCACGATCCATGTCCACCTCGTGGCCGAGGAGGGTTCCGCCGCATGAGGACCATCACCGTGGTGGGCGCCTCGCTCGCCGGGCTCTACGCGGCGCGCGAACTGCGCGCCCAGGGATACGACGGGCGGCTCGTGATCATCGGTGACGAGCCGCATCAACCGTACGACAGGCCGCCGCTCTCCAAAGACTTCCTCACCGGCAAGGCCGACGAGGCCCAACTCGCCCTGTCCGACGACGAGGAGACCGACGAGCTCGCCGCCGAGTGGCTGCTCGGGGTGCGCGCCCGGGGCCTGGACCCGCGTGGTCGCACCGTGCTCCTGGAGGACGGCAGGACCGTCGCGAGCGACGGGGTGGTCATCGCGACCGGCGCCTTCGCGCGCCGGCTCCCGGGGCCCTCGCTGTCGGGGGTGCACAGCCTGCGCACCCTGGACGACGCCCGCGCCCTGCGCACGCGGCTGACCGCGGGTTCGCAGCGAGTGGTCGTGATCGGCGGCGGTTTCATCGGGGCGGAGACCGCGTCCTCGTGCGTGGCACTCGGGCACGAGGTGACGGTCGTCGAGGCGGCCCCGCTGCCTCTCCTGCCGCAACTGGGAGCCGACATGGCGGCGTTCTGTGCCGGCCTGCACGCGCGTGGGGGAGCGGAGCTCGTGACGGGCGCCGGTGTCTCCGCGCTGCACGGCGAGAGGGCCGTACGCGCGGTGGAGCTGGCCGACGGCCGTCTGCTCCCCGCCGATGTGGTCGTCGTAGGCATCGGTGCCGTCCCCAATACCGGCTGGCTCGCGGGCTCGACTCTCGCCGTGGGCGACGGAGTCCTCTGTGACGACGGCTGTGTCACCGGGTTGCCGCACGTCGTCGCGGTGGGCGATGTCGCACGCGTGGGCGGCGCGCGGGCCGAGCACTGGACGAGTGCCACGGAGCAACCCCGTGTCGCCGTACGCAACTTGCTGGCCGGGCACACCGCCGAGACCGTGCGCCCGCTGCCGTACTTCTGGTCCGATCAGTACGGCTGCCGCATCCAGTTCGCCGGGCGTCGGCGCGCCGACGACACCGTGCGCCTCCTCGAAGGGACACCGGAGGAGGGCAGCTTCCTCGCCGCGTACGAGCGGGAGGGGCAGACCACCGCGGTCCTCGCGGTGGACCGGCCGCGCCCGTTCATGCGCATGCGACGCGGTCTGCTCGCGGAGGCGCCCGTCGCGGCCTAGGCCCCTTCCGGCGGATCTCCGTGGGAGAAGAAGCCCTAGGTGTGCGACAACTGCCCGGCCCTGCCACGCCTCCGTATGCGATCCTCGCTCCGCGCCGCCGTCCGGGCCTGCCGGCGGGCCCGGCGCCGCTCGCGCCGCAACTGACGCGCCGTGCTGCTCGGCACCGACACCACGCCGTTGCGCTGGTTCCACACCTGGCGTGTGACCCACACGTCCAGGACGCCCCAGGTGGCGACGACGGTGCTGGCCACGCTGCTGAGCACCATGGGGAAGGACAGCCAGGATCCGGCCATCGTGCACAGGAACGCCGTCATCGCCTGTATGAGGGTCAGCGCCACGATGAGCACGGCTCGCACCGCGGCCGTACGCACCGGATCGGGCAGGCGCCGTCTGCGCGCCGGTTCCTCGACCCACAACTCCCCGCGGCTCTCCCCGCCTTCACGGGCCTCCCGGTCTTTGCGGGCCTCCCGGTCTTCACGGGCCTCGCGGTTCTCGCCGGACTGGTCCATGGACGCCTCGTGCTCGCTCCCGCGCCCGGATGCCTCCTGCTCGTCCCCGGTCGTCCTCTGGCGCTCTGCCGTGGCCATCAAACTCGTCACTCCCCCGATGCTCTCGGGCCGTTCGCTGAGATGTCGGCGGACCCGACCCTCCACTGGCTGCCCGTTATACGCGGCTTTACGCCACCTGATGGCGGCATGCGTTCCCGTGGTGCCGCTGTCCCCAATTCCCTTACTCAAGGACGAACAAGAAGACCGGAAGATTCCCGCCCGGTTCAAAAAAGCGAAGAGATCCGGCCAACTGGATAGATCGGCAAGGGTGACTGTGCCGAGTGGCATGTGCCACACGCGGGATGCAATCTCCCGAATTGGAGGGACAACTAGGGACGTCCTTTTTGCGTCACGGCTGAAATCCGTCCGGACGTGTCTTCGAGTTGCTCCTGTGTCAGTAGTAGGCTCACGCCGTTTGTTGACGCACATGTGTGCCCCTGGCCATAGCGCGGCCGCAGGGGGCCGATCTGGGGGAGGCCATGCGCTTTCGCGGGAAGTCCATCCGCCGGAAGATCGTGGCATTGCTGCTGGTGCCGCTCATTTCCCTGACCGCGATGTGGGGTTTCGCCACTTACCTCACCGGCCAGTCGGCCAAGGACCTCATCGACGTCTCCCATGTCGTCGACAAGATCGGCTACCCGATCGAGGACACGGCCCGGGTCGTCCAGCAGGAACGTCGCCAGACCCTCGTCTATCTCGCCGACCCCCGCGCCTCGGACGCGCTCGCGGCGCTGCGCCGCAGCCAGACGGCCACCGACGAGATGATCGTCAGGGTCGTGGAGAACGCGGAACACCCGGACGTGCGGGACGAGGTCACCGGAGAGTCGGCGGACCGGCTCGCTTCGCTCCTCGACTCCTTCGAGGGCATCGATGCGCTGCGCCGCACGGTCGAGGAAGGCACGATCACCCGCGCCGGCGCGCTGAAGATGTACACGAAGCTGATCGACCCCTGCTACGGCTTCCTGATGACCCTGCACGGTCTCGACGACGTGGAGATGGACCAGCAGGGCCGGGCCCTCGTCGGAGTGGCCCGCGCCCGTGAACTGCTGTCCCGTGAGGACGCGCTGCTCGGTTCCGCACTGATCGCGCGCCGGCTCACCAAGGCCGAGATCCGCGAGATCTCCGACCTCAGGGCCCAGCGCACGCTGCTGTACGAGGTCAACCTCGCCCAGCTGCCGGAGGATGAGCGCGCCGGCTACGAGCGGTACTGGAACGGCGCGGAGACGACCGAGCTCAGGTCCGCCGAGAAAGCCGTCGTCGAATCCTCGTCAGGCACCCCGCGCGCCGTCACGTCGGCGCGCTGGGACGCCGCTTCGGGCAAGGTCCTGAAGGACCTCGCCGAGCGCGACAAGGCGGCGGGCGACCGCTTCCAGGAGCGCGTCGAACCGGTGGCGGTCGGCGTGATCGTGCGGGTCGTCGTCGCGGGCGTGTTCGGTCTGCTCGCGCTCCTGTTCTCGGTCTTCATGTCCGTGCGCGTCGGCAGCAGTCTCATCCGCGACCTGCGCCGACTGCGCCTTGAGGCCCATGAGGCCTCCGGCGTCCGGCTGCCCGGCGTGCTGCGCCGCCTGGCGGCGGGCGAACAGGTCGACGTGGAGACCGAGGCACCACGCCTGACGTACGAGAAGGACGAGGTCGGCCAGGTCGGCCAGGCCCTCAACACCCTGCAGCGCGCCGCGGTCGAGGCCACCGTCAAACAGGCCGACCTGCGCCGCGGTGTCTCCGAGGTCTTCGTCAACCTCGCCCGGCGCAGCCAGGTCCTCCTGCACAAGCAGCTCACCCTGCTCGACACCATGGAGCGCAGGACCGAGGACACCGACGAACTCGCCGACCTCTTCCGCCTCGACCACCTCACCACGCGCATGCGGCGGCACGCCGAGGGCCTCGTGATCCTCTCCGGCGCCGCCCCGTCCCGGCAGTGGCGCAAGCCCGTCCAGCTCATGGACGTCGTCCGCGCGGCCGTCGCCGAGGTCGAGGACTACGAACGCATCGAGGTGCGCCGCCTGCCGCGCATCGCCGTCACCGGGCCCGCGGTCGCCGACCTCACCCACCTGATGGCCGAACTCCTGGAGAACGCCACGGTGTTCTCGCCCCCGCACACCGCGGTGCAGGTCCTCGGGGAGCACGTCGCGAACGGCTTCACCCTGGAGATCCACGACCGGGGCCTCGGCATGGCGGCCGACGCCCTCCTGGACGCCAACCTCCGCCTGGCGGAGACACCGGAGTTCGAGCTCTCCGACACCGACCGCCTCGGCCTCTTCGTGGTGAGCCGCCTCGCCCAGCGCCAGCGCGTACGCGTCTCCTTGCAGCCCTCTCCGTACGGCGGCACCACTGCCGTCGTGTTCATCCCGGAGACGCTGCTCACGGACGACGTGCCGGACACGAACGGCGTCGGGTTCCGCCTCGACCGCCCGCAGCCCAAGCAGGCCGTGGGCCGCGACGCCGCGGGCGACAAGCAGGCCGCGCTCGGCCAGGTCCCCGTACAGCTGCCGGGTCTTCCCGCGTCCCTCCTCGACGGTCCCGTCGAGCTGGAGGCGCCGGTCGGCATGGCGGGCCTCGACCCCTTCCCGGGCGCGCTCGGCGACCTCGACGACGCCGACAGCGAGCGCGGCGGCCTCTTCCGCCCCCGCCGCCGCGTGGCCGGGGTGCAGAGCGACGAGCAGCACCAACAGGCCCGCGATGAGCGCGAGACGGGCGAACGCGAGCCCACCCGCCCCGATGACCTCCCCTCACGCGAAAGCGGCAGAGGAAGCGGCAATGGCGACGGCAACGGAAGTGGCTTCGGCGCCCCCAGCGACGACACGTCCCCCGCAGACCCCGTACAGCTGCCCCGCCGCAGAACCCCGAAGCTGGTCTCTTCCCACGGCCGCCCCGTGACGCACAACAGGCCACGTGGCGTGGCGGACGACGAGGACGCGGCACCGCAGCGCCCCGGACGCCCCGAGCGCCCTCAGGCCCCCGTGGGACGCCCCCAGGGCGGTGCGGTGGACCGGGACCGCGACGGCCGGCCCGCGGCCGAGCCCATCGACCTGCCGCGCCGCCCCGAGCCGCAGTCCGCCTGGCCCGACCTCTCCCCGCCGCACCGCGACGTCACCGCGGCCGATGCCCCGCCGGACCTCCCGAGGCGCAGCCGGCGCACGGAGTCCGCGCGTACGGAGATCTCGCGCAAGGAGTCCCCACGTTCGGAAACACCGCGTACGGAAACACCGCGTACGGAGGCCGAGTCCCGCGTCGGCCAGGCACCGGCTCCCACCACCGCACCCGGCGGGCTGCCCCGGCGTGTGCGCCAGGCCAACCTGGCCCCACAATTGAAGGACGGGCCGGACCACCGCACGGAACGCGACCCGGCCCCGGCCACGACCAGGCCGGAGGAGCGTGACGCCGACGAGGTACGCAGCCGGATGGCTTCGCTCCAGCGTGGCTGGCAGCGTGGCCGAGAAGAGAACGCCGCGGGCGAAGACGCCTCTGACGGCACAGCACCAGGAACGACATCTGAGGGGGACGGTCGATGACCGCACCGAAGGCCGACGCACGTACCGTCACACCCGGGGGAGCGAGGGAGCTGAACTGGCTCCTCGACGATCTGGTGCAGCGAGTCGCCAGCATTCGCAAGGCGCTCGTGCTCTCCGGCGACGGTCTGCCCACCGGCGTATCGCAGGATCTGACCAGGGAGGACAGCGAACACCTCGCTGCTGTCGCCTCCGGCTTCCACAGCCTCGCCAAGGGCGTCGGGCGTCACTTCGAGGCGGGCCGGGTCCGCCAGACCGTGGTCGAGCTCGACGACGCGTTCCTCTTCGTCACGGCCGCGGGCGACGGGAGCTGCCTCGCTGTCCTCGCGGACGCGGACTCCGACGTAGGTCTGGTGGCGTACGAAATGACGCTGCTGGTCAAGAGGGTGGGTGTGCATCTGGGTACGGCGCCGCGCACCGACCTGCCCACGGGAGGGTAGCGGGAGGGTATGAGCGAAGACGGCACAGGGACACAGAGGACGCCTCGCTGGTTCGACGACGACGCCGGGCCCGTGGTGCGGCCGTACGCCATGACGCGCGGCCGGACCACGAGTCCGGCCCAGCATCGCCTCGATCTGATCGCGGTCGTCATCGCGGAGGCCCGTGCCGGTGATCCGGAGGCGGACAGGAGGCTGTCTCCGGAGCACGTGGACATCGTCGGGCTCTGCCGTGACAGCCCCCAGTCCGTTGCCGAACTGGCGGCCGAACTAGACCTTCCCATCGGCGTGATCCGCGTCCTCATCGGCGATCTCGTCGACGACGAACTGGTGCACGTGACACGTCCCGTACCCCCGGCGGAACTCCCTGACGAGAGTATTCTGCGCGACGTGATCAACGGCCTCCGGGCGCTCTGAACAGCGCGGAAGCGGGAGTGAGACGTGACTGGCTGGCAGTTCTGGGTCGACAGGGGCGGCACCTTCACGGACATCGTCGCGCGGCGGCCCGACGGACGGCTGCTCACGCACAAACTCCTGTCGGACAACCCGTCCCGCTATACCGACGCGGCCGTCGCGGGCATCCGTGAACTCCTGGGCGCCGCTCCGGGCGTCCCCGACGGCACGGCGGACGTTCCCGTCGACGCCGTCCGGATGGGCACCACCGTCGCGACCAACGCCCTCCTGGAGCGCAAGGGAGAGCCCACCGCCCTGGTGATCACCCGCGGCTTCGGCGACGCCCTGCGCATCGCCTACCAGAACCGCCCCCACATCTTCGCCCGCGAGATCGTCCTCCCCGAGCTGCCGTACGAACGGGTCATCGAGGCCGACGAGCGTGTCACCGCCGAGGGCGAGATCCTGCGGGCACCCGATCTGGAACAGCTCGCCGGGCCGCTGCGCCAGGCCCACGAGGACGGCATCCGAGCCGTCGCCGTGGTCTGCATGCACAGCCACCTGTACCCCGCCCACGAGCAGGCCATCGCCGAACTGGCGGTCCGCACGGGCTTTGCGCAGGTCTCACTCTCCAGCGAGGTCAGCCCGCTGATGAAGCTGGTCCCGCGCGCGGACACGGCGGTCGTCGACGCGTATCTGTCGCCCGTCCTCGACCGCTACATCCAGCATGTCGCCGACGAACTCGACGGCGTACGCCTGATGTTCATGCAGTCGAACGGCGGCCTCACCGAAGCGGGACAGTTCCGCGGCAAGGACGCGATCCTGTCCGGGCCCGCGGGCGGCATCGTCGGCATGGCCCGCATGTCGCACCGCGCGGGCTTCGACCGCGTCATCGGCTTCGACATGGGCGGCACGTCCACGGACGTGTCGCACTACGCGGGCGAGTACGAGCGGGTCTTCACCACCCAGATCGCGGGCGTACGGCTGCGCGCGCCGATGCTGGACATCCACACCGTCGCGGCGGGCGGCGGCTCCGTGCTGCACTTCGACGGCAGCCGCTACCGCGTGGGCCCCGACTCGGCGGGCGCCGCTCCGGGCCCGGCGAGCTACCGGGGTGGCGGTCCGCTCACCGTTACGGACGCCAACGTCGCCCTCGGGCGCGTCCAGTCCGCCCATTTCCCCCGGGTTTTCGGGCCCGGCGGCGACCAGCCGCTCGACGAGGCACTCGTGCGCGACCGCTTCACCGCGCTGGCCCGCGACATCAGGGAACGCACCGGCGACGACCGCACCCCGGAGCAGGTCGCCGAGGGGTACCTGCAGATCGCCGTCGCCAACATCGCGGCAGCCGTCAAGCGCATCTCGGTCCAGAAGGGCCATGACGTCACCCGCTACGCCCTCACGACATTCGGCGGCGCCGGCGGCCAGCACGCCTGCATGGTCGCCGACTCGCTCGGCATCCGCACCGTCCTCGTACCCCCCATGGCGGGTGTGCTCTCCGCGCTCGGCATCGGACTCGCCGACAGCACCGCGATGCGCGAGCAGTCCGTGGAGGCCCGCCTCGAACCGTCGGCGATGCCCCGCGTCCTGAAGACCGCCGACGACCTGGAGGAAGCGGCCCGCGCCGAACTCCTCGCCGAGGACGTGCCTGAGGACCGCATCCGCGTCACACGCCGCGCCCAACTGCGCTATGACGGCACCGACACCACCCTCACCGTGGAGCTCAGCGAGCCGGACAGCATGGTCCGCGTCTTCGAGGAACGCCACCGCACCACCTACTCCTTCACCCTGGACCGACCCGTCGTCGTCGAGGCGCTCTCCGTGGAGGCCACCGGCCTGACCGAGCAGCCCGACCTCTCCGTGCTCGCCGGTGACACGCGGCGAGGCACCGCGCGGACCGTCAGCCTGCACACGGGCGGCACCTGGCGCGATGTGCCCCTGCGTCGGCGCGAGGAGCTGCCGCCCGGCGAGAGAGTCGACGGACCCGCGATCATCACCGAGGCCGGCGCCACGACGGTCGTGGACGACGGCTGGCAGGCGTCGATGTCACGCGAGGGACACCTGGTCATGGAACGTGTGACGGCGCCCGCGGGTTCCGCCGTGAGCACCGAGGCCGACCCCGTCCTCCTCGAAGTGTTCAACAACCTCTTCATGTCGATCGCCGAACAGATGGGCGCCCGCCTGGAGTCCACGGCCCAGTCGGTCAACATCAAGGAGCGGCTCGACTTCTCCTGCGCGCTCTTCGACCCGGACGGCAACCTGGTCGCCAACGCCCCGCACATCCCGGTCCACCTGGGCTCGATGGGCACCAGCGTGAAGGAGGTGATCCGGCGCCGGGGCAGCAGCATGCGACCCGGGGACACCTACGCGGTCAACGACCCCTACCACGGCGGAACGCACCTGCCGGACGTCACCGTCATCACCCCCGTCTTCGACACTCAAGGGGAGCGGGACACTTCGGGGCGACAGGTCCTCTTCTACGTGGCGTCGCGCGGTCACCACGCGGAGATCGGCGGCATCGCCCCCGGTTCCATGCCGGCCAACAGCCGCACCATCGAGGAGGAGGGCATCCTCTTCGACAACTGGCTCCTTGTGGAGGACGGCCGACTCCGCGAGGCCCAGACCCTGAGCCTGCTCACCGACGGCCCGTACCCCTCCCGCAACCCGGCCACCAACCTCGCCGACCTGCGCGCCCAGATCGCCGCCAACCAGAAGGGCGTCGACGAAGTCGGCCGCATGATCGGGAACTTCGGGCTCGATGTCGTCCAGGCGTACATGAGGCACGTACAGGACAACGCCGAAGAAGCGGTACGCCGTGTCATCGACGCCCTCGAAGAAGGCGAGTTCGCCTATCCCACCGACTCGGGGGCCGTCATCCGGGTCCGCGTCTCGGTCGACCGCGACGCCCGCTCGGCGACCATCGACTTCACCGGTACGTCCCCCCAGCTCGCCACGAACTTCAACGCGCCCTTCGCGGTGGTCAACGCCGCCGTCCTGTACGTCTTCCGCACCCTGGTGGCCGAGGACATCCCGCTCAACGACGGCTGTCTGCGCCCCCTGCGGATCATCGTGCCGCCGGGCTCCCTTCTCGCCCCCGAGCCACCGGCGGCCGTCGTCGCGGGGAACGTCGAGACCTCGCAGGCGATCACCGGCGCCCTCTACGGAGCCCTGGGGGTCCAGGCCGAGGGCTCCGGGACGATGAACAACGTCACCTTCGGGAACGACCGCCACCAGTACTACGAGACGGTGGCCTCCGGGTCCGGGGCGGGCGACGGTTTCGACGGGGCGTCCGTCGTCCAGACCCACATGACCAACTCCCGGCTCACCGACCCCGAAGTCCTCGAATGGCGCCTGCCCGTGCTGCTCGAGGAGTTCGCGGTGCGACGCGGGAGCGGCGGAACCGGGCGGTGGGTCGGCGGGGACGGGGCGGTGCGCCGCATCCGCTTCCGCGAGCCGATGACGGTCTCCACGCTCGCGCAGCACCGCAGGGTGGCGCCGTACGGCATGGCGGGCGGCGGCCCCGGAGCGCTCGGCGCCGGGCGTGTGGAGCGTGCCGACGGCGGCGTCCAGGAGCTCGGCGGCAGCGACTTCGCGGACGTGGGCCCCGGCGACGTACTCGTGATCGAAACCCCGGGCGGCGGCGGATACGGTCCGGCCCCGCGCGACACCACAGGCCCGAGTGACACCACTGATCCAAGTGACACCACCGATCCAGGAGAAGCGAGCGATGATCTTCAAGCGTGCTGAGCGCGGCAAGGCCCCCGTCGAGCCGGTGACGCTGAAGATCCTGGTGGCGGGCGGCTTCGGCGTGGGCAAGACGACCCTTGTCGGCGCCGTCAGCGAGATCAAGCCGCTGCGCACCGAGGAACTGCTCAGCGAGGCGGGCCGCCCGGTCGACGACACCAGCGGCGTCTCGGACAAGCACACCACCACCGTCGCCATGGACTTCGGGCGCATCACGCTCCGCGAGGACCTGGTCCTCTACGTCTTCGGCACCCCGGGCCAGGACCGCTTCTGGTTCCTCTGGGACGAGCTGGCCACCGGGGCGCTGGGCGCCGTGGTCCTCGCCGACACCCGCCGCCTGGAGGACTGCTTCGCGGCCGTCGACTACTTCGAGCGCCGCTCCATACCGTTCGTCGTCGGCGTCAACTGCTTCGAGGGCGCGTCGCGTTACCCCGCCGAGGTCGTGCGGCAGGCGCTCGACCTCGACCCCGATGTCCCCGTGTTGATGTGCGACGCACGCGAGCGGCAGTCCGTCAAGGAAGTGCTCATAGGAGTGGTCCAGCACGCGATGGCGGTCGCCGCCGCGGCCAGGGAGCCCGCGACGACGTGAGCGCGTGAACCCGCGAACAGCCACGGCCCGTACCCCCGCCGACCGGGGTACGGGCCGCGGTCACTCTCGGCTCGGCTCCCGGCTCAGCTCGCGCCGTCCTCCTGCCAGCCGAAGCTCCGCTCCACCGCCTTGTGCCAGTTGTGGTACTCGCGCTCGCGGGCCTCCGTGTCCATCACCGGCGTCCACTCGACGTCCTGCTGCCAGTGCGCCTTCAGCTCGTCGAGGTCGTTCCAGACACCGGTCGCGAGACCGGCGGCGTACGCGGCGCCCAGACACGTCGTCTCGGAGACCTTCGGCCGGATCACCGGCACCCCGAGAACATCCGCCTGGTGCTGCATCAGCAGGTTGTTCTTGGTCATGCCGCCGTCCACCTTCAGGGACCGCAGCCGCACCCCGGAGTCCTGGTACATCGCGTCGACGACCTCGCGGGTCTGCCAGCTGGTCGCCTCGAGGACGGCGCGTGCCAGGTGCGCCTTGGTCACGTAGCGGGTGAGTCCGGTGACGACGCCGCGGGCGTCGGAGCGCCAGTAGGGCGCGAAGAGACCGGAGAACGCGGGCACGATGTACGCGCCGCCGTTGTCCTCCACGCTCGCGGCCAGCGTCTCGATCTCGTCCGCGCTGCGGATGATGCCGAGCTGGTCGCGGAACCACTGCACAAGCGCGCCGGTGATCGCGATCGCCCCTTCGAGACAGTAGACGGGCGCCTCGGAACCGATCTTGTAGCCCATGGTGGTGAGCAGCCCGTTCTTCGACGGGACGGGCCGGTTACCGGTGTTGAGCAGCAGGAAACTGCCGGTGCCGTACGTGTTCTTGGCCGTCCCCGTGTCATAGCAGGCCTGCCCGAAGATGGCAGCCTGCTGGTCGCCGAGCGCGGAGGCGACCGGCACACCGGAGAGCTGCCCGACCGCGGTGCCGTAGACCTCTGCCGATGACCTGATCTCCGGGAGGATCGCCTCGGGGACGTTCATCGCGGCCAGGATCGACTGGTCCCACTGCAGGGTGGCCAGGTTCATCAGCATGGTGCGCCCGGCGTTGGTGACGTCCGTGACGTGTACGCCGCCGTCCGTGCCGCCGGTGAGGTTCCAGATCAGCCACGAGTCGATGGTGCCGAAGGCGATCTCGCCGCGCTCGGCGCGGGCCCGCAGGCCCGGCACGTTGTCGAGCAGCCAGGCGGCCTTCGGCCCGGAGAAGTAGCTGGCGAGGGGCAGACCGGTCTGCTCCCGGAACCTGTCCTGGCCGTCCGCACCGCCAAGCTCGTTGCAGAGAGCCGCCGTGCGGGTGTCCTGCCAGACGATCGCGTTGTGCACCGGCTTGCCCGTGGCGCGGTCCCACAGGACCGTCGTCTCGCGCTGGTTGGTGATGCCGAGGGCGCTGAGCTGGTCGGCACGGAGACCGGCCTTGGCGATCGCTCCCGCGACCACGGCCTGCACCTTGGACCAGATCTCGGTGGCGTCGTGCTCGACCCACCCCGGCTTCGGGAAGATCTGGCGGTGTTCGCGCTGGTCGACGGCGACGATCTCGCCCGAGTGGTTGAAGATGATGCAGCGGCTGGAGGTGGTGCCCTGGTCGATCGCGGCGACGAACTTCTCGGAGTTGTCCGGCATGGCTACCCCTAGCGTCAGAAGGCTACGTTGTAGATGAGACCTGCGAGCGCTCCGCCGATCAGCGGCCCGGCCACGGGGACCCAGGCGTAACTCCAGTCGGACGTTCCCTTGTTCGGGATCGGCAGGAACGTGTGCACGATGCGGGGGCCCAGGTCACGGGCCGGGTTGATGGCGTAGCCGGTGGGCCCGCCGAGCGAGAGGCCGATGCCGACGACCAGGAACGCCACGATCAGCGTCTGCGTGCCGGACTCGCCGAGCCCCTTGGTGAGCCCGAAGGCGAGGATGGGCAGCACCAGGGCGATGGTAGCGATGATCTCCGTGACCATGTTGGCGACCGGGTTACGGATCTCCGGGATGGTCGAGAAGATACCGAGAGTCGGCGTCGGCTCGTGCGCGCTCGTCACCTTGTCCTTGACGCTTCGCGAGACGTTGGCGTTGAACTGCGCGAAGTACACGAGATACGCGAGGACGGCGCCGAGCATCGCGCCGACCATCTGGCCGAGCAGGTAGATCCAGACCTTGCCCCACTCCTCGGTGTCGATCGCGATGCCGAGCGTGACCGCGGGGTTGAGATGGCCACCGGAGAGAGGGCCCGCGGTGTACGCGCCGGCGAGCACGCCGAAGCCCCATCCGAAGGCGATGACGACCCAGCCGGAGGCTTTCGCCTTCGAGTGGTTCAACGTGACGGCGGCGCACACGCCGGCGCCGAAGAGAATCAGGATCGCGGTGCCGATGATCTCACCGACGAAGATGTCCCCATTCGAGTACATGGCGGCTCCTAGGGCCTCGCCCGGGGCGGTGGCCCCGGTACTCCGTGCTGGGTGCGTTCCACGACTACTGCCTGGCTTTGCCCGGTGACTTCAGCCGAAGGCAGGGGTGTCCCGCGCCCCGCCCGGCTTCCATGGCGAGCGTGCCGTCGCAGTCGAATCGCCCAGAGGGGGATGACCCGCTGAACAGGCCCTTCGTGCGGACCATTCACGCGTACAGGGGCCCTGAGTGGCGCGGAGCCGAAGTGCGACGATGCCGACTGACACCGGAAGTGTTCACCGGTGGTGATGGAGCGTCAAGGTCGCGGACGGCAACGGTTAACCGGCGTACGCCCTTCCTCTGTGAGGCACCCGTGGTCCTGCCCCACGACGACCGGCCGGGGGCCGGTGGCGGCGCTCAGCGCACCGCGACGACCGCGGAGCCGTGCCCGAAGAGCCCTTGGTTCGCGGTGATCCCCGCATGCGCGCCCTCGATCTGCCGCGCCCCCGCCGCGCCCCTCAACTGCCATGTCAGTTCGCACACTTGGGCGATGGCTTGCGCCGGAACGGCCTCTCCGAAGGAGGCGAGTCCGCCACTGGGGTTGACCGGTATGCGGCCGCCCGGAGCGGTTGCCCCCTCCCGCAGCAGCTTGGCCCCCTCTCCCTCGCCGCACAGCCCCAGGTCCTCGTACCACTGCAGTTCGAGCGCGGTGGAGAGGTCATAGACCTCCGCCAAGGAGAGCTCGTCGGGCCCGATAGCCGCTTCCTCGTACGCGGCGTGCGCGATGGAGGCGCGGAAGGTCCCGTCGGCCGGTGCCACGACGGCCGCGGAGTCCGTCGCGATGTCCGGCAGGTCCAGGACCGTGGTCGGGTACGTCGGCGTCACCGTGGACACGGCCCGGATGCGCACCGGGCTGGTCGCGCCGTGCCGTCGGGCGAACTCCATGCTGCAGAGCACGAGCGCCGCCGCGCCGTCGGAGGTCGCGCAGATGTCGAGCAGCCGCAGGGGGTCGGCGACGACCGCCGACGCGGCCACCTCCTCGGCGGTGACGGTCTTGCGGTAGCGCGCGTTCGGATTGAGCGCCCCGGCAGCCGCGTTCTTCACCTTGACCTGGGCGAAGTCCTCCAGTGTGTCGCCGTGCACCGCCATCCTTCGGCGTGCGTACAGACCGAAGTACGTGGGATTGGTGGCCCCGAGGAGCCGGAACCGCAGCCAGTCCGGGTCGTCGTGCCGGTCCCCTCCGGCCGGGCGGAAGAACCCCTTGGGCGCGGCGTCCGCCCCGACCACGAGGACGACATCGGCGAGACCCGCGAGGATCTGCGTACGCGCCGTGTTGATCGCCTGGGCCCCGGACGCGCACGCCGCGTACACGCTGGCGACCCGCGCGCCCTGCCAGCCGAGCGCCTTCGCGAACGTCGCCCCCGCCACATACCCGGGATAGCCGCCGCGCACCGTGTCCGCGCCGACGACCGACCCCACGTCGCGCCAGTCCACCCCGGCGTCGGCGAGCGCCGCGCGTGCCGCCGCCGTGCCGTACTCGACGAAACTGCGGCCCCACTTGCCCCAGGGGTGCATGCCCGCGCCGAGAACCGCCACCTCGCTGGTCATGCGCCCACCCCCACCGGCCGCCAGTACCACGTCGTCCAGGTCGTGGCCGGGTCCTCCTCGGGTCCTTCGGCCTCCTCGAGCACGCCGGGGACGACTTCCACCTCCATGCCGATCTCCAGATCGGTGACGTCGACCCCTGGAGTCGCCTGGCCGAGTACGACCATCCGCTCCGTTTCCAGCTCCACAGCGATCAACGCGTAGGGATGCCAGGGAAGTTCCGGATCGGACACGTACGGCGCGGGCGGGCGGTAACGGCTGTCCGTGTACGACCAGACCCGCCCGCGCCGGGAGAGCGGCACCTCTTCGAGGTCGCCGCCGGAGCATCCGGGGTTGCGGCAGAAGCCGTCCTCGCGGGGGAAGAAGACACAGGCGCAGGCAGAGCAGCGCGTGCCCAGAAGACGGAAGTTGTCTCCCTCCCCGGCGAACCATCCGGTCACCACAGGAGTACGCGTACGCGACAAGGCTCCTCCATGACACTCAATCTGACGGGACGTCAGAAGTGTGTCACGGGCAACCGGATTCCGTCAGTAGCGCTGCGCCCGCTACTTCCCCTGAAGGGAGCGGCGCGCCACGGGGAAGTCGAAGTAGGTGTCAGGGAAGAGCTCGGGCTTGTACGTGAAGTGCCACCACTCCTCGGGGAGGTTGACGAAACCGACCTTGGTCAGCGCGCCCCGCAGCAGATCGCGGTTGGCGCGCTGTGCGCCGGTGATCCGGGGGTCGTCCGTGTGAGAGAGGGTGTCGAAGCAGTCGAACCCCGTCCCCATGTCCAGAGAGTTGTCGGGGAACCGCTCTGCCTGGGGTCCGAAGCAGGGCCTGAGCGGCTCGCCGGGGACGTACGGACGGGTCGGCAGGGCGGGCAACTTCACGACTGTCAGATCGAGCGTCGAGCCCCGGCTGTGCCCGGACTTCGCCGCGATGTAACCATCCTCGAACAACCGCGACTTGTCGACATGGGGATAGAACTCCGCCTTCATGCGTACGTCGCCGAGATCCTCGGCCCAGCGCACGAACTGGTCGACCGCCCGCTGCGGCCGGTAGCAGTCGTACACCTTCAGGGAGTAGCCCTTGCGCAGCAGCGTGCGCTGGGCCTTGTGCAGCGCCTTCGCCGCCGGCTCGGTGAGGATGCACATCGGCTTCTTGTAGCCGTCGATGGGCTCACCCACGAAGTTGTGCGGCGTCAGGTAGCGCATCTCCTGGATGATCGTCGGGTCGACGTCGCGCAACGCCACGAACTCATCGGGGGCCTTGGGTTCGGGCTTGGCATGGGCGGGCGCGGGGGCGGCGGCCACGGCGACGAGAGCGGTGGCGGTGACGGCGAGATTCCGCAGTGCGGTGGCAAGTCCTGTCATGAACCCTGCATCTATCAGGATCCGGGCCCACAGGGAAAGACCGTCACCGCCCGGAGGGAAAGACCGTCACCGCAGTGAGTCGGACAGAGACCGGCTACAGTCCGCGGCGTGTCCGCATCCCAGCACCGCGCCGCACCCGCCCCGGGCTCCCACTGTTCGAGCTGCGGAGCGCTTTACCGGGACCCTCTTTCCGCATGGCCCCGCACCTGCGCCTGCTGCGGCACGGCGGCCTACCGAAATCCGCTCCCCGTAGCGGTGGCGCTGCAGCCCGTGTACGACACCAAGGGCACCGCCCTCGTCGTCGTGACCCGGACCATCGCCCCCGCGCGCGGGGGAGTGGCCCTGCCCGGAGGGTTCATCGACGACCGGGAGGACTGGCGGGACGCCGTCGTCCGAGAACTCCAGGAGGAGACCGGCATCGGCGCGAAGAGCCGTGACATCCGCCTCGCGGACGCGCTCAGCGCACCTGACGGCTACCTCCTGCTCTTCGGTCTCCTGCCCGAGCGCCCGGCGGCGGAGCTGCCCGACCCGGCCCCCACGGACGAGACCGAAGGCTGGCACCTGCTGCACCGCCCGGCCGAACTCGCCTTCCCCCTGCACACCTTGGCCGTACGCGCCTGGTTCGAGGGGCGCTACATCTGACGGCACGCGCTTCCCCGCACCGTCACCGGCAGCCCGACATCACCCGCTTCCTCGCCGTCCCGCACGACCACCACACGCTTTCCGGCCCACCGCGCGGTGAACCGCTCGATCTCCGGCTCCTCCCACCCGTCACCCGCGTCCCTGACCACCAGGCCGCCCCCCGTACGCCCCGGCGCCGGAGCCCACACCTCCAGTTCCAACCCGCCGTCGGCACCTTGCACCGGCAGCACCGCGCCGGCCCGCGCGAGCACGGGGATGCGGGACAGCGGAGCCTCCAGGAGGACACGGGCCGGTCCCTCGTACGCCTGGCCGGTCGCCGTGTCGTACCAGCGGCCCGCCGGCAGCCGAACCGTACGGCGGACGGCCCCCGGCTCGAACACGGGCGCCACCAACAGACAGTCCCCGAGCAGAAACGCGTCCTCGCAGTCACGCAACCCCCGGTCCTCCGGACTGCCCCACCACACAGGCCGCGCATACGGCGCTCCCGTACGCCGAGCCAGATGCGCGAGCGTCACGAAGTAGGGCAGCAGCCGGCGGCGTTCGTCGAGCGCCACGCGCGCGTGCTCCAGCACATCAGGACCGAACTCCCAGGGCTCCCTGCGCCCGGCCCGCAGCGCGGCGTGCGTGCGGAACAGCGGCAGATACGAGCCGAGCTGGAACCACCGCAGATACAGCTCGGGTGACGGACTGCCGTCGAAGCCGCCCACATCAGGACCCGAGTACGGCACACCGCACAGCCCCAGACCGAGCACCAGCGACAGAGACGCCCGCAGCCCCGGCCACCCCGTGGCCACGTCCCCGGACCACGTCCCTCCGTAGCGCTGCATCCCCGCCCACCCGGAGCGCGAGAACAAGAAGGGCCGCTCCTGGGGATGCAGTTCGCGTAACCCCTCGTACCCGGCGCGCGCCATGCCGAGGCCGTACACGTTGTGTGCCTCGCGGTGGTCGCCCCCGCGGCCCTCCAAGGCGTGCCGGGCGGAGCGGGGCAAGGTCGGCTCCCCGAAGGCGGCGAAGGACACCGGCTCGTTCATGTCGTGCCAGAAGCCCGAGAACCCCTGGGCGAGCCGTTCCTTGTAGAGGCCGCCCCACCACGCCCGCACCCGCGCGTCCGTGAAGTCGGGATACACCGCCCGGCCCGGCCAGACGACCCCGTGCACCGTCCGCCCCGCGGCATCGCGCACAAAGGCGTCCGTCGCGCTGCCGCTGTCGTAGACCTCATTGCCCGGCTCGGCCTTCACCGCCGGATCGACGATCGACACCAGCCGCACGCCGTCCTCGAGCAAGTCGTCGGCCAGCTGCGGCACATGGGGATAGGTCTCCTTGTCGACGGTGAACACCTGATGCGCTTCGTAGTGGTCGATGTCCAGATGGACGGCGTCCAGCGGCAGCCCCCGCTCCCGGTAGCCGGCGACGATCCGCCGCACCTCGCGCTCACTGCCGAAGCCCCACCGCGCGTGATGGTGCCCGAGCGCCCACGCGGGAGGCAGCGCGGGCGGCCCCGTCAGGGAGCTCCAGGCGTGCAGCACGCGCGCGGGGGAGCCCACCATGGCCCAGCATCGCAGCGGCCCGCCGTCCATGCGCACCTCGCACGCACCCGCCCTGTCATGCCCCGACCCCGCCCCCTCCGTACCCTCGCGCACCGCCACGGTGCCGTCCCACGTGTTGTCGTGGAACACCAGATGACAGCCGACATCGGCCACGACGAACTGCACGGGCATGGTGATGTACAAGGGATCGTCGCCAGGCCCGAACGAACCGCCGGGGTCGGTGTTCCACAGCCGGTACGTCCCGTTCCGCAGCCGCGGCCCCCGCGCGCGACCCCCAAGACCGAAGAACCGCGCGTCCGCCGCCACCTGCGAGCGCTGCAGCCAGCGCGTGGCACCGCCGGCCGACTCCCACCAGCGAGGCGGCAGATCACGGCGCAGCATCAGACCACCGGGCGTCCGCAGCTCCACGGCGCCCAGCCGCGACACGACCACCGTCGCCCGCTCCGACACCACCCGCCAGCCGCCCTCCTTGTCCGGCTCGAGGACGGCCCGCGGGTCCGCCTCAGGGCCCCCGCTGACCAGCGCGTAGGAGGGATCGGGCTCCGCACCGTCCCAGCCCCAGAAGATCGCCCCGCCCGTCGTGACCCGCACCCGCAGCTCGGAACGGGCGAACCGCACCACCCCGCCGCCGGGCCCCGGCTCCACGCCCGTCACCGGACCGGGCACCCGCGCGCGCTCGACACCCCGGGGAGCGAGCCCGGCCGCGTCCGTCCGCCGCCTACGCCAAGAGGACCGCACCGCACGCAACCCCTGCGCCGTACCGACCAAGCTGACCGCCTTCACCGAACGCACCAGGTCACGACCGTTCATGCTGCTCACCCTGCCACCGAAGAAGCCGCCCGTGTGGATCGTTCAACTGCCGTTCACCTGGGGTGACGGCACACAGCCGCCTCGCCGACTGTGTGAGGCACACCCTGGTGCCGCAATCGATCACGTGGCATCGTCCCTGTCAGCCGTGTCGCGCGCACAACCAGCACGCGCGCACCCACACGCATACGACGCGTAAAGCCCGGGAGCCGCCCCATGTCCTCAGCGAACCCCTCACCGCTCTGGCAGCCCGACCAGGAACGGATCGCCGCCGCGCAGATCACGCGATTCCAGGCATGGGCCGCCGAACACCACGGAGCACCCGCCGACGGCGGCTACGCGGCGCTGCACCGCTGGTCCGTGGACGAACTGGACACGTTCTGGAAAGCGGTGACCGACTGGTTCGACGTGCGGTTCTCGACGCCCTACGCGCGCGTACTCGGCGACCGCTCGATGCCCGGTGCCCAATGGTTTCCCGGAGCCACGCTCAACTACGCCAAACACGCACTGCGGGCCGCGGAGGACCCCTCACGCACCAACGACCCGGCCCTCCTCCACGTGGACGAGACCCACGAACCGGCCGCCGTCACCTGGGGCGAGCTGCGCCGCCAAGTCGGCTCCCTGGCGGCCGAACTGCGCACCCTCGGCGTGCGCCCCGGAGACCGCGTCAGCGGCTACGTCCCGAACATCCCGCAGGCCGTCGTCGCCCTCCTGGCCACCGCGGCCGTCGGCGCCGTCTGGACCTCCTGCGCCCCGGACTTCGGCGCACGCAGCGTCCTCGACCGCTTCCAGCAGGTCGAACCGGTCGTCCTGTTCACCGTCGACGGCTACCGCTACGGCGGCAAGGAGCACGACCGCCGCGACGCCGTCGCCGAACTGCGCCGCGAACTGCCCACGCTGCGCGCCGTCGTCCACATCCCGCTGCTTGGCACCGAGGCCCCCGAGGGCGCCCTGGAATGGGCCGCCCTCACCGCCTCGGACACGATCCCGGTCTTCGAGCCGGTCCCGTTCGACCACCCCCTGTGGGTGCTCTACTCCTCCGGCACGACAGGCCTGCCCAAGGCCATCGTCCAGTCCCAGGGCGGCATCCTCGTCGAACACCTCAAGCAGCTCGGCCTGCACTGCGACCTGGGCCCCGAGGACCGCTTCTTCTGGTACACGTCCACCGGCTGGATGATGTGGAACTTCCTCGTCTCCGGCCTCCTCACCGGCACCACGATCGTCCTCTACGACGGCAGCCCCGGCTACCCCGACACCGGCGCCCAGTGGCGCATCGCCGAACGCACGAAGGCCACGCTCTTCGGCACATCGGCGGCCTACGTCATGGCCTGCCGCAAGGCGGGCGTGCACCCGGCCCGCGACTTCGACCTCTCCACCGTCAAGTGCGTCGCAACGACCGGATCCCCGCTCCCGCCCGACGGATTCCGCTGGCTGCACGACGAGTTCGAAGACACGCCCGGCGGCCTGTGGACGGCCTCGGTCAGCGGCGGCACGGACGTCTGCTCCTGCTTCGCCGGAGCCGTACCGACCCTCCCCGTACACATCGGCGAGCTCCAGGCCCCCGGCCTCGGCACGGACCTCCAGGCCTGGGACCCCCAGGGCAAACCCCTCGTCGACGAGGTCGGCGAACTCGTGGTCACCAACCCGATGCCCTCCATGCCGATCCACTTCTGGAACGACCCGGACGGCAGCCGCTACCACGACAGCTACTTCGACACCTATCCCGGCGTCTGGCGCCACGGCGACTGGATCACCGTGACCTCGCACGGCTCCGTCGTCATCCACGGCCGCTCCGACTCCACGCTCAACCGCCAAGGCGTACGCATGGGCTCGGCCGACATCTATGAAGCGGTAGAACGCCTCCCCGAAATCCGCGAAGCCCTCGTCATCGGCGTCGAACAGCCCGACGGCGGCTACTGGATGCCCCTGTTCCTCCACCTCGCGCCCGGCGCCACCCTCGACGACGGCCTGCGTGAGCGCATCAAGCAGACGATCCGCGCACAGCTCTCCCCGCGCCACGTCCCCGACGAGGTCATCGAGGTCCCCGGCATCCCCCACACCCTCACCGGCAAGCGCATCGAGGTCCCGGTCAAGCGACTGCTCCAGGGCACCGCGCTGGACAAGGCGGTCAACCCCGGCTCGGTGGACAACCTCGACCTCCTCCGCTTCTACGAGGACCTGGCCCGCAAGCGCTCCTGAACTCCCGCCCAGCCGCCGTTGTCAGTGCCCGCAATTACTCTGAGTGAGCATTGACCGACGTACCGCAGGGGGAATCATGACGCGCACCCAGCACACCACCATGCGGCGGGCACTACGCCGCGAAGTCGCCGGTACCATCGGCCTGTTGGCCGACGAGGACGACTTCGCGGCGATGCGCCGCTACCGAACCTTCACCTTCGACGACCACACGACCTACCTCCGGCAGGCCGAAGGCCTCCTCAGATCACTCGCGTCCGAGGGCGGGCACACCGCCATCGCCCTCTTCGACCCCGAGGAGTACGCGGAGTACTGCGCCGAGGCCGGCCTGGACCCCGACGCCCCGGCCAGCCGCACCCGCTTCACCGCCGAACTCGCCGCCACAGGGCCCACCGTGCCGTACGACGGCCGACCACTCGCCGATCTGCTCCCCGACCTCGTCGACGAAGCGGTCCGCCGGGCCACCTGGGAGTACGCGACCATGCTCCTGGCCCGCCTCGGCGCCTGCGCGGTCTGCGGCGAGGACATCGGCCGCGCCGCCTTCAACCGGGCATCGGACCTCCTCGTCCAGCTGCTCGACATCCCCGGCCCCGGCACCCGGCACCTCGTGTGCAGCGTGCCCGCGGCCCCGGAGACACTCCTCGCCGCTCTGCACACGGCACAGGACACCGAGGGCAACACGCAGCTCGACGAGACCGAAGCCCTGGAGTTCACCACGATCCTCGCGGCCGGCATCGCCACCCACAGCGCCGCGGGCCTGGTGATGCGCACCGTCGCGGACGGCCGACGCGACCGCGTCCAGGGCTGGCGCCTGCACGGCGAGCGACTGCTGCCCCTGACCGCGGCCGAGGTCTTCGACGCCTACTGCACCGACGCGGTGTCAGGGGATCTGGTCGCCCCGGAATCCGGCGTCGACTACTGTGCCGCACCGACCGTCGGGGACGCGGAAGCCGAGGGGGGACACCGCCACTGAACGCCGAGGGGCGCCCCACCCACGACGGATGGAGCGCCCCTCACACACTTGCTTGCGGCTACTCGCCGGACAGAACGGCCTGCGCCGCCTTCCGCGCATCCTCGGCACTGTCCGCGGCACGCGCGGCGGACGCCGCACGCTCGCACTGAGCCAGCGTGTACTTGCCCAGCGTCGCCCGCACGTAGGGAATGGACGCCGCACCCATCGACAGGGAGGTGACACCGAGACCGGTCAGCACACACGCGAGCAGCGGGTCGGAAGCCGCCTCGCCACACACGCCACAGCTCTTGCCCTCGGCCCTGGCCGCCTCGGCGGACAGCGAGACCAGGTCGAGCAGCGCGGGCTGCCACGGGTCCTGGAGCCGCGACACAGCGCCCACCTGACGGTCGGCCGCGAACGCGTACTGCGCGAGGTCATTGGTGCCGAGCGACAGGAACTCGACCTCCTGGAGAATCGAGCGCGCCCGAAGAGCGGCCGACGGAATCTCCACCATGGCACCGAACTTGGCCTGCAGTCCCGCCTCACGGCACGCGTCGGCGAACGCCTTCGCGTCGATACGGTCGGCAACCATCGGCGCCATGACCTCGAGGTAGACCGGCAGCCCCTCCACGGCCTTGGCAAGCGCCGTCAGCTGCGTACGAAGCACATCGGGGTGCTCGAGCAGCGACCGGAGACCGCGCACGCCAAGCGCCGGGTTCGGCTCATCGCCGGGGGTCAGGAAGTCGAGCGGCTTGTCGGCACCCGCATCGAGCACACGCACGACGACACGACCCTCGGGGAACGCCTCGAGGACCTTGCGGTACGCCTCGACCTGCTTCTCCTCCGACGGCGCCTTGCTGCTGTCGTCGAGGAAGAGGAACTCGGTGCGGAAGAGACCGACACCCTCGGCCCCGGCCTCCACCGCCGCAGGCACGTCGGCGGGACCGCCGATGTTGGCCAGCAACGGCACCTTGTGCCCGTCGGACGTCGCACCGGGACCGGTCGACGCGGCGAGAGCGGCCTTGCGCTCGGCCGCCGAGGCCTCGAGCTGAGCCCTCTTCTCCGCACTCGGCTCGACGAAGATCTCACCGGTGCTGCCGTCCACGGCGACAACCGTGCCCTCGGCCAGCTCACCCGCGCCCGGCAGCGCGACAATCGCCGGCACACCGAGCGCACGCGCGAGAATCGCGCTGTGACTGGTCGGTCCGCCTTCCTCGGTCACGAAACCGAGCACCAGCGTGGGGTCGAGCAGAGCCGTGTCCGCCGGCGCGAGGTCACGCGCGATCAGGACGTAGGGCTCGTCGCTGTCCGGAACGCCGGGCATCGGAACGCCCAGCAGACGGGCGACGATACGATTCCGCACGTCATCAAGGTCAGCGACGCGACCGGCCATGTACTCGCCGGCGCCCGCGAGCAGCTCGCGGTAGTGCGAGAACGCGTCATAGATGGCGCGCTCGGCCGAGCTGCCGACGGTCACCCGACGGTCGACGTCAGCCATGAGTTCCGGGTCCTGAGCGATCATGGCCTGCGCCTCGAGAACTCCCTGCGCCTCACCACCGGCCAGGTTGCCGCGCGCATTCAGGTCGGCCGCCACAGCTTCCACCGCCTGGCGGGCGCGCCCCTGTTCGCGCTCCGCTTCCTCCGCGGGAATCTGCTTGGCAGGCGGCTCAAGCACCGCCGTCCCCATGTGCCGAACCTCGCCGATCGCCACACCGTGGCTCACGCCGACGCCTCGCAGCGTTGTCTCCATTTCACCCGTCTCCGATAGAGCGACGGGCCCAGCCGCCGCGGTGTATGTCGTGCCTGCCGTCAGGGACGGCGGCGTCACTTCCAGCTGAAGAGGGAGTCCCCAGCCTTTACGTCGCCATCCTCCACGAGACCGGAAAGGGACTCGGCAGTGGCCTCGAGCGCCACGATCGGGCAGATCGGAGACTTGCCGGCCGCCTCGACGCCCGCCGGGTCCCAGCGCACGATGGACTGACCGCGCTGAACGGTGTCGCCCTTGTTGACGAGCAGCTCGAAGCCCTCGCCATTGAGCTGGACGGTGTCGATCCCCAGGTGCGTCAGCACACCGTGTCCCTGGTCGTCCACGACGACGAAGGCGTGGGGATGGAGCGAGACGACGATGCCGTCGACGGGGGCGACAGCCACGGAGGGCTCGCGCGCGGGGTCGATGGCCGTGCCGGGCCCGACCATCGCGCCGGAGAAGACGGGGTCCGGTACAGCAGAGAGCCCAATGGCGCGTCCGGCAAGCGGGGACGTCACGCTGGTCATGGCAAGCCTCCCAGGGGGTGGAGATACGTAGCCGCCGTCACTACCTGTCCTGGACGACGCGCTGTTCAGAAGGGTAAGTCATAAAAAGTCCCGGTTCCGCGCGAGTGGTCCCGGATGACTGAGTAGGGGCACCGCACAAACGATTTGCGCCCGCCCCAACCACCGATGTACAGTCGGACTCCCGCCTGAGGCAAGCGACGCGGCAAGCGTCCGGACTCGGTGGCATCTACCAAGACAGATCCTAATCCCTGGGTCAGATTCTGCGTGCTCGCAGATGAGTGGTCAGGGAGGCGAAAAAGTCCTGATAGAGTTTGGAACACAACGAAGGAAGCGCCCGGAGGAAAGCCCGAGAGGGTGAGTACAAAGGAAGCGTCCGTTCCTTGAGAACTCAACAGCGTGCCAAAAGTCAACGCCAGATATG